>NZ_JWMC01000091.1:0-75069 GCF_000812405.1 Pseudomonas sp. PI1
ATTCGCGAGGGTAGCCCGGCTCCATCGGGCCCGTATGTCGGGGCAAGCCTTTTTGGTTCCTTTTGTGGCGTTTGACAAAAGGGACTCGCCCGAGGGGGAGAAACAAGAAGGTCGGGCAGACTCGGTGCGGCGCAGAAACACCCAAGCCAAGGCAACTGGGTTATTCCCCTTCGGGCCAGCGCAAGCTTCGCGATGAAGCCGCGTCCCGCGTTCGCGGGAATGACGAGGGGAGTGAGGAGTTTCAGGATGACTCCAAACTCCCCGCCCACTCCGAACGGCCCCCTCTCCCGCTTGCGGGAGAGGGTTGGGGAGAGGGGCTCTTGAACCCAACACTTAGCTCACCGGTAACTACTGTTCGCGAGCAAGCTCGCTCCTACGAAAAGCCCCTGGCCCGCCTCAGATCTCCCGCGTCGGCACATGCCCGAACAGCTTCTGCGAGAAACGCACCCGCTCCTCCGGTGTCTCCTGCACGCCCTTGGCCTGCAGCTCCACCAGGTGGGCCTCCACCGCCTGGGCGCGGCCGGTCAGGCCGCAGTCGTTGGCGATCTGGATGTTCAGCCCGGGGCGGGCGTTGAGTTCGAGGATCAGCGGGCCCTTGTCCTGGTCCAGCACCATGTCCACGCCGATGTAGCCCAGGCCGCACAACTCGTAGCAGCCGGCGGCCAGCTTCATGAAGCCGTCCCAGTGCGGCAGCTGCACGCCGTCCACCGCGTTGGTGGTGTCCGGGTGCTTGGCGATCTTGCGGTTCAGCCAGGTGCCCTGCAGGGTGATGCCGGTGGCCAGGTCCACGCCCACGCCGATGGCGCCCTGGTGCAGGTTGGCCTTGCCGTTGGACTGGCGCGTCGGCAGGCGCAGCATGGCCATCACCGGGTAGCCCATGAGGACGATGATGCGGATGTCCGGCACGCCTTCGTAGCTGATGCTGCGGAAGATCTGGTCGGGGGTGACGCGGTACTCGATCAGCGCGCGGTCGCGGTGCCCGCCCAGGGAGTACAGGCCGGTGAGGATGCTGGAGAGCTGGTACTCGATCTCCTCGCGGCTGATGATGCGCCCGGAGACGGTCTTGAAGTTGCCCTCGAAACGGTCGGCGATCACCAGGATGCCGTCGCCGCCGGCGCCCTGCGCCGGCTTGATGACGAAGTCGTTGCGCTCGCCGATGATGGAATCGAGCTTCTCGATCTCCTTCTCGGTGGAGATGATCCCGTACATCTCCGGCACGTGGATGCCGGCGGCGATGGCGCGTTCCTTGGTGATGATCTTGTCGTCGACGATCGGGTACAGGTGGCGCTTGTTGTACTTCAGCACGAAGTCCGCGTTGCGCCGGTTGATGCCCATGATGCCCTTGGCTTCCAGGGCTTTCCACCGCTTGATCAGGCCGAACATGGCTCAGTCCTTCAGGAAGGCTTTGAAGCGGAACAGCTCGGTCAGGCGGTAGCCGCGGTAGCGACCCATCGCCAGCATGAAGGCCACCAGGAGCAGCAGCACCGCCGGGAAGGTGAACACGAAGTACACCAGCTCCGGCACGCGCATCAGGATGTGCGCCAGGGCCGCGGCGAACAGGGTGCCCACCGCCGCCTTCATGGCGTGCGCGGCGCCGCGTTCTTCCCAGGTGATCGACAGGCGCTCGATGCTCATGGTCAGGATCACCATGGGGAACAGCGCCACCGACAGGCCGCTCTCGAAGCCCAGGCGGTGGCTGAGCAGGCTGATGGCGGCGATCATCACCACCACGAAGGTCAGCACCACCGACAGCCGCGGCAGCATCTGCAGCTTCAGGTGCTCGAGGTACGAGCGCAGCGACAGGCCCAGGGCGGTGATCACGGTGAACAGGCCGATGCCCCACTGCAGGCCGGTCTCGCGGAAGGCGAGGGCGATCAGCACCGGGGTGAAGGTGCCGAGGGTCTGGATGCCGATCAGGTTGCGCAGGACCAGGATCACCAGCACGCCGAAGGGGATCATGATCATGATCTGGAAGGTCTGCTGGGTGGACAGCGGCAGGCCGTACAGCGAGTAGTCGAGGAAGGACGCGTCGGTGTTCTCGTTGGTCAGCTTGGCCAGGCGGATGGCGTTCATCTCGCTGTTGTTCAGGCTGAAGCTGATCAGTGCCTTCTTGCCGCCTTCCACCGCCAGCAGCGGCTCGTCGCCCAGCCACCAGATCAGGCGGTCGGCGGGCAGGCCGCGCTCGCCGGTTTCCGGGTTGAAGTACAGCCAGTCCTTGCCGTTGTAGCTGCGCAGCCACAGTTCCGGGCTCTGCGCCTGGTTGGCCAGCAGGCGCAGGGTGTGCACGCGCTCCATGGGCACGTGGGCCTGGGCCAGCAGGGTCTCGACGATGTACGAGCGCTTCTCCAGGCTGGTGTCGCCGGCCAGCAGCAGCTTGACGTTGTCGTCGGCCAGGTTGTTGGCGCGCTTGATGGTTTCGCTGACGAAGGTCTCGATGTCCGCCGAGTGCTGGCGGATGGGCGCGATCAGCGCTTCGGCGGCGATCTTCTCCGGGCCTTCCAGGGGCGGGCTGTCACGGAAGATCGGGCCTTTTTCCTTGGGTTGCTCGCCGCTGAAGCGCTTGGTCAGCACCAGGCGGTAGTAGAGCGTCTGCTTGCCGTTGGCGCGGCGCGAGGACCAGGTCACCTTGCGGTTGCCGTCGGCGCGGTTGATGCTCACCCCGTAGTTGTTCGAGACGAAGCTCTCGTTGAGGCTGACGTAGCCCTGGGTCAGCGGCGGCACGAACATCTGCACCTTGACCGGGGTCTTCGGCGCGGCGAGGAACTCGACCTTGGCGTCGATGTTCCACAGGTCGTCGGTTTCCGCCTCGGTCATGGGGATGCCGAGGATGAAGATCTGGTAGGCGGTGATGGAAACGCCCAGGACCACCAGGATGGCGATCAGGATCTTCAGGTGCAGGTTGATGGAGCGCATGGGCTTTACTCGGCAGGTTTCGCAACGGGGCAGCCGGGCTGGCCGGCGGCGTATTTCAGGCTGGGGTCGACCAGGGCGCCGAAGCGCTTGAGCGCGTCGGAGCCGATCAGCAGGGGATATTGGAATGCGCTGCGGTCGGTAAGGTTCACTTCGATGGTGCGGCGCAGCCTGCCCAGGCAGACGTCCAGCTCGATGACCGGACGCGCGGTGTAGGCCTTGCCCTCGTCGGGGTCGAAGTCGCCGTGGCGCCGCTTGATCTTGCTGATGCGCGCCAGCGGCCGCTCCAGCGGCTGGCTGTCGGCGGTGTCGGTGGCCAGGTAGAAGCGCACCCAGGTTTCGCCGTCGCGCTTGAAGCGCTTGATGTCGCGGGCGCTCAGGGAGGCGGTCTTGGCGCCGGTGTCGAGCTTGGCCGCCAGCACCTGGTCGAGCTGGCCGATGTGGGCGTATTCGATGAGCCCGTAGACGGTCTTGCCGGCGGCGCCGGCGGGGCCGCCGAAGGCCGCCAGGAAAATCAGGAGCAGCAGGGCTGTGGGCTTGAGTCTCATAAGTCCTGAGCGCTGGGGGCCGTAGGCCAGTGAACGGGTACATCCGGCAAACGCCACGGCCTGCGGGCGAGTCATCCTTGGCCGGGGCCTGGGCCCCCCAGGAGGGATGCGGGGCGCGATTCTAGCACGCAGGTGCCGTGTGACGACACCCGCCAGGCCCCGGCGGGCGGCAGCGTGAGCCGGTTCACAGGGCCGTGTGGGGCTACTTCAGGCGGCGCTCGACGCCTTTCTCCACCATGATCTTGGCGGCGATCTCCTCCACCGAGAAATGGGTGGAATTGATGTAGGCGATGTTCTCGCGGCGGAACAGGTTCTCCACCTCGCGCACCTCGAACTCGCACTGGGCGAAGCTGGCGTAGCGGCTGTTGGGCTTGCGCTCGTTGCGGATGGCGGTGAGCCGGTCGGGGTCGATGGTCAGGCCGAACAGCTTGCCCTTGTAGGGCTTGAGGGCGTTGGGCAGCTGCAGGCGCTCCATGTCCTCCTCGGTCAGCGGATAGTTCGCCGCACGAATGCCATATTGCATTGCCATATAGAGGCAGGTGGGCGTCTTGCCGCAGCGCGACACGCCGACCAGGATCAGGTCGGCCTTGTCGTAGTAGTGGGTGCGGGCGCCGTCGTCGTTGTCGAGGGCGAAGTTGACCGCGTCGATCCGCTCCATGTAGTGCGGATTGTGGCCGATGCTGTGGGATTTTCCGACGGAATACGACGAGTCCGCGGATAATTCCTGCTCCAGAGGGGACAAAAAGGTCGAGAAGATGTCGATCATGAAGCCGTTCGACTGGGCCAGGACCGCCCGGATCTCACGGTTGACGATGGTGTCGAAGATGATCGGGCGGGCGCCGTCCGCCTGCGCAGCCGCGTTGATTTGCTGTACCATGACGCGCGCTTTTTCTTCGGTGTCGATGTACGGTCGCGTCAGTTTGTGGAAATGGATGTTCTCGAACTGCGCAAGAAGACTCTGGCCGAGGGTTTCGGCGGTGATGCCGGTTCCGTCGGAAATGAAGAAAGCCGTACGTTTCATTGCGCTGCGGGCCTTAATGTAGGAAAGAATCCTGAGTATGATAGGCCGCGCTTTTGCAAGGCCTCCTGCCGGGGCATTGTCACTTATTTTTCTGGCCGCGGCCAGAAAGGGGCGGTGTCGCGGTGGCCCGTTTGAGCTTTTCCAACATTCAGTGGAGAGATCACCTTGGTAGAGTACGTAGTTTCCCTCGATAAGCTCGGCGTCCATGATGTCGAACGTGTGGGGGGCAAGAACGCATCCCTGGGCGAAATGATCAGCAACCTCGCCGGTGCTGGGGTTTCGGTTCCCGGTGGTTTCGCCACCACCGCCCAGGCCTACCGTGACTTCCTCGAGCAGAGTGGCCTGAACGACCGCATTCACGCCGCCCTGGACGCCCTCGATGTCGACGACGTCAACGCCCTGGCCAAGACCGGCGCGCAGATTCGCCAGTGGGTGATGGACGCCGAGTTCCCCGCCCAGCTGGACGCCGACATCCGCAAGGCCTTCGCCGAGATGGCCGGCGGCAACGACAACATGGCCGTGGCCGTGCGTTCCTCGGCCACCGCCGAAGACCTGCCGGACGCCTCCTTCGCCGGCCAGCAGGAGACCTTCCTGAACATCCGCGGCGTGGACAACGTGATCCGCGCGGCCAAGGAAGTCTTCGCCTCCTTGTTCAACGACCGTGCCATCGCCTACCGCGTGCACCAGGGCTTCGACCACAAGCTGGTCGCCCTGTCCGCCGGTGTGCAGCGCATGGTCCGCTCGGAAACCGGCACCGCCGGGGTGATGTTCACCCTGGACACCGAGTCCGGCTTCCGTGACGTGGTGTTCATCACCGGCGCCTACGGCCTCGGCGAGACCGTGGTGCAGGGCGCGGTGAACCCCGACGAGTTCTACGTGCACAAGCCCACCCTGGAAGCCGGCCGCCCGGCGATCCTGCGCCGCAACCTGGGCAGCAAGGCGATCAAGATGATCTACGGCGACGAAGCCAAGGCCGGCAAGTCGGTCAAGGTGGTCGACGTGGAGAAGGCCGACCGCGCGCGCTTCGCCCTGTCCGACGCCGAGGTCACCGAACTGGCCAAGCAGGCGCTGATCATCGAGAAGCACTACCAGCGCCCGATGGACATCGAATGGGCGAAGGACGGCGACGACGGCAAGCTGTACATCGTCCAGGCCCGCCCGGAAACCGTGAAGAGCCGTTCCAGCGCCACCGTGATGGAGCGCTACCTGCTCAAGGAGAAGGGCAAGGTCCTGGTGGAAGGCCGCGCCATCGGCCAGCGCATCGGCGCAGGCCCGGTGAAGGTCATCCACGACGTCTCCGAGATGGACAAGGTGCAGCCCGGCGACGTGCTGGTCTCCGACATGACCGACCCGGACTGGGAGCCGGTGATGAAGCGCGCCAGCGCCATCGTCACCAACCGCGGCGGGCGTACCTGCCACGCGGCGATCATCGCCCGTGAACTGGGCATCCCGGCCGTGGTCGGCTGCGGCAACGCCACCGCCGTGCTGAAGGACGGCCAGCAGGTCACCGTGTCCTGCGCCGAAGGCGACACCGGCCTGATCTACGAAGGCCAGCTGGGCTTCGACGTGCGCCAGAACTCGGTGGACGCCATGCCCGAGCTGCCGTTCAAGATCATGATGAACGTCGGCAACCCGGACCGCGCCTTCGACTTCGCCCAACTGCCCAACGAGGGCGTGGGCCTGGCCCGCCTGGAATTCATCATCAACCGCATGATCGGCGTGCACCCCAAGGCGCTGCTGAACTTCGCCAGCCTGCCGGCCGACATCAAGGAAAGCGTCGAGAAGCGCATCGCCGGCTACGACGACCCGGTGGGCTTCTACGTCGAGAAGCTGGTCGAGGGCGTCAGCACCCTGGCCGCGGCCTTCTGGCCGAAGAAGGTCATCGTGCGCCTGTCGGACTTCAAGTCCAACGAGTACGCCAACCTGATCGGCGGCAAGCTCTACGAGCCGGAAGAAGAGAACCCGATGCTTGGCTTCCGCGGCGCCTCGCGCTACATCAGCGAATCCTTCCGCGACTGCTTCGAGCTGGAATGCCGGGCGATGAAGAAGGTCCGCAACGAGATGGGCCTGACCAACGTCGAGCTGATGGTGCCCTTCGTGCGCACCCTCGGCGAGGCTTCCCAGGTGGTCGAACTGCTGGCCACCAACGGCCTGAAGCGCGGCGAGAACGGCCTGAAGGTCATCATGATGTGCGAACTGCCGTCCAACGCCCTGCTGGCCGAGGAGTTCCTGGAGTTCTTCGATGGCTTCTCCATCGGCTCCAACGACCTGACCCAGCTGACCCTCGGCCTGGACCGCGACTCGGGCATCGTCGCGCACCTGTTCGACGAGCGTAACCCGGCGGTCAAGAAGCTGCTGGCCAACGCTATCCAGGCGTGCAACAAGGCCGGCAAGTACATCGGCATCTGCGGCCAGGGCCCCTCGGACCACCCGGACCTGGCCAAGTGGCTGATGGAGCAGGGCATCGAGAGCGTCTCGCTGAACCCCGACTCGGTGCTCGACACCTGGTTCTTCCTGGCCGAAGGCCAGGCCTGACGCCAACCGAACCTGCGGGTTCAGGAAGGGCGGGTGCTTGCACCCGCCCTTTTTTCGTGCCAACCCATTCCACGACATGCACAGCAGTAGCCGACTCTTTCCCGTGGCGCTCGTCAGCGCCGACCTGCGTGGCGACCTCACCGAGGACGTCTACCGCCTGAAACCCAACAACAGCCCCGACCCCAGCGTCGAACTGGCGCTGACCCGCCTGGGCCTGCCGGGCCGCGAGCAGCGCGGCGCGCCGGTGATCCTGGTGCACGGCAGCTTCTCCAACCGGCGCTTCTGGTACTCGCCCAAGGCCATCGGCCTGGGGCCGTACCTGGCGCGCGCCGGCTTCGACGTGTGGATACCGGAGATGCGCGGCCACGGCCTGTCGCCGCGCAACCTCGACTATTCGCGCAACAGCGTCGCCGCCTACGCGCGCTTCGACCTGCCGGCCATCGCCGACTTCGTCGTCGAGCAGAGCGGCCGGGCGCCGCACTGGATCGGCCATTCCCTGGGCGGCACCAGCCTGGCGGCGGCCCTCGGCGGCGGCTACCTGGCGGCGGAACAGGCCGCCAGCGTGGCGCTGTTCGGCAGCCAGGTCAGCCGCGACTACTGGGTGCTGAAGCTGCCGCCGGTGGCCTGGGGCGGGCGCCTGCTGCTCAAGCGCATGGGCGTGATCCCCGGCCCGCGCCTGCGCCGCGGCCCGGAGGACGAGCCCATCGGCCTGGCCCTGGAGGCCTTGCGCTGGCATGGCCTGTTCGGCCGCTTCGGCGAGCGCGACAATGACTGGTGGGGCGGCCTGGCCAAGGTGACGGCGCCGGTGCTGGCGGTCAGCGCCGAGGGCGACCGCCAGGACCCGCCCTGGGCCTGCCGCAAGCTGTTCGAACAGTTCGGCTCGGAAGTCCGTGAGTACCTCTGCCTGGGGCGCCGGCAGGGCTTTTCGGAAAACTTCGGGCACGTCGAGATGCTGGTGAGCAAGGGCGCCCAGCGCGAGGTCTGGCCGCGGGTCCTGCACTGGCTGCAGCACCAGGCCCTGCCTCCCGGCAACCCGTAGGATTACAGGCGGCGCCGAGGTGCTTTTCGTAGGAGCGAGCCATACTCGCCAGCGGGCCCTGCCCGCGATTTCGCGCGCAGGGCGCGCTCCTACAGGGGAATGGCGCGGGTGGGGCAGCGTAGGAGTGGACCTCATCCGCGAATCGCGCCGGGATGGCCGGCTATCGCGGACAAGGTCCGCTACGGGGGGAGGAATACCGTGCCATCCGGCGGGCTGTAGGAGCGGGCCCTGCCCGCGATTTCGCGCGCAGGGCGCGCTCCTACAGGGGAATGCCGTGGGTGGGGCAGCGTAGGAGCGGATCTCATCCGCGAATCGCGCCGGGGCGTCCGGCTATCGCGGACAAGGTCCGCTCCTACGGGGGGCGGATACCGTGCCTCCCGGCGACCTGTAGGAGCGGGCCCTGCCCGCGATTTCGCGCGCAGGGCGCGCTCCTACAGGGGAATGACGCGGGTGGGGCGGCGTAGGAGCGGATCTTATTCGCGATCCGCGCCGGGACGTCCGGCTATCGCGGACAAGGTCCGCTCCTACGGGGGGAGGAATACCGTGCCATCCGGCGAGCTGGGAGCGGGCCCTGCCCGCGATTTCGCGCGCAGGGCGCGCTCCTACAGGGGAGTGACGCGGGTGGGGCAGCGTAGGAGCGGATCTTATCCGCGATTCGCGCGGGACGTCCGGTTATCGCGGACAAGGTCCGCTCCTACGGGGGGAGGAATACCGTGCCATCCGGTGGGCTGTAGGAGCGGGCCCTGCCCGCGATTTCGTGCGCAGGGGAATGGTGCAGGTGGGGCGGCGTAGGGCGAATAACCGTTCGCGGTTATCCGCCGATACACCGAGGCTACAGCCAACGCCCAGGTCAACCCTGGCGCCGCCGGCAATCAAGGCCAAACGGCGGATAACGCCGTAGGCGTTATGCGCCCTACGCGTGCCTCCCGGCGAAAGGCGCCAAGCCGCAGAGCGGGGCGGCGGGCGTAGGCGGATGGCGTGACAGTCGCTAGACTGTGACGCCAAGCCGGGTTCCGGTCATTCCGGGCTTCATCGCCGCTCCGCCGGTCCGCCGCAGGTTCATCCCGACACTCCAAGGAGTCTCTCCATGCAATACGTCACCCCTGATCTGTGCGATGCCTATCCCGACCTGGTCCAGGTCGTCGAGCCCATGTTCAGCAACTTCGGCGGTCGCGACTCCTTCGGCGGCGAGATCGTCACCATCAAGTGCTTCGAGGACAACTCGCTGGTCAAGGAGCAGGTGGACAAGGACGGCAAGGGCAAGGTGCTGGTGGTCGACGGCGGCGGCTCGCTGCGCCGCGCGCTGCTGGGCGACATGCTGGCCGAGAAGGCGGCGAAGAACGGCTGGGAAGGCATCGTGGTCTACGGCTGCATCCGCGACGTCGACGTGATCGCGCAGACCGACCTGGGCGTGCAGGCCCTGGCCAGCCACCCGATGAAGACCGACAAGCGCGGCATCGGCGACCTCAACGTGGCCGTGACCTTCGGCGGCATCACTTTCCGTCCGGGCGAGTTTGTCTACGCCGACAACAACGGCATCATCGTCTCCCCCCAGGCCCTGAAAATGCCCGAGTGAGCTGAACGCCGGGCGCCTTCGCCGGTCAATGGTCGAGCCCGCCGGCGGCGCCCGGCACTTCATGGCATTTCTGGAACAGGCGATGCAGCAATACGAAAGCGGCACCGAGCGTGGGCTGATCTACGGCTACGTCCTCGATGGCCACGGCGGCGGCCGGCAGATTTCCCGCAGCGAACTGCCGCTGCTGGACCTCAAGCCCGAGGAAAGCCTCTGGGTGCACTGGGACCGCGGCGTCCCCGAGGCGCAGTCCTGGCTGCGCGACTCCAGCGGGTTGAACGAATTCACCTGCGACCTGCTGCTGGAGGAGGCGACCCGCCCGCGCCTGCTGGACCTGGGCGCCGAGCGCCTGCTGCTGTTCCTGCGCGGAGTCAACCTCAACCCCGGCGCGGTGCCCGAGGACATGGTCTCGCTGCGGGTGTTCGCCGAGAAGCAGCGGGTGATCTCCCTGCGCCTGCGCCCGCTCAAGGCAGTGGCCGACCTGCGCCAGGACCTGGCCGCCGGGCGCGGCCCGAAGAACGCCTCGGAGCTGGTGCTGAGCCTGGCGCACTACCTCACCGACCGCATCGATACCCTGATCGGCGGCCTGGCCGACGAACTCGACGCCATGGAGGAGGCCATCGAGGAAGACGAGCGCAACGTGCCCGACCAGGCCGAGCTGCGCGCCCTGCGCCGGCGCTCCGCGGGCCTGCGGCGCTACCTGGCGCCGCAGCGCGACATCTACTCGCAGCTCACGCGGATCAAGTTGTCCTGGACGCTGGGCGACGACGCCGACTACTGGAACGAGCTGTACAACCGCCTGACGCGCAACCTCGAGGAACTGGAGCTGGTGCGCGAGCGCATCTCGCTGATCCAGGAGGCCGAGCACCGGCGGATCACCGAGCGGATGAACAAGACCATGTACATTCTTGGTATCATCACCGGCTTTTTCCTGCCCATGAGTTTCGTGGCCGGGCTTCTGGGCATCAACGTAGGCGGGATTCCGGGCTCCAGCGCGCCGCACGGCTTCGCCATGGCCTGCCTGCTGATGGCCGTGATCGCCGCGACCCAGTGGTGGATCTTCCGCCGCCTGCGCTGGCTCTGATGTGACTTGTGGGGGTGTGGCTGCGTCAAGGCAGCACACGAAGGAGAGCTGTGCATGCACGATCCGTTCGAAGAATCCCTGCGCAACCTGCTGCGCATGCCGGACCAGGAGCCGGAGGAAGACGCGCGCCTGGGTCGCGTGCTGAAGACCGCCAACCGCCAGGTCGGCGCCGGCGACCTGTTCAGCCTCATGGGCCACTGGCTGCAAGCCCTGAGCCTGGGCGTAAGCCGCGGCGCCGCCCACCTTGCGCCGGTGTCCCGGCGCCCGCAGAATTCCGCCCCTTCCGCTGACAAGGCCGACTGAAGATGCAATTCGATATCTGGACGCAAAGCCTGCTCACCGCCATGAACACCCTGTGGGGCAAGCTCGCCGGGTTCATCCCGAACCTGCTCGGCGCCCTGGTGGTGGTGCTGCTGGGCTTCGTCGTGGCCAAGCTGCTCGACGCCCTGCTGTCCAAGCTGCTGGCCAAGCTCGGCCTGGACCGCCTGATGGGCGGCACCGGCCTGACCAAGCTGATGGCCCGCATCGGCATCCAGGTGCCGGTCTCGACCCTGGTGGGCAAGATCGTCTACTGGTTCGTGCTGCTGGTGTTCCTGGTCTCCGCCGCCGAATCCCTGGGCCTGCAGCGCGTCTCCGCCACCCTCGACGTGCTCGCCCTGTACCTGCCCAAGGTGTTCGGCGCGGCCCTGGTGCTGATCGTCGGCGTGCTCCTGGCGCAGTTGCTCAACAGCGTGGTGCGCGGCGCCGCCGAGGGCGTGGGCCTGGAATACGCCGGCGGCCTGGGGCGCGTGGCCCAGTGGCTGGTGATCATCATCAGCATCTCGGTGGCCGTCGGCCAGCTCGAGGTCAAGACCGACCTGCTCAACTACATCATCGCCATCGTGCTGATCACCGTCGGCCTCGCCGCCGCCCTGGCCCTGGGCCTGGGCAGCCGGGAGATCGCCGGGCAGATCATCGCCGGTATCTACGTGCGCGAGCTGTACCAGGTCGGGCAAGAGGTGAAAGTGGACGATGTCGAAGGCATCATCGAAGAAATCGGCACCATCAAGACTATTCTGATGACCGATGAGGGCGAGTTGGTGTCCATTGCCAACCGCGTGCTCCTCGAGCGCCGTGTGACCAGCCGCTGAGATGATCCCGTGCAACGCCGACGCCGCTTCGCGAAAGCCGCGTCGGCGGCCGACATGACCTGGCCCGAACCCGACTTGAACAAGCCGCAACCATTGTCCCAGCGCTACGACCCGCGCCAGCTGACCGACGAGGAGCTGGTGGAGCGCGCCCATGACGAGCTGTTCCACGTCACCCGGGCGTACGAGGAGCTGATGCGCCGATACCAGCGCACGCTGTTCAACGTCTGCGCGCGCTATCTGGGCAACGATCGGGATGCCGACGACGTGTGCCAGGAAGTGATGCTCAAGGTGCTGTATGGATTGAAGAACTTCGAGGGCAAATCGAAGTTCAAAACTTGGTTGTACAGCATCACTTACAACGAGTGCATAACCCAATATCGCAAGGAAAGACGAAAGCGCCGGCTGCTCGATGCGCTGAGCCTGGACCCGCTCGAGGAGGCTTCCGAGGAGAAGGCGCCGAAGGTCGAGGAGCGAGGCGGCCTGGACCGATGGCTGGTACATGTCAATCCCATCGATCGGGAAATTCTGGTGCTACGATTTGTCGCAGAGCTTGAATTCCAGGAGATCGCCGACATCATGCACATGGGCCTGAGTGCGACTAAGATGCGATACAAGCGTGCACTGGATCGGCTGCGCGAAAAGTTTTCGGGCATATCCGAAACATAGTTGGGTAAATGTTGTCTCTCTAATTCGCAAGTTCTGATAAACTTGCCCGCAAGTTGTATGGCCTGCCTTTTGTCGGCGGTCATCGGCTTACTGACCACCAAGATGGGGATTTAACGGATGAAACTGAAGAACACCCTGGGCGTCGTGATCGGCTCCATGATCGCTGCTTCCGCCGTGAATGCTTTCGCTCAAGGCCAAGGCGCAGTCGAAGCCGAAGCCTTCGGCAAGCGCTACTTCACTGACAGCACCCGCAACATGAAGAACGGGGACCTCTACGGCGGTTCCGTCGGCTACTTCCTGACCGACGACGTCGAGCTGGCGCTCTCCTACGGTGAATACCACGACATTCGTGGCACCTACGAGTCCGGCAACAAGAAGGTCCATGGCAACCTGGCTTCCCTGGATGCCATCTACCACTTCGGTACCCCGGGTGTCGGCCTGCGTCCGTACGTTTCCGCCGGCATCGGTCACCAGAGCCTGACCAACGTCAACAGCGAGAACGGCGGCCGTCAGAACCTGACCATGGCCAACATCGGCGCCGGCCTGAAGTACTACTTCACCGAGAACTTCTTCGCCAAGGCCAGCCTCGACGGCCAGTACGGCCTGGAGAAGCGTGACAACGGTCACCAGGGCGAGTGGATGGCTGGCGTCGGCGTCGGCATGAACTTCGGTGGCGGCGCCAAGCCGGCCCCGGCTCCGGAGCCGGTCGCTGAAGTCTGCTCCGACGAAGACCACGACGGCGTCTGCGACAACGTCGACAAGTGCCCGAACACCCCGGCCAACGTCACCGTTGACGCCAACGGCTGCCCGGCCGTCGCTGAAGTCGTCCGCGTCCAGCTGGACGTCAAGTTCGACTTCGACAAGTCCAAGGTCAAAGAGAACAGCTACGCTGACATCAAGAACCTGGCTGACTTCATGAAGCAGTACCCGTCCACCTCCACCACCGTTGAAGGCCACACCGACTCCGTCGGCACCGACGCCTACAACCAGAAACTGTCCGAGCGTCGCGCCAACGCCGTTCGTGACGTGCTGGTCAACGAGTACGGTGTGGAAGGCGGCCGCGTGAACGCCGTTGGTTATGGTGAGAGCCGTCCGGTTGCTGACAACAGCACCGCTGAAGGCCGCGCCGTCAACCGTCGCGTAGAAGCCGAAGTGGAAGCCCAGGCCAAGCAGCAGTAATTGGTCTGAGTTCCAGGAAAAACCCGGCCTAGGCCGGGTTTTTCTTTGCCTGCGAAAAAGTCTGTTCAGGTGCTTGGGAGAGGGCTTCGTTTGTGGTTCTTGGCTCTGTGCTCCCATCTCCCCATCGTCATTCCCGCGGACGCGGGACGCGGCTTCATCGCGAACAGCGCTTGCGCTGGCCCGAGGGGGAATAACCCAGAGACGTCTTGTTTGGGTGTAGCGCGCCGCACCGAGTGCGTTGATGTTTCTCGTTTCGCCCCCCCGGGCGAGTCCCTTTTGTCAAACGCCACAAAAGGAACCAAAAAGGCTTGCCCCGCATACGGGCCCGATGGAGCCGGGCTACCCTCGCGAATTCCCCCGCCACGGAGGCCCGCCCCGAGGGTACGTCCCTGTAGCCCATCGGGGCTCTCGCGACATCCATGTCGCATGACCTCCTGAGCGCCGGTTTCGCTCGGCCTTCTGAAGGGGCGTTCCGGTGCGCTCGGATGTTTCTCTGGAAGTCCAAGAGCAAACGCGCTTTTGCTTTTGCTCTTCGTAGGAGCGAGCTTGCTCGCGAACCCAACCGCCCGTCACTGGGTTCCCGCGTCTGCGGGAATGACGGGGTGGGGTCAGGTGTCTCAGGATGACTCTGAACTCCCCAGCAGCTCAGGACAGCCCCCTCTCCCTTCAGGGAGAGGGCTGGGGAGAGGGCGCTCTTGAACCCAGCACCTACGCCACCGAGAAACCCCGTTCGCGAGCAAGCTCGCTCCTACAGCCCTGATGGCATCGGTGCATCGGCCAACGGCGGATAACCGCGAACGGTTATCCGCCCCACGTCTCGGAACAGTCGTTCAAGCGCTGCGCGCCAGCTCCAGCGCGGCCTCGGCGGCGACTTCGCCGATCACCAGGATGGCCGGGCTGCGCAGGCCGAAGGCGCTGGCGTCGTCCAGCATCATCCCCAGGCTGCTGCGGCATTCGCGCTGCCGGGGCAGCGAGGCGTTTTCGATCATCGCCACCGGCATGCCCCGGCGCATCCCGCCCGCCAGCAGGCCGTCGCGGACTTCCGCCAGGCGTGCCACGCCCATGTAGATCACCAGGGTGGTGCCGGACTGGGCCAGCGCCGGCCAGTTCGGTTCGCTGTCGTCCTGGGTGTGTGCGGTCACCAGAGTGACGCCACGGCTGATGCCGCGCAGGGTCAGGGGGATGCCGCAGGAGGTGGCGGCGGCCAGCCCGGCGGTGATGCCGTTGACCAGCTCGCAGGCGATGCCGCGGGCCTCCAGCCAGGCCGCTTCTTCGCCGCCACGGCCGAAGATGCACGGGTCGCCGCCTTTCAGGCGCACCACGCTGAAGCCCTGGCGGGCGTAGCGCAGCATCAGGCGCTGGATGAAATCCTGGGGCGTGGAACGGCAGCCGCCGCGCTTGCCCACGCGCACCACCCGGGCGCCGGGGCAGTGCTCCAGCAGTTGCGGGTTGACCAGGTCGTCGAGCAGCACCACCTGGGCGCCGGACAGCGCGCGCACGGCCTTCAGCGTCAGCAGCTCCGGGTCGCCGGGACCGGCGCCGACCAGCCAGACTTTTCCACTCATCTTCTCTCTCCTCAGGCGTTGGCGGCGAGGGCGCCGGCTTCGCTGGCCAGCAACCGCCGTATTTCGGGAACACAGGAACCGCATTGGCTGCCGCAGCCCAGTTCGCGCTTCAGGCCGTCCAGGTCCAGGCCGCGGACGATGCCTTCGCGCACCTGGCTCAGGCGCACGTTCCTGCAATTGCACAAGGTCTTGTCGCTGGCCTCGGCGACCTGCGCGCCGGGCGGGGCGAGCAGTTTGCGGCGCAGGTCGGCGTCGCTTTCGCCGGACAGCCACAGCGCCTTGAGCCAGTCGCTGGCGATGCCGCTGCCGGCCAGGCGCAGGCCGGCGATGCGGCCGTCTTCCAGGCGCACCCGCTTGCCCTGGACGCGGCGCGGGTCGTCGTAGGCCAGCACCGGGCCGTCGAGCAGGTCGAGCAGCGCATCGACCTGCTGCAGCCAAGCGGCGTCCGGCGCCGCGCTGGCGGCGGCGCGCACCTGCAGGGCAGGGCGCTCGCGGCCGGCCAGGGTGAAGCTGGCGTAGTCCAGGCCGTCGAACAGCGGGCGCAGGGCCTCGAAACGTTGTTGCAGGTCGCCTTCGACCAGCGCGTAGAACTGCCAGGGCAGCGTCACGGCGGCGACTTCCACTGCGGCGTGCTTGAGTTCCGGCTGCCGCGACAGCGGGTCGAAGGCCGGCAGGGTCAGGGCGTTCACCCCCAGGCCCTTGAGGAAGCGTTCGCCCCAGTGCATGGGCAGGAAGGCCTGGCCGGGCAGCAGGCCGTCGTCGGCCTGCACCGGCAGCACCAGGCTGCCGCGGCGGCTGCTCAGGCGCACCAACTGGCCGTCTTCCAGGCGCCGCCGGCGCAGTTCCGCCGGGTGCAGGCCCAGGCAGGCTTCCTCGACGTGGCCGAAGGCGCTGGCGGCGGTGCCGGTGCGCGTCATGCCGTGCCACTGGTCGCGCAGCCGGCCGGTGTTGAGGATCAGCGGGAAGCGCGCCTCGCGGCGTTCCTTCGGCGCGCGGTAGGCTTCGGCGATGAAGCGGGCGCGGCCGTTGGCGGTGGCGAAGTTGCCGTCGGCGTAGAGGCGCTTCAGGCCCTGGCTGGCGCCTTCGGGCAGCGGCCATTGCTGCGGGCCGCGCGCATCCAGCAGGGCGTAGCTGATGCCGCCCAGGTCGAGGTCGCGGCCCTGGGTGAGCGGGCGGTACTCGTCGAACAGCGCCTGGGGATGGGCGAAGTCGAACAGGCTCGGCCGGCCGGGACGCAGGCGGCGCTCCAGGCGGCGGGCGAAGTCGCAGGCGATGGACCAGTCGGTGCGGGCCTCGCCGGGGGCCGGCACGGCGCGGCGCACGTGGCTGACGCGGCGCTCGGAGTTGGTCACCGTGCCTTCCTTCTCGCCCCAACTGGCGGCCGGCAGCAGCAGGTCGGCGTAGCGGCAGGTCTCGCTGGTGGCGAAGGCTTCCTGCACCACCACGAAGGGGCAGGCTGCGAGCGCTTCGCGTACCCGCGCCTGGTCCGGCAGGGATTGCGCGGGGTTGGTGCAGGCGATCCACAGGGCCTTGATGCGCCCGTCGCGCACTGCGTCGAAAAGCTCGATGGCGGTCAGCCCGGGCTGCTCCGGCAGCGCTTCGACGCCCCAGTACCGCGCGACTTCGGCGCGGTGCGCGGCATCGCCGGCGTCGCGGTGGCCGGGCAGCAGGTTGGCCAGGCTGCCGGTCTCGCGGCCGCCCATGGCATTGGGCTGGCCGGTGAGGGAGAAGGGCCCGGCGCCGGGACGGCCGATCTGCCCGGTGGCCAGGTGCAGGTTGATCAGCGCGCTGTTCTTGGCGCTGCCGGCGCTGGACTGGTTCAGGCCCATGCACCACAGCGAGAGGAAGCTCGGCGCATGGCCGATCCACTGCGCGCAGCGTTGCAGGTCCTCCACGGCGATGCCGCAGATTTCCGCCACCGCCACCGGGCCGTAGTCGCGCACCAGGTTCTTCAGCTCGTCGAAGCCCTGGGTGTGGGCCTCGATGTAGGCGCGGTCCACCCAGCCTTCCCAGAGCAGCAGGTGGAGGATGCCGTGGAACAGCGCCACGTCGGTGCCGGGCTGGATCGCCAGGTGCAGGTCGGCCAGCTCGCAGGTGTCGGTGCGCCGCGGGTCGATGACGATCACCTTCATCTGCGGCCGCGCCGCCTTGGCCGCCTCCAGCCGGCGGAACAGCACCGGGTGGGCGTAGGCCATGTTGCTGCCGGCGATCAGCACGCAGTCGCTCTGCTCCAGGTCCTCGTAGCAGCAGGGCGGGGCGTCGGCGCCGAGGCTGCGCTTGTAGCCGACCACCGCCGAGGACATGCACAGCCGCGAGTTGCTGTCGATGTTGTTGCTGCCGACCAGGGCGCGGGCCAGCTTGTTGAAGGCGTAGTAGTCCTCGGTCAGCAGTTGCCCGGAGACGTAGAAGGCCACGCTGTCCGGGCCATGCTCGCGGATGGTTTCGGCGAACACCCCGGCGGCGTGTTCCAGGGCGCTGTCCCAGTCCACCCGGCTGCGCGCCAGTTGCTTGCCCAGGCGCAGCTCGGGATGCAGCGCGCGGGCGGCCAGGTCGCCGGTCAGGTGCAGGCTGGAACCCTTGCTGCACAGGCGCCCGAGGTTGGCCGGGTGGTCCGGGTCGCCGCGCACGCCGAGGATGCGCTCGCCGTCGTGCTCGATCAGGACGCCGCAACCCACGCCGCAATAGCAGCAGGTGCTGGCGGTGACTTGGCGTTCGCTCATGGGGCTCTCCCGTGTCGCGGCCGCCTCAGGCGCAGGCGGCCAGGTCTTTCAGGGCCAGCAGCACGCGGCCGTTCTCCACCTTCACCGGGTGGCGGTGGGCGCAGCCGACGTCCGGGGCCACGGCGTTGCCGCTGTCCAGCTCGATCTGCCAGTTGTGCAGCGGGCAGGCCACCCGCTTGCCGAAGATCAGGCCCTGGGACAGCGGCCCGCCCTTGTGCGGGCAGCGGTCGTCGAGGGCGAAGACTTCGTCGTCGGCGGTGCGGAACAGGGCGATGACGCCACGGGGCGCGGCGATCACGCGCGAGCCCAGCGGCTGGATGTCTTCCAGGGCGCAGATGTCTTGCCAGTTCATGGTGTGTTCTCCCAGGCCGGTCAGGCGCTTTCCAGTTGCACGAGCGGGATGCGTTCGAATTCCTGCTTCAGCCGTGGCTGCTCGATGCGCTGTTGCCACGGGTCCTGCTCCAGCGACAGGGCGTACTGCAGGCGCGCGTTGAGCGCCTTGCGGTTCTCCGCGTCCTCCAGCACGGCTTTCCTGATGTGCTCCATGCCCACGCGCTGCAGGTAGTGCACGGTGCGCTCCAGGTAGAAGGCTTCCTCGCGGTAGAGCTGGAGGAACGCGCCGCTGTACTCGCGCACTTCGTCGGCGCTCTTGAGCTTGACGAAGAACTCCGCCACCTCGGTCTTGATCCCGCCGTTGCCGCCGATGTACAGCTCCCAGCCGGAGTCCACGCCGATGATGCCGATGTCCTTGATGCCGGCCTCGGCGCAGTTGCGCGGGCAGCCGGAGACGGCGAGCTTGACCTTGTGCGGCGACCACATGTTGAACAGGTCGTGCTCCAGGTCGATGCCCAGCTGCGTCGAGTTCTGCGTGCCGAAGCGGCAGAACTCGCTGCCCACGCAGGTCTTCACGGTGCGGATGGACTTGCCGTAGGCGTGCCCGGAGGGCATGTCGAGGTCCTTCCAGATCGCCGGTAGGTCTTCCTTCTTCACCCCCAGCAGGTCGATGCGCTGGCCGCCGGTGACCTTGACCATGGGCACGTTGTATTTGTCGGCGACGTCGGCGATGCGCCGCAGCTCGGCCGGGTTGGTCACGCCGCCCCACATGCGCGGCACCACCGAGTAGGTGCCATCCTTCTGGATGTTGGCGTGGGCGCGTTCGTTGATCAGGCGCGACTGCGCGTCGTCCTTCGCCTCGCCCGGCCAGGTGGAGATCAGGTAGTAGTTCAGCGCCGGGCGGCAGGTGGCGCAGCCGTTGGGCGTGCTCCAGTCCATGAAGCGCATGGCCTCGGCCATGGAGGTCAGGTGGTGCTCGCGGATGGCCTTGCGCACCTGGCCGTGGTTGAGTTCGCTGCAGCCGCAGATGGCCTTCTCGCTCTTGGGCTTGACGTCCGCCGCGCCGCCCACGGTGCTGATCAGGATCTGCTCCACCAGGCCGGCGCAGGAGCCGCAGCTGCTGGCCGCCTTGGTGTGCTTCTTCACCTCGTCGACGCTGAACAGGCCGTTCTCCTGGATGGCCTTGACTATGGTGCCCTTGCACACGCCGTTGCAGCCGCACACCTCGGCGTTGTCGGGCATGCTCGCGGCGCTGCTCTGGCCCTGGTGGCCGGCGTCGCCCAGGCTGCTTTCGCCGAACATCAAGTGGTCGCGGATCTGCGCCACGTTGTGGTTCTCGCGGATCTGCCGGAAGTACCAGCCGCCGTCGGCGGTGTCGCCGTACAGGCAGGCGCCGACCAGCACGTCGTCCTTGATCACCAGCTTCTTGTAGACGCCGCCGATGGGGTCGGAGAGGGTGATGGTCTCGGTGCCTTCGCCGCCCATGAAGTCGCCGGCGGAGAACAGGTCGATGCCGGTGACCTTGAGCTTGGTCGAGACCACCGAGCCCTTGTAGCTGGCGAAGCCGAACTGGGCCAGGTGGTTGGCGCAGACCTTGGCCTGCTCGAACAGCGGCGCCACCAGGCCGTAGGCGATGCCGCGGTGGCTGGCGCACTCGCCGATGGCGTAGATGCGCGGGTCGTAGGTCTGCAGGGTGTCGTTGACCAGGATGCCGCGGTTGCAGGGGATGCCGGATTTTTCCGCCAGCTCGGTGTTGGGGCGGATGCCGGCGGCCATCACCACCAGGTCGGCGGCCACCACGTCGCCGTCCTTGAACTGCACGGCGCAGACGCGGCCGTCGCCGTTGTCCACCAGCTCGTCGGTGACGGTGTTCAGGCGGAAGCGGATGCCGCGCGCCTCCAGGGCCGATTGCAGCAGCTTGCCGGCGGTACGGTCGAGCTGGCGCTCCAGCAGCCAGTCGGCGAGGTGCACCACGGTGACGTCCATGCCGCGCTGCTTGAGGCCGTTGGCCGCTTCCAGGCCGAGCAGGCCGCCGCCGATGACCACCGCGTGGCTGTGGCTTTTCGCGGTGTCGATCATGGCCTGGGTGTCGGCGATGTCGCGGTAGCCGATCACGCCCTCCAGGCGGTTGCCCGGCACCGGCAGGATGAAGGGGTTGGAGCCGGTGGCGATCACCAGGCGGTCATACTCGGCCTCGCTGCCGTCGGCGGCGTAGACCTTGCGCAGGCGGCGGTCGAGCTTCACCACCTTGCGGTCGAGCAGCAGGCGGATGCCGTTGTCGGCGTACCAGTTGAGGTCGTTGAGGACGATGTCCTCGAAGGTCTGCTCCCCGGCCAGCACCGGCGAGAGCAGGATGCGGTTGTAGTTGGGGTGGGGCTCGGCGCCGAACACGGTGATCTCGTAGAGGTCCGGGGCGATCTTCAGCAGTTCCTCGAGGGTGCGGATGCCGGCCATGCCGTTGCCGATCAGGACGAGCTTGAGCTTCTTCATGCAAGGGCTCCTGGTATCACGGAAAACAAAAAAGGCGTCCCGCCGGTTGCCCGGCGAGGACGCCTTTGTCCAAGTCCCGATCGATCGGGAAGTGCGAGCCTCTTCGTTGAGGGACGCGCTTTTGTAGATTGTTGCCAGTGCTCTTGCAGGTGCCGTGCCAGGTCGTCGGAGCGCGGATTCAGCGGGGTTTCGCGATGCTGCCGGGGTTTTCCTGCACCGTGATGAGGCGGGCGGGTTCGAACTGGTGCGCGCTCAGTGGCGCAGCAGCCAGGCCAGCAACGCCAGGTTGAGCAGCAGCGAGGCCAGCGCCAGGGCGCGCCAGAAGCGCAGCGGCTCGCGTTCCAGCAGCGGCCGCGGGCGGCTGGCCAGGCCGGCCTGGCGTTCGCCCTGTTCCAGCTCCAGCAGGGCTTGCTCGGCGGTCTCGAAGCGTTGCGCCGGGTCGGCGGCCACGGCGCGCAGCAGCCAGGCGTCGAGCCAGGCCGGCAGGTCGGGGCGGTAGCGGCTGGCTGGCGTCGGGCTGCCGAAGCGCGGGTGCTGGAAGGCTTCGATTTCGCCGTAGGGGTAGCGTTCGCAGAGCAGGCGGTAGAGGGTGACGCCGGCGGCGTAGAGGTCCTGGCGCGGCTCCGGGGCGGCGCCCTGGAAGCTTTCCGGGGCCAGGTAGGAGGGCGTGCCGGGCAACTGGTGGGCTTCGTCGCCGGACAGGCCCGGGCAGTAGGCCAGGCCGAAGTCCAGCAGGCGCAGCTCGCCGTCCTCGCCCAGGTGCAGGTTCTCCGGCTTGACGTCGCGGTGCAGGATGTTGCGCCGGTGCAGCTGGCCGAGGGCATGCAACAGGCGTGGCGCCAGGGATTGCCATTGGGCCAGCGGCAGGGGGCCCTGACGCTGGCGTTCGGCCAGGGTCTGCCCGGGGTATTCGCGCATCACGTAGTAAAGGTGCTGGCGCTGCGGCAGGCCGTGCAGTTCGGGGAAGTGGCGGCCCTGCACGCGGCGCAGGAACCATTCCTCCAGCAGCAGGGCCTGGCTGGCCCGTGGCTCGTCGTGCAGCGCCGGCGGCAGCGTCTTCAGCAGCCAGGGGCGTTGCTGGGCGTCGCGCACGCGGTAGATCAGCGATTGCCGCGACTGCGCCAGGCGGCCCTCGACCTGCCAGCCCTCGAACATCTGGCCGTGGCGCAGTTCCGGCGGCAGCGGCCAGTGCTCCAGTTGCGCCAGGGTATCGCCCAGGCCGCTGGCGGGCAGGGCGTCGATGCGCACCAGCAGGGCGCTGGCATTGTCCTGGCTGCCGGCCAGGTGCGCGGCCTTGACCAGGGCTTCGGCGGCGCCCCGCGGTTCGCGGGCATCGGCGAGGATGCGGCGGATGCCGGCGTCGCCCAGGGTGGCCCAGACGCCGTCGCTGGCCAGCAGGAAGCTCTCGCCCTCCTGCAGCTCGCCGTCGCGGTAGTCCACCACCAGGTGCTGGTCCAGGCCCAGGGCGCGCTTGAGCACGTGCTGCATGCCCGGCTGTTCCCAGACGTGGTCCTGGGTCAGGCATTCCAGCTCGCCGTCGCGCCAGCGGTACAGGCGGCAGTCGCCGACGTGGGCGAGGGTGAAGCGCCGGCCGCGCAGGACCAGCGCGGTGAGGGTGGTGAGCAGCGGCTGGCCGCCGCCGTTGGCCTGCAGCCAGCGGTTCTGCGACAGCAGCAGGCGGTCCAGGGCCTGGGCGATGGCCCAGGTCTCCGGGGTGGCGTAGTAGTCGCTGGCCAGCGCCTGCACGGTCAGGCGCGCGGCCAGGCCGCCGTCGGCGCACTGGCTGACGCCGTCGGCCAGGGCGAACAGGTGGCCCTTGCTGGCGGCCAGGTCGGCGGGCGGGGTGACCACCCGCAGGGCATCCTGGTTCTCCGTGCGCGGGCCGGTGGCGCTGGCCTGGGCGATGGTCAGTTGCAAGGTCATGGGGGTTGTGTGCTCTTCGTAGGAGCGAGCTTGCTCGCGAAGGGGGTTGGGCTGCGGTGAATCAGGTTGACTCCGCGCCCTCACCCCAGCCCTCTCCCAGAGGGAGAGGGGGCCGTTCGGAGGGGGCTGGGGGACCGTCTTCATCCTTTCACCTCGTCATTCCCGATCCGCCTTTTCAACGGCGGATAACCGCGAACGGTTATTCGCCCTATGTTCCCGCGTTCGCGGATGAGGAGTATCAGGATGACTCCAAACTCCCCACTCGCTCAGGACAGCCCCCTCTCCCTTCAGGGAGAGGGTTGGGGAGAGGGCGCTCTTACACCCAGCACCTACGCCCCAGGAAGCCTTCAAACCCGCGCCGCAGTCACCGCAGCACTGCCCCAGGTAGTACGCCAGCGCCGCTTCACCCCATGCAGGCCGAACCAGGCCAGTACGCCGAGGGCGGCGAACAGCCACAGGCCCAGTTGGTAGTCGCCGCTGGCCTGCTTGATGGCGCCCAGGCCCGCGGTCAGGCAGAAGCCGCCGATGCCGCCGGCCATGCCGATCAGCCCGGTCATCACCCCGATGCTCTGGCGGAAGCGCTGCGGCACCAGCTGGAACACCGCGCCGTTGCCGGCGCCCAGGCTGAGCATGGCGGCCACGAACAGGCCGAGGGCGGCCACTGCGTTGGGCAGGTGGAAGCCGACCGCGGCGATGCACACCGAGGCCACCGTGTACATCGCCAGCAGGCTGCGGATGCCGCCGATGCGGTCGGCCAGGGCGCCGCCCAGCGGGCGCATCAGGCTGCCGGCGAAGACGCAGGCGGCGGTGTAGTAGCCGGCGGTGACCGGGTCCAGGCCGTACTGGTCGTGGAAGTAGCCGGGCAGGGTGGCGGCCAGGCCGAGGAAGCCGCCGAAGGTCACGCTGTAGAAGAACATGAACCACCAGCTGTCGCGGTCGCCGAGGGCCTTGAGGTAGTCGCCCAGGGATTTCGGCGCCGGCCGCTCGGGGGCGTTGCGGGCGAGCAGGGCGAATACCGCCAGGGTCAGCAACAGCGGGATCAGGGCGAAGCCGAAGACGTTCTGCCAGCCGAAGGCCGCCGCCAGCACCGGGGCGAACAGGGCGGCGAACACGGTGCCGGAATTGCCCGCGCCGGCGATGCCCATGGCCTTGCCCTGGTGCTGCGGCGGGTACCACTGCGAGGCCAGCGGCAGGGCCACGGCGAAGGAGGCGCCGGCCATGCCCAGCAGCACGCCGAACAACAGCGCCTGCTCCAGGTTGTGGATGCCCAGGCTCCAGGCGCCGGCGAGGCTGGCGATGACGATCACCTGGGCGAACAGGCCGGCGTGCCTGGGCGACCAGCGGTCGGCCAGCAGGCCCATGACGAAGCGCAGCAGCGCGCCGGAGAGGATCGGCGTTGCGACCATCAGGGCGCGCTGCTGGGTGGTCAACTGCAGGTCGGCGGCGATCTGTACGGCCAGCGGGCCGAGCAGGTACCAGACCATGAAGCTCAGGTCGAAGTAGAGGAAGGCGGCGAACAGCGTCGGCGCGTGGCCGGCTTTCCAGAAGCTGGTGTTCATGGAGGGTACCTCGTCAGCAACGGTAGAGGGGTTCGTGGCGCCGCCGTCAGCGGCGGTCGCGCGTCTCGTTCAGGTCCCGCACACCCCTGCGCCGGGGTGAAACGAAAAAGGCGCCGCTCCGCGCGCTACCCCAGGGGGCAGGTGCGGATGCGACGCCTTTGTCGTGTGAATGGGGGATCGCCGTTGATCGCCACCGCAGGTGCCACAGCAAGGGCCGGGCCAACCGCGCAGGTGGCGTGGAATCGGCTACCTGGCCGGCGAAACCGGCCCAGGGGCGAACCAGAAAGGGGCGCCGGGGCGGGCCCGGTGCCCGCCGATGGGGCGCTTCAGTCCACCCGGTTGACCGCCGGGAAGGCCGTCTTCATGGCCTCGGGCATGGGCACCACCTTGCGCTGGCGGTAGTCGAAGAACACGAAGCCGGACTTGGCCATGGCCACCAGGGTGGCGTCGGCCGGGCGGGTGATGCGGAAGATGATGTCGCCGCCGTACCTGTTGAAGTCCATCACGCCCACCTCGAACAGCAGGCGGTCGCGGGCGTGGGCCTCGGCGCGGTAGGTGGTGGCCAGGTCGGTGACGATGATGCCGACGCCGTCCGCGCCGACGCCCTCGCTGATGCCGAAGTCGAACAGGAAGCGCGCGCGGGCCTCGGAGATCATCGAGATCATGGAGTCGTTGCCCAGGTGGCGGGCGCCGTTGATGTCGGTGACGCGGACGGTCAGCTGGGTCTGGTAGCAGAACAGTTCCTCGGGGAACTGCAGGTCGAGGCGGGCCATGGGTACCTTGCGCGAAGCGGTGTAAGAAGGGGCCGATTCTAGGCCCTGGCGGCCCGCCCGGGCAGCCTGCCGGCGGGCGATTTCAGCGGTGGGCGATGTTGATGTGGTAGAAGGTCACCCGCGCGCCCTCGTCGCTGGGGCCGTAGTTGTCGGCGATGTAGGCGCCGGCCTTGAAGTACAGCAGCTGTTTCGACCAGGTGCTGCTGAGCGCCTTGCTGTAGTAGTTCTCCGCGCCGTCGGCGCTGCGCGCGCGGATGCCCAGGTTGCCCGAGGAGGTGACGCGCAGGCTGTAGGTGACGCGCTCGCCCAGCTGCACGCCGTTGAGCAGGGGCACGTTGACCACCGCGGAGTCGTCGGGGTGGTTGCGCACCAGGGCCTCGATGCGCCCGCTCTCCTGGCCGGGGATGTAGTGGTACTGCAGCTTGACCAGCGGCTCGCCGTCGTTGCTGTAGGGCGACTTGCTGTGGATCTGGCCGATGATCACCTTGTTCTTCGACGGCACCTGTTCCACCGTCAGGGTGGCGCGCAGCTCGTTGTCGGCGGCGCGGTAGTACCAGTTGTAGATGGAGCCGTCGGGCAGCGTCTCGCGCAGTTCGCTGCGCGGGAAGACGCTGTCGGAGGTGTGCGAGCCGGTGACCGGCACCCAGAAGGTCATCCGCGCGCTGTTGCGGGTGAAAAAGTGGCTCTGGTAGCCGCGGGCGATCTGCTGGGTGGTGACCTCGGTGGGCCTGGGGTCGGTGGGAACGCTGAGGTTCCAGGTACTGATGTCGAGCATGGGTGCCTCTGCTGGGCCGGCGTGCCGGCGCTGACGGGTGGGCGTCCGGGGGCCTGGCCAGGCGCGCCCACTGCGGGCTTCCGCGCAGGCGGCGGAAGCGGGTCCTGGCCCCGCCATGGCGGCGGGGCGGCGGCAGCATAGGCCGCTTCGCTCGCGGGCTGGGCCAGCAGTGGCGCTGGCGCGATGATCGCGCGGTGCCGCCGCTGGCCACTGGCCGCGGCTCAGTGGCCCAGCATCTCGTGCATCGCGATGATCTGCTCGGCGACCTGCACCAGCTTCTGCTGGCGGCTCATGGCCTGGCGGCGCATCAGGGTGTAGGCCTCTTCCTCGGGGCAGCCCTTCATCTTCATCAGCAGCCCCTTGGCCAGCTCGATGCGCTTGCGTTCCACCAGTTGCTGCTCGCGGGCCTGCAGCTGGGCGCGCAGGGCCTGGTCGCTCTCGAAGCGGGCCATGGCCACTTCGAGGATCGGCTGCAGGCGCTCGGCCTGGATGCCTTCGACGATGTAGGCGCTGACCCCGGAGCGGATGGCCTGGCGCATCACCTGGGGGTCGTGCTCGTCGGTGAACAGGACGATGGGGCGGGGCTGGTCGCGGCTCACCAGCACCACCTGTTCCAGCACGTCGCGGCCGGGCGAGGCGCTGTCGATGAGGATCACGTCCGGGTGCAGGGCCTGGACCTGCGCCGGCAGGTCGACGCTCAGGCCGGATTCGTCGAGCACTTCGAAACCGGCCTCGACCAGTGCGGCGCGCAGGCGCCCGACCTTGCTGGCGGTGTCGTTGATCAGCAGGATGCGCAGCATCTTCGCAGCTCCCTCAGGCGTCGTTCAGGGCGTGCAGGGCGAAGCCGCGGGCATAGCCGGCGGGGTCCGTGCCATCCCAGGGCTTGCCGTCGATCAGCGTCGAACTGCGCAGGCCGCGCTCGTCCACGGCGATGCCCTGGGCCTGGGCGGCTTCGCGGTACAGCGCCTGCTGCTGCACCTGCCCGGCGATGGCGAGGTAGTCCGGCTCACCGCGCAGCAGGCCCCAGCGGCGGAACTGGGTGATGAACCACAGGCCGTCGGACAGCCAGGGCTGGTTGGCCCGCCCGGCGTCGTGGAAGCGCAGCGGGTGGGCGTCCTTCCAGGCGTGGCCGAGGCCGTCCTGGTAGTGGCCGAGCAGGCGCGGCTCGATGCTCGACAGGGGCGCGTCGAGGTAGTCGCTGCCGCTGATCAGTTGGGCGGTGCCGCGCAGGTTCGCCTCGCTGGCCTCGATGAAGCGGCTGGCGTCGAGCAGGGCCATGACCAGGGCGCGGGCGGCGTTGGGGCACTCCTCGACGAAGGCGCGGGTGGCGCCGAGGACCTTTTCCGGGTGGTCCGGCCAGATGGACTGGCTGGTGGCGACGGTGAAGCCCATGCCTTCGTCGATGGCCAGGGCGCCCCAGGGCCCGCCGGCGCAGAAGCCGTCGATGCGCCCGGCGCGCAGGTGCTCGACCATCTGTGCCGGCGGCACCACCAGGGTGTCGACGTCGCGCAGCGGGTGGATGCCCAGGCTGGCCAACCAGTAGTAGAGCCACAGGGCGTGGGTGCCGGTGGGGAAGGTGTGCGCCAGGGTCAGCCGCGCGCCCTGGCCCAGGACCAGCTGGCGCAGGGCATCGGCGCTGGTCACGCCGTCGCGCTGCAGGGCGGCGGAGAGGTTGATCGCCTGGCCGTTCTGGCACAGGCCCATGAGCACCGCCATGTCGGTGGCCGGCACCCCGCCGATGCCCAGCTGCACGCCGTAGACCAGCCCGTACAGGCAGTGGGCGGCATCCAGCTGGCCGCCGAGCAGGCCGTCGCGGAGCATGGCCCAGGAGCCCTGGCGGTGCAGGTTGAGCGTCAGCCCGTAGGGCTGGGCGAAGCCCTGGGTGGCCGCGACTATCAGCGAGGCGGCGTCGCTCAGGGCCATGAAGCCCAGGTCGAGCACGCTCTTTTCTGGTGCATCGGAGCCCGCGACCCAGGCCAGTGGGTGCAGTTCGGCGGTCATGTCGGTCATCGCTACCTCGGGGCAAAAAGGCGCCGCTTCGCCCCGCGCCAGGCGGGCGGGCGAAGGAACGCCGGTGTCGGTGGACGACCCGCCGTTGGGCCGTGCCGCAGAAGCTCTAGCAAGGGCAGTGCCAGGGGCAAGGACAGCGCCAGGCGATCGCCAGGGCATAAAGAAGCCCCGCCGGACGGCGGGGCTGGGAGGCAGGGAGCAATCCTCGAGAGGCTACAACTGGCACGGGCTCCGTCGCGGATATCGGCAGGGCCTGTATTCCACCTTAGCCACCCGGCCGTGGAGCGCAATGTTCAATAGGTACTAGGCCCAAAGTCCTAGATGGCACCTGGCTACGCCTCTTCGCGGGGCGTGGCGGTGGCCGCTCAGCGCGCCTGGATCTGCTCTATCCACGGCTCCAGGCGTTGGCCGAAGGCCACCTCGGCGCCGAAGGGCTGCGGTTGCTCCTGGGCCGCGCGCTGTTCGGCGCGCGGGGCCAGGCCCTCCAGTTCGTCGTGCCAGCGCTGCGGCACGTTGAGTGCGCGCACGCCCTCGGTGCTGGCGCTGCCGCCGAGGGCCCAGGCGCGGTTGCGGTACAGCGAGATGGGCCGCACCTGGCCGTGGACGATGGCGTAGTGCTGGCGGTCCGGGTACTGCTGGCGCAGGGCCTGCAGGTCGGTGCCGGCGTCGGCCAGGAACAGCCGGCTGGCGCGCTGTTCCTCGTTGTCCAGGGCGCTGCGCTGGAAGTCGCGCTCGCTCTTCAGGTGCACGTCGTCGGGGCTGGCGGCCAGGCGTTTTTCCGCCTGGGCCAGGCGCTCGCGGGCCAGGGCCAGCTCGCGCTGGTACAGCGGGCCGTCCAGTTCCAGCACCAGCAGGGCGTCGCGGGCCTGCTGGCGGTCGAAGGCCAGGGCGCTGTCGCGGTCGACCTTGTCCGGCACCTGGAAGCCCAGCGCGTGCATGGTCTCCAGCGGGATGCGCGGGGCCCAGGCGGCATTGGCCTCGTCGCCGGGGATGCGCCACAGCAGGCGCAGGCTCACGCCGCTGTTCTCGCGGTGCCAGTCGCTGTTGCGCTGCAGTTCGCGCTCGCTGAGGCTCAGGCGGCTGTCCGGCTCGCCGCTGCGGTTCCAGGCCGCGGCGCCGAGGGCGGCGGCGTTGCTCAGCAGGATCAGGCCCAGCAGCAGGCCGTGGTTGCGGGTGATGTTCATCACAGGCGTCCTCCCAGCAGGCCGTGGGCGTTGCGCAGGTAGCGCAGGAACAGCAGGATCAGCACCGCCGCCACGCCCAGGGCGAGGAAGAACAGGTACTTGGGCAGCACCTCCCACCACCAGTCGTAGAACTTGGTGAAGAGGAAGATGACGAAGAACGCCAGCCCCGTGTTGACCACCTCCGGCCACTCGCGGCGCGCGCCCAGCCAGATGGCCGCGGCGGCGCAGACGAAGCCGAGAATCTGGTACAGCCCCTCGATGCGGTGCGGGGCGAAGGGCAGGTAGCTGCCGTTGCCCCAGTTGGCCAGCACCAGCATGGGCACGAACAGCGCCAGCAGGCCGAACACCCGGTACAGCGCGGCGAAGCCGTCGAAGCGGCGCTGCTCGAATACCAGCGGCACCAGGAACACCAGCACGGCGGCGGGGAAGAAGTTCTCCGGGCGTTCGCCCGCGTCCAGCCAGTAGACGCCGCCCCAGGTGCCGAAGCGCGCGGCGACGAAGCCCATCAGGCAGAGCAGCCCGGCGCCCAGCAGCAGCCGCGCGTCGCACAGGTAGGCCAGCAGCAGGGCGTAGGCCGCCCAGGGCAGCAGGGCGCGCTCGGACGGGGTGATGTTGAAGATCTGCCCGAGCATGCTGATGTTCAGCACCAGCGCGGCGAAGGCCAGCATGGCCGCCAGCTTGGCGAAGTAGCCGGAAGCGTCGCGGCGTTGCAGCCAGAAGGTGGCCAGCAGGGTGATCGCCGAGGCGCCGACGAGGATGCCCACCTGCACGGCTTCGCCGAACAGGCCCCAGAACTGGTAGAAGAGGAAGAACAGGCTGGCGGCCAGGGCCAGCGCGCCGAGGAAGGAGGCGATGCGCATGCCCAGGGACAGGCGGCTGTCCTGGCTGTCGCGGTCGATGTCGAACCGCTCGCGGTATTCGTCCAGCAGGCGCAGGTGGTGCGCCTGCAGGCCCTCGCGCTGGGCCGCGTCCAGGCTCAGCGCGCCTTCCTCGCCCAGGCGCTGCAACTCGCGGGTGAAGGCGTGGATGTCATCGACGCGCTGCTGGGCGTCGTGATGGCTGAGCGTGGGCATGGCGCACCTCGTAGGAGCAACTGTCTTGCCGACTGCACCGGATCGCTCTGCGTAGGATGGGTTGAGCGAAGCGATACCCATCATCACGGCAGCATGGGTTTCGCAGGCTCAACCCATCCTACGAGTGCGTGCATCCGGTGGAGTAGGGGTAGTCATCTTTCCACTCTAGCGACTCCCGCGGCGGCTCTCCACTGCGGCGCTCGGCCGTGGCCGGGCCGGGTGCGCCAGTCGAAAGTCGGTGTCGGCCGGCGCGCGGCCCGCGGCAGACTGCGCGGACCATCCACCCCATCGGAGTCGCCCATGTCGCACCTGCTGTCCTTCGCCAAGGGCGCGCTGGCCATGTTCTGGCTGGCCGCCGCGGTCAACCTGCTGTACCCGTTCGGCGAGCTGTACCGCCCGCTGCTGTCGCTCTCGGTCGTGCTGCTGGCGGTGCACGCCGGCGAGGTGCTGCTGCTGGGCCGGCGCCTGAAGGCGCGCCGGCAACCCTGGCTGGAGCGCCTGCAGGTACTGTTCTTCGGCGTGCTGCACCTGCCCGCGCTGCGGGTAAATCCGTGATTTACATAAGCTTTACCCTGTAGCCGGGCACCGCCGCCGGGGCGCCGGGTCTGATCCTACAAGCCGCTGATTCGAAGCGGATGCCGATCAGGAGTTAGCCATGCGTCGCCTTCTCGTTGCCCTGCTGTTGTTCCTGCCGCTGTCCGGCTGCGTGGTCTACGAACACGACCACGGCGGCTGGCGCGGCGGCCATCGCTACTACGCGCCTCCGCCGCCGCCGGTGCGCTACGCCCCGGCCCCCGGCTACTACTGGCATCGCTGATGCCCCTGCTGACGGCACCTTCGGGTGCCGTCAGTCGTTCTGCGCCGGGCCTTCGATGGGCTGGCCGTCGACCTGCAGCAACAGCTCGACGAACGCCTGCGCCGCCGGCGACAGGCTGCGGCTGGCGTGGCGCACCAGGCCGTAGGCCGAGCCGCGTAGCGCGGCGTCGCCGGCCTGGCGCGGCCAGGGCAGGGTGGCCAGGCGCCCGGCGGCAACGTCGGCGGCCACCACGTCGGCCACCGCCAGGCACAGCACGTCGCTGCCGCGCACCAGTTCCTTGAGCATCAGCACGTCATCGCACTGCACGTCCAGCGGCTGCTCGCGGCCCAGGCTGCGGGCCAGGCGCTGGTGGGCGTCGCGCGGCAGGCGCGGGCCGGCCAGCGGGTAGTCGCGCAGGTCGTCGATGGCCAGGCGCCCGCGCGCCAGCAGCGGGTGGCCGGGGCGGCAGAACAGCAGGCTGTCGTGCTCGCGCAGCGGCTGGATGTCCAGGCGCGGGTCGCCCTGCAGTTCGCGGCAGTCGGCGACGAACAGTTCCAACTCGTCGTCCAGCAGGCGCCGGTGCAGCAGCTGCCAGTTCTCGATGGCCAGCGCCACGCTGACCCGCGGGAGGGCCCGGCTGAAGGCCGCGAGGGTCTGCGGCAGCAGGCGCGCAGCGGGGAAGGGGCCGGCGCCCAGGCGCAGTTCGCCGGCCTCCAGGTTGCCCAGCTGGCTCACCGCGTTGTCCAGCGCGCGGCTGCCGGCCAGCAGGCGGCGGGCGTGTTCCAGCACCAGCCGGCCGTGGGCTGTCAGGCTGATGCCGCGCGGGTTGCGGTCCAGCAGGCGGCAGTCGAGCTGGCTTTCCAGGGCCTGGATGCTGCGCGAGAGCGCCGGCTGGCTGAGGTTCACCGCTTCGGCGGCGCGGGCGAAGTGGCCGTGTTCGGCGAGGGCGACGAAATGGCGGAGCTGGCGCAGGTCGGTCATGCTTGGCTTGCATCAGTATTGGCAAAGGAATGCATTGGAATTATTGCCATGCCTGCGGGCATAGTGCCAGGCATTCCCATAACAAGAACCGGAGTTTTCCATGCTGCGCCTTTCCGCCGCCGTCCTGCTGGCCGGCCTGTCGCCCGTGCTGCTCGCCGCCGACGACCCCGCCGATGCGCCCAAGCCGCCCAGCGCCTTCACCGTGGCCCTGCAGCAGAAGGTGCGCGAGGCGCTGCCGTTCAACGACCGCGCCGACTTCGCGCGGGTCGAGCAGGGCCTGATCAAGCGCCCGGAGCAGCTGGTGATCCGCAACGACGACGGCAGCGTGGCCTGGCAACTGGGCGGCTTCGGCTTCCTCGATGCCGGCCAGGACATCGACAGCATCAACCCCAGCCTGCAGCGCCAGGCCCTGCTCAACCTCAAGTACGGGCTGTACAAGGTCGCCGACGGCATCTACCAGGTGCGCGGCTTCGACCTGGCCAACATCACCTTCGTCCAGGGCGACAGCGGCTGGATCATCATCGACACCCTGACCACCCCGGCCACTTCCAAGGCTGCCTACGCCCTAGTCAGCCAGGAACTGGGGCAGAGGCCGATCAAGGCGATCATCTACAGCCACGCCCACGTCGACCATTTCGGCGGGGTGAAGGGCCTGGTGAGCCAGGAACAGGTGGACAAGGGCGAGGTGCAGATCATCGCGCCCAAGGGCTTCATGGAGTCGGCGATCAAGGAGAACGTGCTGGCCGGCAATGCCATGCTGCGCCGCGCCACCTACCAGTACGGCACCGAGCTGCCCCAGGGCCCGCGCGGGCTGGTGGACATGGCCATCGGCAAGGCCGTCGCCCACGGGCCCATGAGCCTGATCGCGCCGACCCGCACCATCGACAAGCCCGACGAGCAGCTGCGCATCGACGGCGTCGACTTCGCCTTCCAGAACACCCCCGGCACCGAGTCGCCTTCGGAGATGAACGTCTGGCTGCCGAAGCAGAAGGCGCTGCTGATGGCCGAGAACGTCACCGGCACCCTGCACAACCTCTACACCCTGCGCGGCGCCGAGACCCGCGACGCGCTGGGCTGGAGCAAGTACATCAACGAGGCGCTGCACCGCTACGGCAACCAGGCCGAGGTGATGTTCGCCGTGCACAACTGGCCGCGCTGGGGGCATGAGGACATCGTCCGCACCCTGGAGAAGCAGCGCGACCTCTACGGCTACCTCAACGACCAGAGCCTGCACCTGGCCAACCAGGGCGTGACCATCAACCAGATCCATGAGCGCTTCCAGCTGCCGCCGGAGCTGGCCAACGAGTGGTACAACCGCGGCTACCACGGCTCGGTCAGCCACAACGTGCGCGCGGTGGTGAACAAGTACCTGGGCTATTACGACGGCAACCCGGCCACCTTGAACCCGCTGGCGCCGGAGGATTCGGCGAAGAAGTACGTGGAATTCATGGGCGGCGCCGAGCACGTGCTGCAGATGGCGCAGAAGTCCTTCGACCAGGGCGAGTACCGCTGGGTGGTGGAGGTGGTCAACAAGCTGGTCTTCGCCGAGCCGGATAACCAGGCCGCCCGCCGCCTGCAGGCCGACGCCCTGGAGCAGCTGGGCTACCAGGCGGAGAACGCCGGCTGGCGCAACAGCTACCTGGCCGCGGCGGACGAACTGCGCCACGGCGTGCCGCGCGACCTGCCGTCGCTGAAGACCTCCAGCGCCGACGCCCTGGCCGCGATGGACACCGGCCTGCTGTTCGACTACCTGGGCGTGCGCCTGAACGCCGGCAAGGCCGAGGGCGAGGACTTCGCCATCAACCTGGTGTTGCCGGACATCGGCCAGGAGTACCTGCTGGAGCTGAAGAACTCGCACCTGAACAACATCCGCGGCGTGCACAGCGAAGACGCCGGGCAGACGGTGACCATCGACCGCGCCGACCTCAACCGCCTGCTGCTCAAGGAGGCCAACCCGGTGGTGCTGATCGCCCAGGGCAAGCTGAAGAGTTCGGGCAACCCGCTGTTGCTGGCCAAGCTGTTCGGGATGCTGGATGACTTCGAGTTCTGGTTCGATATCGCCACGCCGGGGAAGCGCGAGGGGTGATGCGGGAAGACGTACCCTCGTAGGATGGGTTGAGCGAAGCGATACCCATCACCAGGGTCCGATGGGTATCGCAAGCTCAACCCATCCTACGCAGAGCATCGCGGCGCAGGCGGCGGGCCAGTTGTTCACTCCCGGAAGAGCGCCCTCTCCCCAGCCCTCTCCCGCAAGCGGGAGAGGGGGCCGTTCGGAGCGGGGGATAGTTCAGCGTCAGCCGGCGAGTTCGCAGGGCGGATAACCGTTCGCGGTTATCCGCCGCATTTCGGCGCCCCTACAAGCACGGCATTCCCCGTAGGAGCGGACCTTGTCCGCGATGGCCGGAACCACCGGCGCGATTCGCGGATAAGATCCGCACCTACGCCGCCCCACACCGCGGTATTCCCCTGTAGGAGCGCGCCCTGCGCGCGAAATCGCGGGCAGGGCCCGCTTACAGTTTGCTGGGAGGCATGGCGTTCTCGCCCGTAGGACCTTGTCCGCGATGGCCGGAACCACCGGCGCGATTCGCGGATAAGATCCGCTCCTACGCCGCCCCACCCGCGGTGTTCCCCTGTAGGAGCGCGCCCTGCGCGCGATATCGCGGGCAGGGCCCGCTCCTACAGGTTGTCGGGAAGCACGGTATTCCTCCCCCCGGAGCGGACCTTGTCCGCGATGGCCGGAACCACCGGCGCGGTTCGCGGATAAGATCCGCTCCTACGCCGCCCCACCCGCGGTGTTCCCCTGTAGGAGCGCGCCCTGCGCGCGAAATCGCGGGCAGGGCCCGCTACGGTGTTCCGCTCAATAGGCCACGGTGAAGCGCTGGCGGTGGTGGGCGGGGCGTTCCGCTTCGTCGAGCATGGCCACGGCCAGGTCGGGGAGGGAGATGCGGCTTTCGCCTTTGGCGTCGAACAGCACCTGGTCGCCGCCGATGCGGAAGCTGCCGGTGCGCTGTTCGCCTTCCAAGAGCATGGCCGGGCTGAGGAAGGCCCAGTCCAGGGCCTTTTCGCCGCGCAGCTGGTCGAGGGCGTCGGCGGCGCCCAGGGCGCCCTGTTTCCAGGCTTCCGGGAACTCCGGGCTGTCCACCAGGCGCTGGCCGGGGGCGATTTCCAGGCTGCCGGCGCCGCCGAGCACCAGCAGGCGCTTCACCCCGGCGGCCTTGGCGCCGTCGAGGATGGCCTGGCTGCCGCGGGCGTGGGCGGCGCGGATGTCCGGGTTGCCCCAGCCGGCGTTGAAGGCGCTGATGACCACGTCATGGCCGGCCACCGCCTTGGCCACCTGCGCGGCGTCGTAGACGTCGGCGCGCACGACGGTGAGGCCGGCGCGGTCGGCCAGCTTGGCCGGGTCACGGACCAGCGCCGTCACCAGCAGGCCGCGGCGCAGGGCTTCTTCCAGGAAATAATGGCCGACATGGCCGGTGGCACCGATCAGGGCGATTTTCATCGTAAAGCTCCAGGGCAAAGGCCGTAGCACGGCGGAATGGCGCCCATGATCGGCCACGCCCGGCGCGGGAAAAACCGGCCGGGTCGCCATGCACTCGTAAGCTGTGCTTCACAATCCCTGGTCGAACAGCTTCTGCACCACCGAGAAGTCCTTGTCGCCGAAGCCCTGCTTGAGCAGCAGGCGGTAGAGGCTGGTGGCCAGGCTGCCCAGCGGCGTGGCGTTGCCGGTGAGCTGCGCGGCCTCCTGGGCCAGGCCGAGGTCCTTGGCCATCAGCGCGCTGAGGAAGCCGCCCTCGTAGCCGCGCGAGGCCGGGGCGTTTTCCATCACCCCGGGCCAGGGGTTGTAGACCTCCAGCGCCCAGTTGCCGCCGGAGCTGCGCCGCATGATCTCGGACAACACGACCGGGTCCAGGCCGTTGGCCACGCCCAGGGCCAGGGATTCGGCGGTGCCGATCATGAGGATGGCCAGCAACTGGTTGTTGCACACCTTGGCCACCTGGCCGGCGCCGTCGCTGCCGGCGTGGAAGATGTTGCGGCCCATGGCGGAGAAGATCGGCTTGGCCTTCTCCAGCACCTGGGCGTCGCCGCCGACCATGAAGGTGAGGGTGCCGGCGACGGCGCCGCCGACGCCGCCGGAGACCGGCGCGTCGAGCATGGGAATCCGGCGTTCAGCCGCCGCATGATGGACCTTGCGCGCCGAGGCCGGGGCGATGGTGGAGCATTCCAGCACCAGGGTGCCGGGGGCGATGTGCTGCAGCAGGCCCTGCTCGCCGAGGTAGAGCCCCTCGACGTGCTGGCTGGCCGGCAGCATGGTGATCACCACGTCGACGCCGTCCACCGCGTCGTGGGCGCTGCGCGCGGCGCTGGCGCCCAGCGGCACCAGGCTGTCGACGGCGCTCTGCACCAGGTCGAAGACCCGCAGCAGGTAACCGGCCTTGAGCAGGTTGGCGGCCATGGGCGCGCCCATGTGGCCGAGGCCGATGGAGGCTATCTGTTTCATCCGCGTTCTCCTCTGGTTGCCAGGGGTGAACGCCACGAAGCACGTCTTTCACGGGGAGGGGGCGGGGCTACAGGTCCGCCAGCGGGTGCGCGCCCTCCCAGGTCGCCTCGAAATGCGCGTCCACCACTGCCTCAGGTATGGCAGCGATCCGTGGCCAGTGCCAGTGCGGCGTGTTGTCCTTGTCGATCAGCCGGGCGCGCACGCCCTCCGGGAATTCCGGGTGGCGGCAGCAGTTCAGGCTCATGGCGTATTCCATGCGGAACACCTCGGCGAGCGACGAATGGCGCGCGCGGCGGATCTGCTCCCAGACCAGCCGGGCGGTCAGCGGGCAGCCGCTGGCCAGGGTTCGCGCGGCCTTGGCCAGCAGCGGGTCGGCGTCGTTCTGCAGGGCGGCCAGGGCCTGCCAGGCGTCGTTGGCGTCGGCCACGTCGAGCAGCTGGTCCAGGCGCTCGCGGCGCGGCAGCAGCTGGGCCTCGGGCAGTTCGCCGCGGGCCTCGTGCTCCAGGGCGCGGAGCAGGCTGTGCAGCTGCACCTCGGGCTGTTCGCGCCAGTTCAGCTGGATTAGCCCGGTGATCAGGTCCTCCTGCTGGTTGTCCAGCAGGAAGCGGTCGGCCAGGTCCAGGTCCAGCGCGTCGCGGGCGTTCATCTGGGTGGCGCCCAGGCCCAGGAACAGGCCCAGGCGCCCCGGCAGGCGGGCGAGGAACCAGCTGGCGCCGACGTCCGGGTACAGGCCGATGCTCACCTCCGGCATGGCCAGGCGGCTGGATGGGGTGACGATGCGCACCCCGGCGCCCTGCATCAGGCCCATGCCGCCGCCCATGACGTAGCCGTGGGCCCAGCACAGCAGCGGCTTGCCGTAGCTGTGGATGAGGTGGTCGAGGCGGTATTCGTCGGCGAAGAAGCGCCGCGCCAGTTCCGGCACCTCGCCGGGGTGTTCGCGGCAGGCGTCGACCAGCTTGCGCACGTCGCCGCCGGCGCAGAAGGCCTTGGTGCCGGCGCCGCGCAGCAGCACGCAGGCGATGTGCGGGTCGTCGCGCCAGATCTGCAGGCGCTGCAGCAGCGCCTCGATCATCGGCAGGCTGAGGGCGTTGAGGCTCTTTTCCGCATCCAGGGTCGCTATGCCGATGCGGAAGCCGTGCAGGCCGTGGCGTTCCTCGAAAAGTACATTCATCGGGTCATCCTTACTTGTTGCGCCAGTTCGGTTCGCGTTTCTCCAGGAAGGCGTTGACGCCCTCGCGGGTGTCGTCGGCGTCGAACAGGTCGACGAAGCGCTCGCGCTCCTCCGGCAGCCAGGTGTTCGGGCCGCGCTCGCGGGCGCCCTGGATCAGCGGCTTGATGGTGCGCACCGCCACCGGGCTCTGCCGCGCCACCTTGGCCGCCAGCAGCAGGGCGGTGCCGCGGGCCTCGCCGCTGTCCACCACCTGCTCGACCAGGCCGATGCGCTGGGCGGTCTCGGCGTCCACCCGCTCGCCGCAGAGGATCATGCGCTTGGCCCAGCCTTCGCCGACCAGCCAGGCCAGCGCCTGGGTGCCGCCGGCGCACGGCAGCAGGCCCACCGCGGCCTCGGGCAGGGCCATTTGCGCATGGCGCTCGGCGATGCGGATGTCGCAGGCCAGGGCGCATTCCAGGCCGCCGCCCATGGCGTAGCCGTTGATCGCGGCGATGGACACGCCGCGGAAGTCGCGCAGGGCCTCGAAGGCCTCGCCGAAGCGCCGGGCCATTTCGCGGGCGCGGGCCTTGTCGCCGTCGGCGAACATGTTCAGGTCGGCGCCGGCGGAGAAGAACTTCGGCCCCTGGCCGGTGATCACCAGGGCGTAGATGTCGTCGTCGCGGTTGAGGTGCTCGATGAGCTGGCGTAGGCCGATCAGCGAATCGCGGTCCCAGGTGTTGGCCGGCGGGTGGTTGATGGTGACCAGCGCGGTGTGGCCGTGCTTCTCCACGGTGAGCTTGTGGGTCAGGTCGAAGTGGCCGGGCTTGTAGGGTTCGACGGCGGTGCTCATGGGGTTCTCCTTGGCAGGGCGCGGGCCGGGGCTGGCGCCGGGGTATGCGGGGACTCTAGGGGGCCCGGGCCTGGGCGTCCATGTCCGTTGCGTTCGGATTGGACCGCCCGGGCGGGCGTTTTTTCCATCTTTCTGCGCGGTGCTTTTCGTGGCATGGGTATCGCTTCGCTCAACCCATCCTACGGGCGAGGGCCGGGTGCGGGGCGGTTACAGCAGGCGGTCGAGCATGCCGCCCTGGTCGAGCAGCCGGCGCGCGACTATCACCCGCATGATCTCGTTGGTGCCTTCGAGGATCTGGTGCACGCGGCTGTCGCGCACCCAGCGCTCCAGCGGGTAGTCGTTGAGGTAGCCGTAGCCGCCGTGCAGTTGCAGGGCCTCGTTGCACAGGGCGAAGCAGCGGTCGGTGGCGAAGCGCTTGGCCATGGCGCAGTACAGCGTCGCCTCGGCGTCCTTGTGGTCCAGCTTGTGCGCGGCCAGGCGCACCATCTGGCGGCTGGCGGTGAGGTCGGTGAGCATGTCGGCCAGCTTGAACTGCAGGGCCTGGAACTCGGCCAGGGCCTTGCCGAACTGCTTGCGTTCCTCGACGTAGCGCAGCGACTGCTCCAGCGCTGCCTGGGCCGCGCCCAGGGAGCAGCTGGCGATGTTCAGGCGGCCGCCGTCCAGGCCCTTCATGGCGTAGACGAAGCCCTGGCCTTCCGGGCCGATGCGGTTGCCCGCCGGGATGCGCACGCCCTCGAAGGTGATGGTGCGGGTGGGCTGGGCCTTCCAGCCCATCTTGTCCTCGTTGCGGCCGTAGCGGATGCCTTCGGCGTTGGCCGGCACCAGGAAGCAGGAGATGCCCTTGGCGCCGTCCGCGCCGGTGCGCGCCATGACGATCAGCACGTCGGTGCTGCCGGCGCCGGAGATGAAGGTCTTGGCGCCGTCCAGCACGTACTCCTCGCCGTCGCGGCGGGCGCGGGTGCGCAGGTGCGCGGCGTCGGAGCCGGCGTCCGGCTCGGTGAGGCAGTAGGAGGCCAGCGACTCGCCGCCGATTAGCCCGGGCAGCCACTGCGCCTTGAGCGCGGCGTCGCCGAAGCTGGCGAGCATCCAGGCGGCCATGTTGTGGATGGTGATGTAGGCGGTGGTGGCCACGCAGCCGGCGGCCAGTTGTTCGAAGATCAGCGACGCGGACAGCCGCGACAGGCCGAGGCCGCCGTCTTCCTCGGCGATGTAGAGGCCGAGGTAGCCCTGCTCGGCGGCGCGGCGGATGACGTCGACCGGGAAGTGGTGCTCGCGGTCCCAGTCCGCGGCGTGCGGCGCCAGTTCGTGGCGGGCGAAGGCTTTGGCGCTTTCCACCAGCAGGCGCTGTTCTTCGCTGAGATCGAATTCCATGGAGCTTCCTCGGTTTGTTCTTGTGAAGTGGGACAGCCTGCCACGGTTATAGCGCGAGGCGGGCACCGCTGTGGATTGACGATCTTGCCTCGGGGATGGACGATCTTGGCATTGGATCGACTTCCCAGGGTATTCATCCGCATGTCCGGCAGCCCGCTTCTCTCGGCCTGGCCCCTGCCGCAGCAGGGCGTCCGCTTCATCACCCCGCCACGCCTGCGCCGCGCCCTGGCGCGGCACCCGCTGGGCCAGGCCTGCTACCCGCTGGCGCTGGGCTATTACCCGGCCGCCGCCGGGCACCGCATGGAGCGCCAGGCGCCGGACGACCACCTGCTGATCTACTGCAGCGCCGGGGAGGGCTGGCTGAGCTGCGCGGATGGACGATTCGAGGTGCTGGCCGGCGACCTGCTGGTGCTGCCCAAGGGCCTGGCCCATGCCTATGGCGCGGCGCCCGGGCGGCCCTGGTCGATCTACTGGGTGCACCTGGACGGCGCCCTGGCCGAGGAGTTCCTGCGCCCGCTGGGCTCCTCGCCGCGCCTGCGGGTGGGTGTGCAGCCGCGCCTGCGCGGGGAGTTCGACGCGCTGCTGGCGCTGCGCCGCCAGGGCCTGAGCCTGCCGCACTTCATCCACGCCGCGCATTTGCTGCAGGCCCTGCTCACCTCCCTGGCGCTGCGCCCGGTGCGCGCCCAGCTGAAGTCCGGCGCGGTGCTGGACATCGAGGCGGTGCAGGCGCTGATGCGCGAGCACCTGGACAGCAGCCTCAACCTCGACGAGCTGGCCGCGCAGTTCCGCCTGTCGCGCTTCCACTTCGCCAAGACCTACCGCGCCCTGACCGGCCGGGCGCCGATCCAGGACTTCATCCGGCTGAAGATGACCCACGCCTGCCGCCTGCTCGACCAGGGCCACCTGGAGGTGCGCCAGGTGGCCGAGCAGCTCGGCTATGCCGATGCCTATTACTTCTCGCGGCTGTTCAAGCGGGTGGTGGGGATGGCGCCCAGCCACTACCGGGCGCTGCACCAGGGCTGAGGCTCAGCGGCCGGCGAGCAGGCGCTGCCAGAGCTTCACTTCTTCGTTCAATTGCGCGCGCAACTGCGGGATGGGCTGTTGCAGCGCCGGGCAGTTCTGCGCCAGGCGGCGGAAGGCCGGCAGCTCGGCCAGGGCATCGCCGGCCAGGGCCGGATTGCGCAGTTGCTCGGCCACCTGCACCAGGTCGGCGAGGTCGGCCGCGCCGTCGTGCTCGCGCTCCCAGCGGCTGCGCTGGCGGGCGCATTCGATGGTCAGGGTGGGCAGTTTCCAGACGGTCATGATGACCACGCCGATGTCGCCGGACAGCTGCTCGCACAGGCGCTGCAGCGACTCGGCGTCGCGCGGGTACTGCGGCCAGCGCTCCAGCTCGGCCAATAGCGGCAGGCTGCCGACGTCCTGCAGCAGGCCGCCGAGGATGGCGTCGTCGGCCTCGGCCACCTGGCTGTGCTGGGCGAGCAGGGCGCTGTAGGCGGCGCGTTCGCGGGCGGCGTTCCAGCGCGCGCGGAACATCTGCTGGAGGATGCGTTCCTTGCCGATGTAGAGGTTGCGCAGGGAGAAGCCCAGCACCAGGTTGCCCAGGCGCCGCGTGCCCAGGCGCGCCAAAACGTCGCGCAGCGAGGCGCAGGGGCGCGCGCCGCGCAGCAGCGGGCTTTCGGCGAACTGCATGAGGTAGGCGGCCAGCGGCGGGTCGGCGTTGATCACCCGCGCCAGTTGCTCCAGCGAAGTGCGCGCATCGCCCAGCAGGCGGCGCACGCGCAGGTGCGACTCGGGCATCTGCGGCACCTTGGCCTCGCCCTTGAGAAAACGGTTGTACAGCGCGAAGCGCACGGCGTCGGCAGGGGGGATGGCAGGAGAGCTTTCCGAGGGATCCATGGACTTTGCCGCATTGACAAGGGGCGGGAGCTTTTCTTAGGGTGCGGCGGCCATGTTCCATCAGGTGTCCCATGACCGAGACCGACGATCGTATCAAACTGGAAGAGAGCTGGAAGAGTGCCCTGCGCGAGGAGTTCGACAAGCCGTACATGCGCGAGCTGGGCGAATTCCTGCGCAAGGAGAAGGCCGCCGGCAAGGTGATCTACCCGCCGGGCCCGCTGATCTTCAACGCCCTCAACTCCACGCCGCTGGACAAGGTGAAGGTGGTGATCATCGGCCAGGATCCCTACCACGGTCCCGGCCAGGCCCACGGCCTGTGCTTCTCGGTGCAGCCGGGGGTGCCGGCGCCGCCGTCGTTGCAGAACATCTACAAGGAGCTGCAGCGCGACCTGAACGTCCCCATCCCCAGCCACGGCTACCTGCAGCACTGGGCGGAGCAGGGCGTGCTGCTGCTCAACACCTCGCTGACGGTGGAGCAGGCCCGCGCCGGCTCCCACGCCCAGGCCGGCTGGCAGCAGTTCACCGACCGGGTGATCGAGGTGGTCAACGAGCGCTGCGACGGCGTGGTCTTCCTGCTCTGGGGCTCCCACGCGCAGAGCAAGCAGAAGCTGATCGACCCGCGCAAGCACCTGATCCTCAAGTCCGCCCATCCGTCGCCGTTGTCGGCCTACCGTGGCTTCCTCGGCAACGGGCATTTCAGCCGGACCAACAAGTTCCTCGAGCAGAATGGCAAGACGCCGATCGATTGGGCGTTGCCGGAGGTTTGAGGGGCTGGGGTTGTGTATGCCGGGTGTTTCGGTGCTGGGGGTGGCCGCGCGCCCTCTCCCCAGCCCTCGGCTGCGCGCCCCGCCCTGAAGGGAGAGGGGGCTGTCCTGAGAGGAGTGGAAGTCAGGCTTCATCCTGAAAGTTCTACTGCGTTGCGGTATCAGGCTGAAACCGATCAACCCGACCGCGCCGAACGGCCCCCTCTCCCTCTGGGAGAGGGCTGGGGTGAGGGTAGGGAGTCAACCCGAAGCACAACCGCCGACGGTGAACACAATCGCGGACGGAGTCCGCTCCTACCCCCTCCGGTAAGCACAAGACCCGTAGGATGGTGTTGAGCGAAGCGATACCCATCACCGCAACTGCCAGCGGTGAACACCGTTCGCGAGCAAGCTCGCTCCTACGAAAAGCCTTCAGCCTTCCCCGTTCAACTCTCCGGCAGCGTATAGCGCTCGGCGAAATACTGCCGGAAGAACTCTACCGCCACCCGCACCCTGGCCGAGCTGGCCAGGGGCGCGGCGTGCACCGCCCAGATGTCCGCCTGCTGCTGGTATTCCGGCAGCACCTGCACCAGGCGGCCGTCGGCCAGGCTGTCGTGCACGTCCCACCAGGAGCGCAGGAGGATGCCGCGGCCGTCCAGGCACCACTGGTGCACCACCTCGCCGTGGTTGGATGACAGCGGCCCGGTGACCTTCACGTTCTCCTCGCCGCTGGGGCCCTCCAGGTGCCAGACGCCGAAGGGGTGGTCGCGCTCCTTGATCACCAGGCAGTCGTGGCTGGTCAGCTCGGCCAGGCTGCGCGGCGTGCCGCGGCGCTCCAGGTAGGCCGGCGCCGCGCAGAGCACCCGGCGGTTCTTCGCCAGGGGCTTGGCGATGAGGTTGGCGGCGATCTCGTTGCCCACGCGGATGTCCAGGTCCACGCCCTCGGCCACCAGGTCCACCAGGCGGTCGTGGACGTCCAGGCGGATGTCCAGCTGCGGGTAGCGCGCCGCCAGCTCCGACAGCGCCGGGGCGACGAAGCGTCGGCCCAGGCCCAGGCTGCTAGCGATGCGCAGCTGGCCGCTGGGTTCTCGGTGCAGCGCCGAGACCTCGTCGCCCATGCGCTGCACCGAGTCGAGAATGCGCAGCGCCCAGTGGTACACCCGTTCGCCGTCCTCGCTCACCGACACCCGCCGGGTGGTGCGGTGCAGCAGGCGCACGCCGAGGTTCTGTTCCAGCAGGCGGATGCGCTTGCTGATGAAGGCGGTGGACATGCCCAGCTCGCTGGCGGCGGCGGCGAAGCTCGCGCGCTTGGCGACCTGGACGAAGACGGCGAGGTCTTCCAGGTTCGGCAGATTGTTCACGATTCGTGTCTTAAGAATCCATGGAAAGCAGGATTATGTTTTCGAATGGCGCTTATAGCATGGTCGGCACGACAAGCCCTACAGCCACAAGAGTGTGCCCAGCATGAGCAAGACCTATCGCATCGCCGCCATCGCCGGCGACGGCATCGGCAACGAAGTCCTCCCCGAAGGCCTGCGCGTCGTCCAGGCGGCGGCCGCCAAACACGGCCTGGCGCTGGAGTTCGAGCACTTCGAGTGGGCCAGCTGCGACTACTACCTGCAGCACGGCAAGATGATGCCCGACGACTGGTTCCAGCAGCTGCAGGGCTTCGACGCCCTGTACTTCGGCGCGGTCGGCTGGCCGGACAAGGTGCCCGACCACATCTCCCTGTGGGGCTCGCTGCTGAAGTTCCGCCGCGAGTTCGACCAGTACGTGAACATCCGCCCGGTGCGCCTGTTCCCCGGCGTGCCGTGCCCGCTGGCGAACAAGCAGCCCGGCGACATCGACTTCGTGGTGATCCGCGAGAACACCGAGGGCGAGTACTCGTCCCTGGGCGGGCGCATGTTCGAAGGCACCGAGAACGAGTTCGTGCTGCAGGAATCGGTGTTCACCCGCCGCGGCGTCGACCGCATCCTCAAGTACGCCTTCGACCTGGCCCAGAGCCGCGAGCGCAAGCGTCTGACCTCGGCCACCAAGTCCAACGGCATGGCCGTGAGCATGCCCTACTGGGACGAGCGAACCGAGGCCATGGCCGCCAACTACCCGCAGATCACCTGGGACAAGCAGCACATCGACATCCTCTGCGCGCGCTTCGTGCTGCAGCCCGAGCGCTTCGACGTGGTGGTGGCCTCCAACCTGTTCGGCGACATCCTCTCCGACCTCGGCCCGGCCTGCGCCGGCACCATCGGCATCGCGCCCTCGGCCAACCTCAACCCCGAGCGCAGGTTCCCCTCGCTGTTCGAGCCGGTGCACGGCTCGGCGCCGGACATCTACGGCAAGAACATCGCCAACCCCATCGCCATGATCTGGTCCGGCGCGCTGATGCTGGACTTCCTCGGCCAGGGCGACGCGCGCTATCGCGCCGCCCATGACGACATCCTCGCGGCCATCGAGCAGGTCATCGCCGCAGGCGAGGTGACCCGCGACATGGGCGGCCAGCGCTCCACCCAGGAAGTGGGCGAGGCCATCGCCGCGCGCGTCGCCGGCTGAGTTCCCCCGGCCCGCTGCGCAACGGGAAGGCGCAGCGGGCCGCCAATGATCCGGAAGGCCCCATGAGACCTGCGCTTCAGGCTTGCAGGCAGAAAACGTTACGGGCACAATGTTAACCATTGGATTTTGGTTAACTTAAGGTTTACAGAAGGAAGCGCAAGCACAGCCGAACGAAACAATCCTTCCCACCCACAGACGGGATTTGCCTACCCACGGGCGGGGAGACTTCCATAGCTCCAGGAGTCGATTGATGTCGCACAAGAACAAAAAGATTGATGTGTTCCTGATAACCGTAAGCCTCGTCGCCGTGCTGCTCACCGTGGTCGGCCTGGCCGCGTTCCCGGAACAGTCCGGGCAGCTGGCCAACACCCTGTTCGAACTCTCCACCCGCACCTTCGGCACCAGCGTGCAGCTGCTGGTGTTCTCCAGCTCCCTGGTGGTGCTGTACCTGGCCTTCAGCAAGTACGGCCACATCCGCCTGGGGAGCGGCAAGCCGGAATACTCCACCGCCACCTGGGTGTTCATGTTCATCTGCGCCGGCATGGGTTCCTCGACCCTGTACTGGGGCGTGATGGAGTGGGCCTACTACTACCAGACCCCCGGCCTGAACATGGTCCCCGAGTCGGCCCAGGCGCTGGAATACAGCGTCAGCTACTCGTTCTTCCACTGGGGCATCAGCGCCTGGTCGATCTACGCCCTGGCCTCGCTGGCCATGGCCTACCACTTCCACGTGCGCAAGAAGAGCGGTCTGAACCTGGCTTCCATCGTCGAGGCCGTCACCGGCTTCAAGGCCACCGGCCCGGTGGGCCGCGCGGTGGACCTGATCTTCCTGCTGACCATGATGGGCGCGCTCACCGTGTCCCTGGCGCTGACCGCCTCGACGCTCACCCGCGGCCTCTCCGGCCTGGTCGGCACGCCCGACACCTTCATGGTGCAACTGATGGTCATCGGCGTGATCGCCGTGCTCTTCTCGCTCAGTTCCTACATCGGCATCGACGGCGGCCTGCAGCACCTGAGCAAGATGGTCTGCTACGGCGCCCTGGTGTTCGCCGCGGTGGTGCTGCTGGTCGGCCCGACGCAGTTCACCATCAACAACACGGCCAACGCCGTGGGCCTGATGATCCAGAACTACGTGCACATGAGCCTGTTCACCGACCCGGCCGGGGACGGCGCCTTCACCCGCAACTGGACGGTGTTCTACTGGCTCTGGTGGGTGTCCTACGCGCCCGGCGTGGCCATGTTCGTGACCCGCGTGTCGCGCGGCCGGCAGATCAGGGAAGTGGTGTTCGCCCTGCTGATGGGCGGCAGCTTCGGTTGCTGGTTCTTCTTCGGCGCGCTGGAAAGCTACAGCATGCACCAGTTCATCACCGGTGCCATCGACGTGCCGAAGATCCTCAGCGAGCACGGCGGCGAGAGCGCGGTGGAAGCGCTGCTGGCGGCCCTGCCGATGGGCAAGGCGTTCCTCGCCGTGTACCTGTTCATCATGGCGGTGTTCTGCGCCTCGCACATGGACGCCGCGGCCTACGCGGTGGCCGCCACCAGCACCCGCAACCTGCAGGAAGGCGACGACCCGACGCCGACCCACCGGCTGTTCTGGTGCGTGACCCTGACCCTGGTGCCGCTGGCCATGCTCTTCGCCAAGGCCTCGCTGTCGACCATGAAGACCGCGGTGGTGCTCACCGCCATCCCGTTCATGGCGATCCTGCTGGTGAAGATCTACGGCTTCCTCAAGTGGATGGTGCAGGACTACGGCTCGATGCCGGCGCACCTGATCGAGGAAGAGGCCGCCCGCCTGGCCGGCGAGGAGCCCCACGCCGAGCCGCAGCCGGTGGCCGCCGCGGCGCCCGCGCAGTAAGCGATACGGCCCGCCTCCCGAGCGGAGGCGGGCACCCCGCGGCAAATTTTTTTGCCCGGTTTGTTAACCAGTAGATATCCGTTAACCAATAAGTAAAAAGCACGGCGAGCCCGTGCCTGAAACCGGAGACCAACCGATGAACGACTTCCAGCGCCTGCCAGCCGATTTCTGCGCCAACCACGAAGAAGCCTTCACCATCCCCGCGCACTTCTACACCAGCAAGGCGGTGTACGAGCACGAGAAGGAAGCCATCTTCGCCCGCAGCTGGATCTGCGTGGCGCACCGCAGCGAGGTGGCGGAGAACAACGCCTACATCACCCGCGAGGTGATCGGCGAAAGCATCATCGTGGTGCGCGGCCGCGACGGCGTGCTGCGCGCTTTCTACAACGTCTGCCCGCACCGCGGCCACCAACTGCTGGAAGGCAGCGGCAAGGCCAAGAACGTCATCGCCTGCCCGTACCACGCCTGGACCTTCAAGCTCGACGGCGAGCTGACCCACGTGCGCAACTGCGACGCCGTGCAGGGCTTCGACAAGGGCGACTACGGCCTGGTGCCGCTGCGCGTGGAGGAATACGCCGGCTTCATCTTCATCAACATGGACAACGACGCCGGCAGCGTCGAAGACCAGTTGCCGGGCCTGCAGGCGCGCATGCGCCAGGCCTGCGCGGTGATCGACGACCTGCAGCTGGCGGCGCGCTTCGTCACCACCACCCCGGCCAACTGGAAGTCCATCGTCGACAACTACCTGGAGTGCTACCACTGCGGCCCGGCGCACCCCAGCTTCGCCGACTCGGTGGACGTCGGCCAGTACGGCCACACCCTGCACGGCAACTGGTCGCTGCAGTACGGCATCGCCAAGTCCTCGGAGCAGTCGTTCAAGGTCGACGAATCGGTCAAGGACCCGTCCTTCGCCGGCTTCTGGGCCTGGCCGTGCACCATGTTCAACGTGCCGCCGGGCGCCAACTTCATGACCGTGATCTACGAGTTCCCGGTGGACGCCGAGACCACCCTGCAGCACTACGACATCTACTTCCTCGACAAGGAACTGACCGAGGAGCAGAAGGTGCTGGTGGAGTGGTACCGCGACGTGTTCCGCCCCGAGGACCTGCGCCTGGTGGAAAGCGTGCAGAAGGGCCTGAAGTCCCGCGGCTACCGCGGCCAGGGCCGGATCATGGTGGACAAGCAGCGCAGCGGCATCAGCGAGCACGGCATCGCCCACTTCCACAACCTGATCGCCGTCGCCCACCTGGAAGACTGATGGCCAGCGCCGACACCGAGGTGATCGCGCTGGCTAGCGCCACCCAGCTGATCTCCAACGAGGTGGCGCCGTTCGGCGGGGTGAAGCAGTCCGGCCTGGGTCGCGAGGGCTCGAAGTGCGGCATCGAGGACTATCTGGAAATCAAGTACCTGTGCCTCGCCGTTTGAGCGGGGATAGGTCGCGGCGAGCGGCAGGGCCTGCCGCTCGCCGATGCAGTCGAGGTGAATGATGGCCAACAAATACGAGATGTTCAGCGTCCGCGTCAGCGCGGTGGAACAGGCGACGCCGCTGATCAAGCGCTTCACCCTGGTGCGCGAGGACGGCCAGCCGCTGCCGGCGTTCAGCGGCGGCAGCCATGTGATCGTGCAGGACCCGGCGGGTAGTTTCAGCAATGCCTACTCGCTGATGAGCGACCCGCGCGACCTCAGCCACTACCAGATCGGCGTGCGCCTGGAAGAGCAGTCCAGGGGCGGCTCGGCCTTCATGCACGGCCAGGTGGAGGTCGGTACCCGGCTGACCATCTCTACGCCGAACAACCTGTTCGCCCTGGACCCCGGCGCCGGGCGCCACGTGCTGATCGCCGGCGGCATCGGCATCACCCCGTTCCTGGCCCAGCTGCACGACCTGGAAGGCGGCGCTACGCCTTACGAGCTGCACTACGCGTTCCGCAGCCCGGAGCACGGCGCGTTCCAGGCCGAGCTGGAGCAGGGCCCGCATGCCGGGCACGTGCGCTTCTACATCGACAGCCTGGGGCGCAAGCTCGACCTGGCGGCGCTGTTCGCCGGCCTGGCGGGGGATGCCCATGTGTACGTGTGCGGGCCCAAGCCGCTGATCGATGCGGTGATCGAAGGCGCCAAGGCAGCCGGCATCGCGGACGAGCGCGTGCACTGGGAACAGTTCGCCGCCGCCCCGGTCGAAGGCGCCGCTTTCACCGTGGTGCTGGCCCGCTCCGGCCGCGAACTGCGGGTGGAGGAGGGCATGACCATCCTCCAGGCCATCGAGAACGTGAAGGCGGCCAAGGTCGAATGCCTGTGCCGCGAGGGCGTATGCGGCACCTGCGAGACGGCCATCCTCGAAGGCGAGGCGGAACATTTCGACCAGTACCTGAGCGACGAGGAAAAGGCTTCGCAGCAGAGCCTGATGCTCTGCGTATCGCGCGCCCGGACGGCGCGGTTGGTGATCGATCTCTGACACCGATGCGCTTCGTGGGCGCGCGCGTTGCGCGCGAATCGCGGGCAGGGCCCTACAGGTGGTTAGCCGGAGGTATCGGCGCGATTCGCGGATGAGATCCGCTCCTACGGGGTGGCCTCACACCCTGCTCTGACGACTGCGCCGATGCGCTCTTCGTAGGAGCGAGCTTGCTCGCGAACCCAACCATCCGTCACGCGTTCGCGGGAATGACGAGGGGGCGGGAGTATCAGGATGACTCTAAATTCCCCGCTCGCTCCGAACAGCCCCCTCTCCCGCTTGCGGGAGAGGGTTGGGGAGAGGGGCTCTTCGCGCCCGGCCCGCCTCAATGCTTGATCATCACGTGCCGCGCCACCGTGTAGTCCTCCAGGCCGTACAGCGACAGGTCCTTGCCGTAGCCGGACTGCTTGAAGCCGCCGTGGGGCATTTCGCTGCACAGCATGAAGTGGGTGTTGACCCAGGTGCAGCCGTACTGCAGGCGCGCCGCCACCCGGCTGGCGCGGCCGACGTCGCGGGTCCACACCGAGCTGGCCAGGCCGTACTCGGAGTCGTTGGCCCAGCGGATGGCCTGCTCGACGTCGCTGAACGGGGTGACCGAGACCACCGGGCCGAACACTTCGTTGCGCACTATCTCGTCGTCCTGCTGGGCGTTGGCCACCACCGTCGGCTGGTAGAAGAAGCCGTTGCCGGCCACCGCCGCGCCGCCGGTGGCGATGCGGATGTGCGGGCTGGCCTTGGCCCGTTCGACGAAGCCGGAGACGCGCTCGCGCTGGCTGGCGGTGATCAGCGGGCCCAGTTCGGTGGCCGGGTCGTCCTGCAGGCCGGTCTTCAGGCTGGACACGGCGTTGGCCAGGTCGGCGACGAAGTTGTCGTAGATCTTCTTGCCGGCGTAGATGCGGCAGGCCGCGGTGCAGTCCTGGCCGGCGTTGTAGAAGCCGAAGGTGCGGATGCCCTCGACCACGTCGGCCAGGTCGGCGTCGTCGAAGACGATCACCGGGGCCTTGCCGCCCAGTTCCATGTGCAGGCGCTTCACGCTGTCGGCGGCGCTGCGGATGATTGCCTTGCCGGTGCCCACCGAGCCGGTCAGCGAGACCATGCGCACCAGCGGGTGGCTTACCAGCGGGCTGCCCACCGTGGGGCCGCGGCCGAACACCAGGTTGACCACCCCGGCGGGGAACAGCTCGGCGATGAATTCGGCCAGGCGCAGGGCGGTCAGCGGCGTCTGCTCCGAGGGCTTGAGCACCACGCAGTTGCCGGCGGCCAGGGCCGGGCCGAGCTTCCAGGCGGCCATCATCAGCGGGTAGTTCCAGGGCGCGATGGAGGCGATCACTCCCACCGGGTCGCGGCGGATCATCGAGGTGAAGCCGGGCAGGTACTCGCCGGCCGCCGAGCCGGGCAGGCAGCGGCAGGCCCCGGCGAAGAAGCGGAACACGTCGGCGATGGCCGGGATCTCGTCGTTCAGCGCGGCGGCGTAGGGTTTGCCGCAGTTCTGCGATTCCAGGCGCGCCAGCTCCGCGGCGTGTTCCTCGATTTTATCGGCCAGGCGCAGCAGGAGCTGCGCGCGGTCCTTCGGGGTGGTCTGCGACCAGCCGTCGAAGGCGGCGTCGGCGGCGCGCACGGCGGCGTCCACCTGGGCCTCGCTGGCCTCGGCTATCTGGCCCAGCACCTCGCCGGTGGAGGGGTTGAGGATGTCCAGTTTCTCGCCTTCGCCGGCGACGAACTGGCCGTTGATCAGGAGTTTGCTTTGCATTGCGGGGCTCCTCTGCTTCGGTGGCTGGATGCCCGCCGCGGCGGGCCGCCGGTTCACTTGCCGCCGCCGGCCACGTCGCTGGTGCCGCGGGTCAGGTAGTAGGCGCCGAGGATCGGCAGCATGGTCGCCAGCATCACCAGCATGGCCACCACGTTGGTGATGGGCACGTCGCGCGGGCGGGTGAGCTGGTTCAGCAGCCACAGCGGCAGGGTGCGCTCGTGGCCGGCGGTGAAGGTGGTGACGATGATCTCGTCGAAGGACAGCGCGAAGGCCAGCATGCCGCCGGCCAGCAGGGCGGTGGCGATGTTCGGCAGGACGATGTAGCGGAAGGTCTGCCAGCCGTCGGCGCCCAGGTCCATGGAGGCCTCGATGAGGCTGAACGAGGTGCGGCGGAAGCGCGCTATCACGTTGTTGTAGACGATCACCACGCAGAAGGTCGCGTGGCCGATGACGATGGTCAGGAAGCCCGGTTCGATGCCGAGGGTCTTGAACGCCGAGAGCAGCGCGATGCCGGTGATGATGCCGGGCAGGGCGATCGGCAGGATGAGCATCAGCGAGATGCCTTCCTTGCCGAAGAAGTCGCGGCGGTACAGCGCGCCGGCGGCCAGGGTGCCGAGGACCATGGCCACCAGGGTGGCGACGCAGGCGATCTTCACCGACAGCCAGATGGCGTCGAGCACGTCGCCGCGCTGGGCCACCTCGGCGAACCAGCGCAGGGTGAAGCCCTGCAGCGGGAAGCTGTAGGCCGACTCCTCGGTGTTGAAGGCGTAGAGCAGGATCACCAGGATCGGGAAGTGCAGGAACACCAGCCCGCCCCAGGCGGCCAGGCGCAAGGCCCAGGAAGCTCGCTCAGAGTGCATCGAAGGCCCCCAGCCGCTTGGCGATGGACAGGTAGACGGCGATCAGCACGATGGGCACCAGGGTGAAGGCCGCGGCCAGCGGCATGTTGCCGATGGAGCCCTGCTGCACGTAGACCATGGTGCCGATGAACAGCCCGCTGGGGCCCACCAACTGCGGGATGATGAAGTCGCCCAGGGTCAGGCTGAAGGTGAAGATGGAGCCGGCCACCACGCCGGGGAAGGCCAGCGGCAGGATGACCTGGGCGAAGGTCTGCCGCGGCCGCGCGCCCAGGTCGGCGCTGGCCTGCAGCAGCGACGGCGGCAGGCGCTCGAGGGCGGCCTGGATCGGCAGGATCATGAACGGCAGCCAGATGTAGGTGAACACCCAGAAGCGCCCCAGGTGCGAGGTGGACAGGGTGTTGCCGCCCACCCCGGGCACGTCCAGCAGCAGGTCGAGCAGGCCCAGCAGGTGCAGCTTCTCGATGATCCAGTAGAGGATGCCGCCCTTGGCCAGGATCACCGTCCAGGCGTAGGCCTTGACGATGTAGCTGGCCCACATCGGCAGCATCACCGCGATATAGAAGAAGGCCTTTTCCTTGGGCCCGGCGAAGCGCGCCATGTAGTAGGCGATGGGGAAGGCCAGCACGGCGCTGGCCAGGGACACCGCCACGGCCATGCCCAGGGTGCGCAGCACGATGTCGTAGTTGGCCGGGTTGAACAGCGCCGCGTAGTTGGCCAGGGTCAGCTGCGGCGTCACCGCCATGGTGAAGTCGTCGAAGGTGTAGAAGCTCTGCCAGAGCAGGGCGAACAGCGCACCGATGTAGATCACCCCGAACCACAGCAGCGGCGGGATCAGCAGCATCAGCAGGTAGAGACTGCTGCGCCGGTAGAGGAAGCTTGTGACGGCGCGCATCATGGCAGCGGTTCCTCGCGCAGCGGCACCAGCGCGCTGCGCGCCCAGCAGGCGCTGACCGCCTCGCCGGGCTGCGGGCGCTGCTCCTCGCGCTCGCCGTTGGGCAGCGCGGCCACCAGCCGGCCGCCGGCGTCCAGGGCGATCTCGTAGCGGCTGGCGGCGCCCAGGTACTGCACGTCCACCAGGGTGCCGGCGACCTGCAGCTCACCCTCGCGCGGCTGGCCGAAGCGCACGTGCTCCGGGCGCAGCGACCAGGCCCCGGCCGCGCCGAGCAGGCGCTGGGCGAGGTCGCCGCGCAGCACGTTGGCGGTGCCGACGAACTCGGCGACGAAGGGCGTGGCCGGCTTCATGTAGAGGTTGCGCGGGGTGTCGACCTGTTCGATGCGGCCCTTGTTGAACACTGCCACGCGGTCGGACATGGACAGCGCCTCGCCCTGGTCGTGGGTGACGAAGATGAAGGTGATGCCCAACTGGCGCTGCAGTTTCTTCAGCTCCACCTGCATCTGCTCGCGCAGCTTCAGGTCCAGCGCGCCCAGGGGTTCGTCCAGCAACAGCACCCGCGGGCGGTTGACCAGAGCCCGGGCCAGGGCCACGCGCTGGCGCTGGCCGCCGGAAAGCTGCGCCGGCTTGCGGCTGCCGTAGGTGGCGAGGGCGACCATGTCCAACGCCTCTTCGGCGCGCTTGAGGCGCTCGGCCTTGGCCACGCCCTTGACCTTGAGGCCATAGGCGACGTTGTCCAGCACGTTCATGTGCGGGAACAGCGCATAGTCCTGGAACACCGTGTTCACGTCGCGCTCGTAGGGCGGCAGCCCGGCGGCCTCCTGGCCGTGGATGCGGATGGAGCCGGCGGAGGGCTGCTCGAACCCGGCGATCAGCCGCAGGCAGGTGGTCTTGCCTGAGCCGGAGGGGCCGAGCATGGAGAAGAACTCGCCATCGCGGATTTCGATGGACACCCGGTCGACGGCTTTCACCTCGCCGTAGTGGCGGCTCACCTCGGTGAACTGGACGGCTGTGGTCATGGCGCTACCCGCGTGGCTGGTGTGCTTTAACAGGGTAGTGCATGGGGGAGGGGCCGACGTGGGGCGTACGACCGTTTGCGGTTGTATGCCGTTGTGCCCGAGGTCGAGCCCGAGTGGGCCGGCGATCGAGGTCAGGCGGCGGATAACCGCGAACGGTTATTCGCCCTACGCTCCTGGATGCTTGATCGTGGCGGGGAGGGCGTTCCCTCTCCCTAACCCTCTCCCTGAAGGGAGAGGGGACCGTTGGGCAGGGTTGGGTGTTTTGGAGTCAGCCGGCTAGCACCGTTTCTTCCGGTTGAAACCATTCGTCCTCTCGGCACGGACTAGCCCCCTCTCCCTTCAGGGAGAGGGTTGGGGAGAGGGTGTTCTTGATCCTGGCGCCGACGCCACCGGCAAACCCCGTTCGCGAGCAAGCTCGCTCCTACGAAAAGCCGGAGCGCTACCGCCCGCCCATGATCGCGATGTAATCCTGCGTCCAGCGGCTATAGGGCACGTACTTCCCGCCCTCCGCCTGCGGCGTCTTCCAGAAGGCGATGCGCTCGAACTGGTCGTAGCCGTTGGTGGCGCAGCCTTCGGCGCCGAGCAGCTGGCTGCCCTTGCAACCGGCCGGCGCCGCCGGCACCGAGCCGAACCAGGCGGCGACGTCGCCCTGCACCTTGGGCTCCAGCGACCAGTTCAGCCACTTGTAGGCGCAGTTCGGGTGCTTGGCGTCGACGTGCAGCATGGTGGTGTCGGCCCAGCCGGTCACGCCCTCGGCGGGGATGGTCGAGGCGATCGGCTGTTTCTCGCCCTGCAGGGCGTTGACCTGGTAGGGCCAGGAGCCGGAGGCGGCCACGCCTTCGTTCTTGAAGTCGCTCATCTGCACGGTCGCGTCGTGCCAGTAGCGGTGGATCAGCGCGTGCTGGGCGCGCAGCAGCTTGAGCACCGCGGCGTACTGCGCCTCGGTGAGCTGGTACGGGTCCTGGATGCCCAGGGACGGCTCGGTGGCCTTCAGGTAGAGCGCGGCGTCGGCGATGTAGATGGGCCCGTCGTAGGCCTGCACGCGGCCCTTGTTGCTCTTGCCGTCGGGCAGTTGCTGTTCCTTGAACACCACGCTCCAGCTGTCCGGCGCCTTGGGGAACACCTTGGTGTTGTACATCAGCACGTTCGGGCCCCACTGGTAGGGCGTGCCGTAGTGCTTGCCGTCCACGGTGTGCCAGGGCGCGTCCTGCAGGCGCGGGTCGACGTTCTTCCAGTTGGGGATCAGGCTGACGTCGATCGGCTGCACGCGCTTGCCGTACACCAGGCGCAGCGAGGCATCGCCCGAGGCGGTGACCAGGTCGTAGCCGCCCTTGGCCATCAGGCTGACCATCTCGTCGGAGGTGGCGGCGGTCTTCACGTTGACCTTGCAGCCGGTCTCCTTCTCGAAGGGCGTCACCCAGTCGTAGTTCTTGTCGCTCTCGCCGCGCTCGATGTAGCCGGGCCAGGCGATGATGTCGAGGGCGCCCTCGGGCGCGCCGAGCTGGGCGGCCTGCGGGGCGGCGCTGGCCAGGGCGCAGGCGCCGGCGAAGGCCAGGGGGGCGAGTTTCGGGGAAGGCATGGTCGGACTCCTGTTGGGGGTTCGGAGCCTCTGCGGTCGTAGCGCACCGCGGGCGGGGCACCTGGGCGGACAGCATGTGTCATGGCGAAACGACATCTCTGGCAGCCTAGCCGCGCCCGGCGGGGGCTACAAGCGCAGGCTCGCCATCCACGCATAAGCATAGGCGCAAGCGCGCCGGGCCGGTCGCCGCCACTGGCCTAGACTGAAGCGGTTGGCGCCAAAAGGGGCGGCGCCGGCCCGCTGCCCGCGCCGGTTGCACCAAAGTGGCGCGCCAGTGCCGGGCCTGTTTTGCAAGCCATTGAAACCCAAGGCTTTGTTTCGATGGCACGGGGCTTGCGATGGCAAGGCTACTGGTGGCGACAAGGAGTTCGGCATGTCCCGCACTTTCTACGACGAGATGTATGACGCGAATGGCCAGTGCCGGGCGCACTACCGCGAATTCGCCCGCTGGCTGGCGGCGGCGCCGCCGGAAACCCTGGAGCAGCGCCGGCGCGAGGCCGACCTGCTGTTCCACCGCGCCGGCATCACCTTCACCCTCTATGGCGACGAGCAGGGCACCGAGCGCCTGATCCCCTTCGACACCATCCCGCGCAGCATTCCCATGAGCGAATGGCGCGTGGTGGAGCGCGGCTGCATCCAGCGGGTGCGCGCGCTGAACATGTTCCTCGCCGACCTCTACCACGGGCAGCGCATCATCAAGGCCGGGGTGGTCCCGGCGGAACAGGTGCTGACCAACGAGGGCTACCAGATCGCCATGCAGGGCCTGGACCTGCACCGCGACCTCTATGCCCACATCGCCGGCGTCGACCTGGTGCGCGACGCCGACGGCAGCTACTACGTGCTGGAGGACAACCTGCGCACCCCCAGCGGCGTGAGCTACATGCTCGAAGACCGCAAGATGATGATGCGGCTGTTCCCCGAGCTGTTCGCCGCGCAGCGCATCGCGCCCATCGACCACTACCCGAACCTGCTGCTGGAGACCCTGCGCAGCTCCAGCCCGCTGGACAACCCCAGCGTGGTGGTGCTGACCCCCGGGCGCTTCAACAGCGCCTACTTCGAGCACGCCTTCCTGGCCCGCGAGATGGGCGTGGAACTGGTGGAAGGCGCCGACCTGTTCGTCCGCGACGAGCGCGTGTACATGCGCACCACCGCCGGCCCGCGCCCGGTGGACGTGATCTACCGGCGCCTGGACGACGCCTTCCTCGACCCGCTGGCCTTCAACCCCGAGTCGATGCTCGGCGTGCCCGGCCTGCTGGCGGCCTACCGCGCCGGCAACGTGGTGCTGGCCAACGCCATCGGCACCGGGGTGGCCGACGACAAGTCGATCTACCCCTACGTCGGCGACATGGTGCGTTTCTACCTGTCCGAGGAGCCCATCCTGAAGAACGTGCCCACCTGGCAGTGCCGCAAGCCAGCCGACCTGTCCCACGTGCTGGCGCACCTGCCGCAGTTGGTGGTCAAGGAAACCCAGGGTTCCGGCGGCTACGGCATGCTCGTCGGCCCGGCCGCCAGCAGCCAGGAGATCGAGGCCTTCCGCGAGCGCATCAAGGCCCGCCCGCACGCCTACATCGCCCAGCCGACGCTGTGCCTGTCGACCTGCCCGACCTACGTCGACAGCGGCATCGCGCCGCGGCACATCGACCTGCGGCCGTTCGTGCTGTCCGGCCGCGAGACGCGCCTGGTGCCCGGCGGGCTGACCCGCGTGGCGCTGCGCGAGGGCTCGCTGGTGGTCAATTCGTCACAGGGTGGCGGTACCAAGGACACCTGGGTGGTGGAGGACTGACATGCTGAGCCGTACCGCAGCCGACCTGTACTGGATGTCCCGCTACCTGGAGCGCGCGGAGAACCTCGCGCGCATGCTCGACGTGAGCTATTCGCTGTCGCTGATGCCGGCGGACGACCGCGGCGGCGGCGCCGACGAACTGGCCATGCCGCTTTTGATCACCGGCACCATGGACGACTACCTGGAGCGCCACGGGAAGATGCAGCCCGAGCGCATGCTGCATTTCTTCGCCCTCGACGCCGACAACCCGGCGAGCATCTACCGCTGCCTGCAGGCCGCCCGCGGCAACGCCCACGCGGTGCGCGGGCGGATCACCGCGGACATCTGGGAGAACATCAACGCCACCTGGCTGGAGATGCGCAGCATCGCCCAGCAGGGCCTAGGCCGCTATGGCATCAGCCGCTTCTGCGAATGGGTCAAGGAGCGCTCGTACCTGTTCCGCGGCGCCACCTACGGCACCATCATGCGCGGCGAGGCCTCCAGCTTCATCCGCCTGGGCACCTTCATCGAACGCGCCGACAACACCCTGCGCCTGCTCGACGCCCGCTACGAACTGCTCGGCGAGGAGGCCGAGGAGGTCAGCGACACCTCGGCGCGCGGCTACTACCAGTGGAGCGCGCTGTTGCGCGCGTTGTCCTCCTTCGAAGCCTACAACGAGATCTACCGTGGCTCGCCCGATGCTCGCCAGGTGTCCGAACTGCTGCTCTTGCGTGCCGAGGTGCCGCGTTCCCTGCAAGCCTGCGTGGAGGAACTGGACGGCATCCTATCCACCTTGCCCGGCGACAACGGCCGCCCGGCGCAGCGCCTGGCCGCCGAATTGGCCGCGCGCCTGCGCTACACGGCGATCGACGAAATCCTCGGTGACGGCCTGCACGCCTGGCTCACCGACTTCATTTTGCTGATCCGCCAACTGGCCCGGGCAATCCACAGTTCCTATCTGGAGGCCGTATGAAACTCGCCATCAGCCACGACACCACCTACCGCTACGACGACCCGGTGCGCGCCAGCATCCAGTACCTGCGCCTGACGCCCCAGGAAAGCGAGCGCCAGCACGTGCTCGCCTGGGAGCTCACGCTGCCGCGCCCGGCCCGCGCCCAGCGCGACCCCTACGGCAACGTGCTGCACGTGCTGAGCATCGACGAACCCCACGAGGCCGTGGTGATCCGCGCCCGCGGCCTGGTGGAGATCGACGAGAGCCGCGAGGCCGAGCACGACGACCAGTCGCCGCTGCCGTTCCTGCGCTTCACCCGCCTGACCACCCCGGACGACGCCCTGCGCGCCTTCGCCCTGGCGCAGTGCGGCGAGGCCCGCGACCGCAACGCGCTGATCAGGCTGATGCATGCCCTGCACGCGCAGATGCCGTTCCAGCCGGGCGCCACCGGCGTCGAAAGCACCGCGGCCGAAGCCTTCGCCGGCGGCGCCGGGGTCTGCCAGGACCACACCCATGCCTTCCTCGCCTGCGCGCGCAGCCTGGGCATTCCGGCGCGCTTCGTCTCCGGCTACCTGTACCGCGGCAGCGACCGGGACCTGGCCAGCCACGCCTGGGCCGAGGCCTGGCTGGACGACGCCTGGTACAGCTTCGACGTGACCAACGAACTGGCGCGCCCGGAGCGCCACCTGAAGCTGGCGGTGGGCCTGGACTACCTGGACGCCTGCCCGGTGCGCGGCATGCGCCGCGGCAGCGGCCTGGGCGAGCAGATGCACGCGCGGGTGGTGGTGGCGCCGCTGCTGCGCAGCCAGCAGTGAGGCCGGCGGGGAGGCTGCCACGGGATGGAAACCCGTGGTGGTCTAGTATTGCCGGGCAACCCCTGAAGAAGGCCATCCCATGACCTATTGCGTAGCCATGTGCCTGGACGAGGGCCTGGTGTTCGCCTCGGACTCGCGGACCAACGCCGGCATCGACCACATCGCCACCTTCCGCAAGCTGTTCACCTTCGGGGTGCCCGGCGAGCGCCTGATCGTGCTGCAGAGCGCCGGCAACCTGGCCACCTCGCAGTCGGTGGTGAACCTGCTGAAGCAGCGCCTGGACGATGCCAGCCAGGTGAACCTGCACAGCGTGCCGACCCTCTACGAAGCCACCGCGCTGGTGGCCGCCACCGTGCGCGAAGTGGTGGCCCGCGACGCCGCGCCCCTGGCCGGCAACACCGACCTGACCTGCTCCTTCCTGGTCGGCGGGCAGATCGCCGGCGGCCCGCCGGAGCTGTACAGCATCTACCCCCAGGGCAACTTCATCCAGGCCACCGAAGACACGCCCTTCCTGCAACTGGGCGAGAGCAAGTACGGCAAGCCGATCCTCGACCGCAACCTGGAATTCACCACCAGCCTGGCCGAGGGCCTGCGTTGCGCGCTGGTGTCCTTCGACTCGACGATCCGCAGCAACCTCTCGGTGGGCATGCCGCTGGACCTGCTGGTGTACCACCGTGACAGCCTGATCGTCCCGGCGGGCTACCGGGTGACGGAGGAGGATGCGTACTACGCGAGCATCCGCAAGCAATGGTCGGCGGGGTTGCATGAGCTGCTGGCGGAGCTGCCGGCGCCGCCGGTGGAGTACAACATCTAGCGGAGGGTGTTGGGTTCAAGAGCGCCCTCTCCCCAACCCTCTCCCGCAAGCGGGAGAGGGGGCTGTCCTGAGCGGGGTTGGAGTCAGGCACCATCCTCCACCCTCGTCATTCCCGCGAACGCGGGAACCCAGTGACGGGTGGTTGGGTTCGCGAGCAAGCTCGCTCCTACGAAGAGCAAAGCAGCTCTGCTCTGGCTTTTGGGACTTCCAGAGAAACCTCCGCGCACTCCGAACGCCCCTTCAGAAGGCCGAGCGAAACCGGCGCTCAGGAGGTCATGCGACATGGATGTCGCGAGAGCCCCGCGGGCTACAGGGACGTACCCTCGGGGCGGGCCTCCGTGGCGGGGGAATTCGTGAGGGTAGCCCGACTCTGTCGGGCCCGTATGTCGGGGCAAGCCTTTTTGGTTCCTTTTGTGGCGTTTGACAAAAGGGACTCGCCCGAGGGGGCGAAACAAGACGGTCGGGCAGACTCGGAGCGGCGCAGAAACACCCAAGCCAAGGCAGCTGGGTTCCCGCGTTCGCGGGAATGACGAGGGGGAGTGAGGAGTTTCAGGATGACTCCAGATTTTCCGCCTACTCAGGACAGCCCCCTCTCCCTTCAGGGAGAGGGCTGGGGAGAGGGCGCTCTTCCCCCCAACACCACAGCCCCCGGCAAACCCCATTCGCAAGCAAGCTCGCCCCCACAACACCCCTCACCGCTCCCGCAACGCCTCCCACCGCGCCTTCAGCACCGGCTTGAGCAAATAATCCAACACACTCTTCTCGCCCGTGATGATGTCCACCGTCGCCACCATCCCCGGAATGATCAGCAGCGGCTTGTTGTCCGGCCCCAGATGATTCTTGTCGGTGCGCACCTGGATCAGGTAGAAGGCGTTGCCCTTGTCGTCGGTGATGGTGTCCGCGCTGATCATCTCCAGCTTGGCCTTCAGGCCGCCGTAGATGGTGTAGTCGTAGGCGCTGAACTTCACCGTGGCCGGCTGGCCGGGGTGGAGGAAGGCCACGTCCTGCGGGCGGATCTTCGCTTCCACCAGCAGGTTGTCCTCCAGCGGGACGATTTCCACCATGTCGCTGCCCGGCTGCACCACGCCGCCGATGGTGTTGACCTTCAGCTGCTTGACGATGCCGCGCACCGGCGACACCACGGTGGTGCGGCTGACCTTGTCGTCGATGGCGCGGCTGGTGGCGGTGAGCTTGTTCAGCTCGGTGCGGGCCTCGTTGAGGTCTTTCAGGGCGTCGGTGCGGAAGCCCTGGCGCGACTCGTCGATCTTCCGCGCGATCTCCTGCATGGCCGCCTCGGCGCGGGGGATGGCCAGGGTGGTGGCGTTCAGCTCGCCGTTGATCTCCACCACGCTGCGGCGCAGGCGCAGCAGTTCCACCGGGGAGATGGCGCCGCTCTTGACCAGCGGCGTGGACATGTTCAGCTCCTGCTGCACCAGGCCGAGGCTGGAACGGTACTGCTGGGCCTTGGCGCGGAATTCCTGCAGTTCCTGGGTCTTCTGCCGCAGCTGTTCCTGGAGGATGCTCACCTCGCTGGCCTGGCGCGCCTGGCGGCTGTGGTAGAGCTGCAGCTGGTCGTCGACCACCTGCGGCGCGGTCTGCTTCAGGGCGTCGGAGAAGGCCGGCTCGCGGCCCTCGGCCTCGGCGCTCAGGCGTTCCACCCGGGCCTCCAGGGCGTTGCGGTCGGCCTCGGTCTCGCCCTTGTTGGAGGCGAAGCGGGTGTCGTCCAGGCGCAGCAGGGTCTGGCCCTTGTCCACCACCTGGCCTTCGTGGACGAAGATTTCCGAGACGATGCCGCCCTCCAGGTTCTGGATGGTCTGCACCTTGCTGGAGGGGATGGCCTTGCCTTCGCCCTTGGTGACTTCCTCCAGGTGCGCGTAGTGCGCCCAGGCCAGCGCGCAGACCAGCAGCGCGAGCACCGCCCAGAGGGTGATGCGCGCCGCCAGCGGCGAGTCCTCCAGCACCGTGCCCTGGACCTCGGGCATGAACTCGGTGTCGCTGCGGCCGCCGAAGTAGCCCGGCGTCGGTTGCATGCTGCTCATGGCTTCACCCCGCTGCCGGGCCGACGTGGCCCTTGCGCAATGCTTCGATCACCGCTTCCTTCGGCCCGTCGGCGACGATGCGCCCGGCGTCGAGGACGATCAGCCGATCGACCAGGGCGAGCATCGAGGTGCGGTGGGTGACCAGCAGCAGCGTCTTGCCCGCGCAGCACGCCTGCAGGCGCCGGCGCAGGGCTTCCTCGCTGCTGTTGTCCATGGCGCTGGTGGGCTCGTCGAGCACCAGGATCGGCGGGTCCAGCAGCAGCGCGCGGGCCATCAGCACGGCCTGGCGCTGGCCGCCGGAAAGCAGCTGGCCGCGCTCGCCCACCGGGCGGTCGAAGCCGGCCGGATGCTGCCGGGCCAGTTCGCTGACGCCGGTCAGCTCGGCCACCTCCAGCATGCGTGCGTCGCCGACGTAGCGCGCGCCCAGGGTCAGGTTGTCGCGCAGGCTGCCGGCCAGCAGCGGCAGGTCGTGGGCCACGTAGCCCACTTGCTGGCGCAGGTCGGCCACGTCTATCTGCCGCAGGTCCAGGCCGTCGAGCAGGATCTGCCCCTCATCCGGCTGGTAGAAGCCCAGCAGCAGGCGCGCCAGGGTGCTCTTGCCCGAGCCGCTGCGGCCGATCAGCCCGACCTTCTCGCCGGGGGCCAGGCGCAGGCCGATCTGGCTCAGCGCCGCGGCGTTCTGTTCGGGGTAGCGGAATTCCACCTGGCGCATCTCCAGCGCGCCGTGCAGCTGGGTGCGCTCCAGCGGGCGCTGGCTGGCCTGGCGCTCCTGGGGCAGGGCCATGAGCGCGTCGGTGCTCTTCATGGTCAGGCGCGCCTGCTGGTGGCGGGTGATCAGCCCGGCGATCTGCCCCAGCGGCGCCAGCACCCGGCTGTTGAGCATGTAGCAGGCGACCAGGGCGCCGACGCTGAGCTGGCCGTCGAGGATGGCGTAGACGCCGCAGATGATCAGGGCCATGCCGGCGAACTGCTGGACGAACAGGGTGCCGTTGGTGGCCAGGGTGGCGAGGAAGCGGGCGTGGTTGTCCAGGCGGGTGAGGGCGCCGTGGGTGGCTTCCCAGCGGTACTGCCGCTCGCTCTCGGCGCCGCAGGCCTTGAGCGTTTCCAGGCCGCCGAGGGTCTCGATCAGCAGGGCCTGGCGCTCGGCGCCGAGGGTCAGGCTCTTCTGCACGGTGTCGCGCAGGCGCACCTGGATCAGGTAGGCGAAGCCGATGGTCAGCGGGAAGGCCAGCAGCGGCACCGCCACCAGAGCGCCGCCGAGCAGACCGATGACCACGATCATCAGCAGCGAGAAGGGCAGGTCGATGAGGCTGGTGAGGGTCAGCGCGGTGAGGAATTCGCGCAGGCCCTGGAAGTCGTGGATGCTCTGGGCGAAGCCGCCGACCGTGGCCGGGCGGAACTTCATGGCCATGCCGGTGATGCGCTCGAACAGGGTGGCCGAGAGCACCACGTCGGTCTTCTTCCCGGCCATGTCCAGCAGGTGCGAGCGCAGCACCCGCAGCAGCAGCTCGAAGAGGGTGCCCAGCAGCAGTCCGCTGGCCAGCACCCAGAGGGTGGAGATGGCCTGGTTGGGCACCACTCGGTCGTAGGTCTGCATGACGAACAGCGGCACCAGCATGCTCAGCAGGTTGATCAGCAGGCTCGCCACCAGGGCGTCGGTGTAGAGCCAGCGCGACAGCTTGAGGGTGTCGCGGAACCAGGCCTCGACCCGCGGCACCAGCGGCTGGCGCGCCGCTTCCAGCTCGTGGCGCGGGCGGGCGAACAGGGCCAGGCCGCTGTACTGCGCGGCCAGCTCCTCGGTGCCCACCCACTGCTCGCCGCCCTCGGTCTCGCAGGGCAGGATCAGCGCCTGGCCGTCCGCGCCCCACTGGCGCAGCACCGCGCTGCGCCCGCCTTCAAGCAGCAGCAGTACCGGCAGGTTGAGCGCCGGTATGGCCTTCAGCTCGCGGCGCAGCAGGCGCCCCTGCAGGCCGGCGCGGGCCGCGGCGCGGGGCAGCAGCTCGGCGTTCAGGCGTTGCTGCGGCAACGGCAGGCCGGCGCTCAGGCTGGTGCGGCTGACCGAGCAGCCGTGCAGGCGGCAGAGGATCAGCAGGCCGTCGAGCAGGGGGTCGTCGTGGCTCAGGCGGGGGTCGTCCGCTGCGGGGTTGCCGCGCTCCTGGATGATCATGGTCACGCTACTTCTCCCGGGCTTCTGCGAGCCCCGTGCGGCCGCCGCGCCCCGCAGGCGCCGCCGGCCGGGCGGGCCGGCGGCGGACGCGGGGCGGGCAGGGCCTTATTTCATGTCGGGCAGGCGTGTCTCGGTCTTCACGTCGGACAGCGCCACGCCCTCATGGGGCGGCACGACGTTCTGCGAGCGCAGCAGGGCGCCCATGGCGGCCAGCACGCGGTAGCGCGAGTACTCCTCGGTGTAGCGCACCTGGGTGTAGCGGCGGTTGGCGGTGAAGAGTTCGTTCTCGCTGTCCAGCAGGTCGAGCAGCGTGCGCTGGCCGAGGGTGAACTGCTGCTGGTAGGCCTCGCGGACCTTGCGCGTGTAGTCGGCGTATTCGCGCGCCGGGCCGGTCTGCTTGCTGGCGTTCTCCATGGCGTCCCAGGCCAGCGAGAGGTTCTCGTTGAGCAGGCGCAGGGCGTTGTCGCGGACGTCCTTGGCCTCGTCGATCTGGTGCGAGGTGGCGCCGAGGCGGTTCTTGTCGCGCATGCCGTTGAACAGGTTGTAGCGCATCACCACCTGGGCTTCCCAGTCGTTGTAGTGGCCCACTTCGCCGTCGACGTTGTTGTTCGCCGCCTTCGACAGTTCCAGGTCGAAGCGCGGGTAGAAGGGCGACTTGGCCGCCTCGTACTGCTTCTCGGCGGCATTCACGTCGGCCTGGGCCGATTTGAGCAGCGGGTTGTTGCTCAGCACTTCCTGGCGCGCCTTGTTGATGTCGCTGGGCACCAGGGCCTTGACGGTGGAGGGCGTCTCCAACTCGTCGGGCTGCTTGCCCACGGCGCTGTAGAAGTTGGCCTCGGCGTCGCGCAGGTCGACTTCCTCGGTGTAGAGGTTGTTCTGCGCCAGGGCCAGGCGCGCGGTGGCCTGGTCGTTGTCGGCGGTGCTGCCGACGCCCTGCTGGCTGCGCATGCGGATCTGGTCGCCGATGCGCTGGTGGGCCTGCAGGTTGTTGCGCGCCAGGCTCACCATCTCGCGGTGCTGCAGCACGTTGAGGTAGACCTCGACGGTGCGCAGCGCGGCGTTCTCCGAGGTGCCCAGCACGCGGAACGCCTTGGAATTGACGTTGGCCTCGTTGCGCGCCACCTCGTTGGGCGTGGCGAAGCCGTCGAACAGCATCTGCTGCAGGCGGATCTCGGCGTCGCCGCGGTTGAGCGTCTCCTTGTTGTGGTTGCCTTCCTGACGGGTAGAGGGGCTATCGACGCCTTCGCGGCCGTAACCCAGCAGTAGATCGACGGTGGGCAGGTAGCCGCCGCGGGCGATCTTCAGTTCCTGGTCTGCGGTCAGCCGGCTGTTCATGCTCTGGCTGATCTCCGGGTGATATTGCAGGGTGCTCTGTATGGCTTGGGTCAGGCTCATCGCGTTGGCTTGAGCGCAGGTGGCCGCCAGAAATACACCGCTCCATAGCGTCGCGTTACGACTGCGCATGGCGTTCTCCTGGTGTTCTCGACTTCGATGCTCTTGCAATTCGCCAAAAACTTGGCTTTTTTCTGATATCAAGCGTTTCACGCCTGTAACATCAGAGCTAAGAACAACTTTTCGCGAACCTCAGAAGAATTTTTCACATCCCATATTCAGAAAAAGTCTTATGACACCTGTGAAAAGCGGCACATTGTAAAACTCGCAAACCCTGATTTTTCTTGGCTATGGGGACGAATAGGGCTTGCACATACAGCCATGTACGTTTCAGGCGGCTAGGGCGGGCGTTTCCGCGAAGTACCGAAGCAAGCGTGGTCAAAAAAATGGCGGATTCATCCGCTGGCTTTTTGATGCCAAAGCGCCTTCAGGCTTCCGCTTCCCTCTACGCATCACTGCGCGCCGGTGACGGCATGGCCAACTCGGAGGTCTTGGGTGCCGCCGGAGGCGGCGCCGGTCGGCAAGCGCAGAGTAAGCGCGGAGGATGCAGTCATGGCCAGCTTGGTAGGTATCGTCAGCAAGGCGGTGGGCGAGGTCTTCGCCGTGGCCGCGGATGGTTCGCGTCGCATCCTGCACCAGGGCGACAAGCTGTTCGTCGGCGAACAACTGGTGACCGGGCACGAAGGTGCCGTGGCCGTGGCGATCGCCGGCGGCGGCGAACTCACCCTGGGGCGCGACAGTTCGATGCCGATGAGCAATCAACTGGTCGCCGCCGCCCACCACCAGTACGCGGACAGCGCGCCGGCGCAGGCGCCGGTCGCGCCCAGCCAGCAGGACATCACCGACGTCAAGGCGCTGCAGGCGGCCATCGCCGCCGGGCAGGACCCGAGCCAGGTGGCCGAGGCCACCGCGGCCGGGCCGTCGTTCTCCGCCGGCGGCAACGCCAAGGCCGGTGGCGGGCACTCCTTCGTGCTGCTGACCGAGATCGGCGGCCACATCGATCCGGACATCGGCTTCCCCACCGGGCCCCTGGCCAGCGGCCCGCTGTTCCCGCGGCTGTTCGACGGCATACCCAGCCCCGAGCAGGCACAGGCGGCGCCGCCGACCCCGCCGGAACCGCCGACCCCGCCCGTCGACGGCGTGCCCAGCGCGGGCAACGCCAGCGCCGTGGTGGATGAAGACGGCCTGCCCGGCGGCATCCAAGGCAACGACGGCCTGCCCGGCGTCGGCGCCAGCGCTTCCGGCAGCCTCGGCTACGATTTCGGCGCCGACGGCCCCGGGACCTTCGCCTGGGGCACCAGCGGCCTGCCGGCGCTGACCTCCGGCGGCGTGGCCCTGAGCTACAGCGTGAGCCCCGACGGCCACGTGCTGACGGCCTCGGCCAATGGCCAGACGGTGTTCACCCTGAGCCTCACCAACCTCGCCAACGGCACCTATGAACTGGTCCTGCAGCAGCCGCTGGACCACCCGCAGCACGGCGTCGAAGACGACATCGCCCTCAGCGTCCCCTACACCCTGACCGACGGCAACGGCACGCCCGTTGGCGGCAACCTGGCCATCCTCATCAACGACGACAGCCCCACCGCCGGCCTGGCCCTGGAGGGCGAGGCGCCGAGCCTGCTCAGCCATGACGAAGGCACCCGCGGCGGCGCTTCGGAGAGCGTCTCGGCGGACTTCGCCAGCGCCTTCAAGGCGACCCTGGCCTATGGCGCCGACGGCGCGGGCAGCGTGGCCTGGCACTACAGCCTGACCGTCACCAGCCAGGGCGAGGCCTCGGGCCTGAGCAGCGGCGGCCAGGGTATCCACCTCTACCTGATCGATGGCGTGGTGGTGGGCTCCACCGCCGCCAGCGCCGGCGCGGTCAGCAGCGCCAACACCGTCTTCTCGCTGGCGGTGGACGCCGCCAGCGGCAAGGTCACCCTGACCCAGTACGCCGCCATCGACCACGCCCTGCCCGGGGACACCAGCGGCTTCGACAGCCAGCAGGTCTCCCTCGGCAGCGACCTGGTTCAACTGCAGGGCAGCGTCACCATCACCGACCGTGACGGCGACCCGGCCAGCGCCAGCCAGAACCTCGACCTGGGCGGCCGGATCGGCTTCGCCGACGACGGCCCGAGCATCGGCATCGGCGCCAGCGGCGCGCTGCTCGGCAACCTGGTGACCCAGGACGCCGACACCATCGGCAGCAACTTCGACACCGCCACCACCAGCTTCGCCGCGGCCTTCGCCATCACTTCGCAGAACGCTGGCGCCGACGGCCCGGCCGCGGTGAACTGGAGCTACGCGCTGAAGCTGGACGTGGCCGAAGGCAGCCAATCGGGGCTGAACAGTGCCGGGCAGAAGATTTACCTGTACGAGCAGAACGGCCAGATCATCGGCAGCACCGCCAGCAGTGAAGGTGGCGTGAATGCCAGCAACACCATCTTCAACCTGAAGGTCGACGGCAGCGGCAACGTCACCCTGACGCAATATGCCGAGATCGATCACCCGCTACCGGGCGCGACCAGCGACTACGCGACCCAGCAGACCCCCCTCGGCACCGGGTTGGTCAGCTTGCAGGCCACCGCCACCATCACCGATTACGACGGCGACAAGGCCTCGTCCAGCGCCAGCATCGACCTGGGCGGCAAGGTGGCCTTCGACGACGACGGCCCCTCCATCTGCATCGACCTCAGCGGTAAGGTTCCGGTGCTGCTGCACACCCAGGACGCCGACACCATCGGCAGCAACTTCGACACCGCCACCACCAGCTTCGCCGCGGCCTTTGCCATCACTTCGCAGAACGCTGGCGCCGACGGCCCGGCCGCGGTGAGCTGGAGCTACGCGCTGAAGCTGGACGTGGCCGAAGGCACCGAGTCGGGGCTGAACAGTGCAGGGCAGAAGATTTATCTGTACGAGCAGAATGGCCAGATCATCGGTAGCACTTCCAGCACCGAAGCCGGCATCGATTCCAGCAACACCATCTTCAACCTGAAGGTCGACGGCAGCGGCAATGTCACCCTGACGCAATACGCCGAGATCGACCATGCATTGCCGGGCGCGACCAGCAACTATGCCGCGCAGCAGGCCTTCCTCGGCACCGGCCTGGTCAGCCTGGATGCCAGCGCGACCATCACCGATTACGACGGTGACAAGGCCTCGTCCAGCGCCAGCATCGATCTGGGCGGCAAGGTGGCCTTCGACGACGACGGCCCGTCCATCTGCATCGATCTCAGCGGTAAGGTTCCGGTGCTGCTGCACACCCAGGACGCCGACACCATCGGCAGCAACTTCGACACCGCCACCACCAGCTTCGCCGCCGCCTTCGCCATCACCTCGCAGAGCGCCGGCGCCGATACCCCGGCCGCGGTGAGCTGGAGCTACGCGCTGAAACTGGACGTGGCCGAAGGCACCCAGTCGGGGCTGAACAGTGCCGGGCAGAAGATTTATCTGTACGAGCAGAATGGCCAGATCATCGGTAGCACCGCCAGCAGTGAAGGTGGCGTGAATGCCAGCAACACCATCTTCAACCTGAAGGTGGACGGCAGCGGCAATGTCACCCTCACGCAATACGCCGAGATCGATCACGCGTTGCCGGGTGCCACGAGTAACTATGCCGCGCAGCAGGCCTTCCTCGGCACCGGTCTGGTGAGCCTGGACGCCACCGCGACCATCACTGATTACGACGGTGACAAGGCCACGTCCACGGCCTCCCTGGATTTGGGCAACAAGGTCGCCTTCGACGACGACGGCCCGAGCATCAGCGTGGGCCTGAGCGGCAACGCTCCCGTGCTGCTGCATACCCAGGACGCCGACACCATCGGTGCGAACTTCGACACTGCTACCACCAGCTTCGCCGCAGCCTTCGCCATCACCTCTCAAAGCGCTGGCGCCGATACTCCGGCCGCGGTGAGTTGGAGCTATGCGCTGAAGCTGGACGTGGCCGAAGGCACCCAATCGGGCCTGAACAGTGCGGGGCAGAAGATCTACCTGTACGAGCAGAACGGCCAGATCATCGGCAGCACCTCGAACACCGAAGGCGGGGTGAATGCCAGCAACACCATCTTCAACCTGAAGGTGGATGGCAGCGGCAGTGTCACCCTGACGCAGTACGCCGAAATCGATCACGCGTTGCCGGGCGCGACCAGCAACTATGCGACCCAGCAGACCTCCCTCGGCACTGGCCTGGTGAGCCTGCAGGCCAGCGCCACCATCACCGACTACGATGGCGACAAGGCCAGCTCCACGGCCTCGCTCGACCTGGGCAACAAGGTCGCGTTCGACGACGATGGCCCTTCCATCTGCATCGACCTCAGCGGCAGCAAGCCCATCGTGCTGCTGACCCATGACGCGGACACCATCGGTGCGAACTTCGACACCGCCACCACCAGCTTCGCCGCGGCCTTTGCCATCACCTCGCAGAGTGCCGGCGCCGATACCCCGGCCGCGGTGAACTGGAGCTACGCGCTGAAGCTGGATGTGGCCGAAGGCACCCAATCGGGCCTGAACAGTGCGGGGCAGAAGATTTATCTGTACGAACAGAACGGTCAGATCATCGGCAGCACCTCGAACACCGAAGGCGGGGTGAATGCCAGCAACACCATCTTCAACCTGAAGGTGGATGGCAGCGGCAACGTCACCCTGACGCAGTACGCCGAAATCGACCACGCGCTGCCGGGCGCCACCAGCAACTACGCCACCCAGCAGGCCCCTCTGGCCACCGGCCTGGTGAGCCTGCAGGCCACCGCGACCATCACCGACTACGACGGCGACAAGGCCAGCTCCACGGCCTCGCTGGACCTGGGCAACAAGGTGGCCTTCGCCGACGACGGCCCGTCCATCAGCGTCGGCCTGGGCAGCCAGTCGGTGCTGGTGCAGACCCAGGACGCCGACACCATAGGCGCCAACTCCGACACCGCCAGCGGCGACTTCACCGGCGCCTTCGTCATCACCTCGCAGAGCGCCGGCGCCGATGCCCCGGCCTCCGCCGTGAGCTGGAGCTACAGCCTCAAGCTGCTGGCCGGGCAGGGCGCCGACAGCGGGCTGAGCAGCGGCAACGCGACCATCCACCTTTACGACGTCGGCGGCAAGATCGTCGGCAGCACCGCCACCAGCCTGCAGGGCGTGACCACGGCCAACACCGTGTTCGACCTGCGCCTGGACGGCAACAGCGGCAAGGTGATCCTCACCCAGTACTCGGCCATCCAGCACGACGGGCCGGGGGCTTCCGGCAACTACGACAGCCAGGTGGCCTGGCTGAAGGCCGGGCTGGTCGGCCTGGAAGGCACCGCCAGCATCACCGACTACGACGGCGACAAGGCCAGCAGCAGCCAGACCCTCGACCTGGGCAACAAGATCGGCTTTGCCGACGACGGCCCCACCGCGGTGGACGACCACCCGGCATGCCTGCTGGTGCAGCCGCCGCCGGCGGTCAACCTGACGCTGGTGCTCGACGTCTCCGGCAGCATGCAGGGCAGCAAGCTGGCCCAGGCCAAGGCCGCGCTGATCAACATGCTGCACGAGTACGCGTCCATGGGCCTGCTGATCCAGGTCTCGCTGATCAGCTTCGCCACCTCGGCCAGCGCCGCCAGCCACTACAGCTTCGACGACGCCGGCGACAGCGGCTACACCAGCTTGGTGAACGCCATCAACGGCCTGCAGGCCGGCGGCAACACCAACTACGAGGCCGCCCTGAACCGCGCCCAGACCAGCATCAACGCCGACCTGAACGCGCCGGGGGCCGACCCCGCGGCGATCAACCGGGTGTACTTCATCTCCGATGGGCAGCCCACCACCGGTAGCACCAACGCTGCGCTGAACGCCTGGCAGAGCTTCCTCGCGGCGCACAACGGCAGCACCAACAACGTCGAGGCCTTCGCCGTCGGCGTCGGCACCTCCATCACCGACCAGGACCTGGTGCGGGTGGACAGCCACGGCACGCCGGTCATCGTCACCGACCCCAGCGACCTCAGCGCCACCCTGGTCAACCTCAGCCACCTCGACGCGGTCAGCGGCAACGTGCTGGCCAACGACCTGCCGGTCAGCGCCGACGGCACCGTGCGCATCACCCAGGTGAGCATCGGCGGCGAGACCTTCGCGGTGGACGCCAACGGCAACCTCACCAACCTCGACCCCAGCGCCAGCCATGCCACCGGCAGCTACAACGCCAGCAGCGGCCTGCTGACCATCAGCACCGACAACGGCACCCTGACGCTGTACCTGAAGGATGGCGGCGGCCACCACGCCGGCGACTACACCTACGCGGTCAAGGCCAGCGTGAGCTTCCCGGAAAGCGGGCAGATCAGCGAGTCGTTCCAGTACACCATCGTCGATGGCGACGGCGACACCGCCTCGGCCAACCTCGACATCTGCGTGAAATACGGCGCGCCGATCCTGGTGGTGGGCAGCAATGCCAGCGATACCGACGGCTCGACGACGCCCCACGTCGTGCCCAGCCCGCTCGGGCCGGACCACGGCACCATCGCCGGCAGCTTCGGCAACGACGTGCTGATCGGCGACGTGGGCGGCGTTTCCGTCACCACCACGCCCGGCAAGAACTACAACATCGCGCTGATCATCGACACCTCCGGCAGCATGGCCGACGCCTCCGGGACCACCGGGCTCAGCCGCATGGCCCTGGCCAAGGCGGCGCTGATCAACCTGCTGAACCAGATCAAGGGCCACGACGGCACCATCAACCTGGCCCTGGTGTCCTTCGCCGACGGCTCGACGCTGACCCAGGTGCATGGCCTGAACAGCACCAACGTCGCCACCCTGATCAGCGCCATCAACAGCCTCGGCGCCGTGGGCGGGACCAACTACGAGGCGGCGCTGAAGTCCACCGTCGACTGGTTCAACGCCACGGTGGGCGGGGGCGCCAACGCCGCCCACGACTACATCAACCTGGCGTTCTTCCTCACCGACGGCAACCCGACCACCTACATCGGTGACAGCAGCAACAGCGGCACCGTCACCAACTACCACGACATCAAGGACGCGCTGGACGTCGCCAACAACCTGCTCAACGGCGGCGGCCTGTTCAGCGGCAGCGACCATGTGTCGGTGAACGCCATCGGCATCGGCGACGGCATCAACAGCGGCATCCTGCAGTTCTTCGACAACACCAGCACCACGGGCACCGCCACCCTGCATTTCACCGGCAACACCCCGGACCTCACCGCCAACGTCGGCCAGCCGCAGATCATCAACACCGCCGAACAGCTGCAGACCGCGCTGCAGGAAGGCTTCAGCAACACCTCGCCGCAGGCGGTGGGCCACGACCACCTGGTCGGCGGCGACGGCAACGACATCCTCTTCGGCGACGTGATCAACACCGACGCCCTGAGCTGGACCGGGCACGCCGCCGGCACCCACAACGGCGCCGGCTACCAGGGCCTGGTGGACTACCTGACCGCCGCCAACGGCGGCGCCGCGCCGTCCCAGGGCCAGGTGACCAACTACATCGTCGCCCACGCCTATGAGCTCAACGTCGCCGGCGACACCCGCGGCGGCAACGACACCCTCGAAGGCGGCAAGGGCGACGACCTGCTGTTCGGCCAGGGCGGCAACGACACGCTGCTCGGCGGCGACGGCAACGACATCCTGTTCGGCGGCATGGGCGACGACACCCTCACCGGCGGCGCCGGCGCCGACCAGTTCGTCTGGCAGAAGGGCGAGGCCGGGCATGACGTGATCAAGGACTTCAACATAGGCGAGGGCGACTCGCTGAACCTGGCCGACCTGCTGCAGGGTGAGCACGCCACCGCCGATTCGTTGGCGCAGTACCTGACCTTCTCGGTCAACGCCACCACCTCGACCACCACCATCTCGGTGAACCCCACCGGCGCGACAGGGGGCGCGACGACCCAGAGCATCGACCTGGGCAACGTCGACCTGGTGGCCAAGTACACCGACCACCACGGCGGCGCCATCGTCTCCAGCGGCGACACCCACGCGGTGCTCAACGGCCTGCTGGCCGACCATGCGGTGAAGGTGGACACCGTCTGAGCGCGCCGCAAGGGCGCCCGCGACCGCCGCCTTCGGGCGGCGGTCGCGTATCCGCTGGGGGATGGCAGCGCATATCCGGGATGAATGATCGTCGCGCCCCGGCATTCGCTCGCCCTATGCTTGGCCGAGTGCACCTCCCCAATCGAACAACAAGCAACGAGGTTTCCCATGCGTGAAGTGGTGATCGTCGACAGCGTCCGTACCGGCCTGGCCAAGTCGTTCCGCGGCAAGTTCAACATGACCCGGCCCGACGACATGGTGGCCCACTGCATCGACGCGCTGCTGGCGCGCAACGGCCTGGACCCGCTGCTGGTGGACGACTGCGTGGTCGGCGCCGGCTCCAACGAGGGCGCCCAGGGCCACAACATCGGCCGCAACGCCGCGGTGCTGTCGAAGCTGGGCATCCACGTCGCCGGCATGACCCTCAACCGCTACTGCTCCTCGGGCCTGCAGGCCATCGCCATCGCCGCCAACCAGGTGGCCTCCGGCTGCAGCGACATCCTGGTGGCCGGCGGCGTCGAGTCCATCACCCTGACGGCCAAGTCGCGCAACACCGACCACTTCGTCAACCCGCGCCTGGAAGCGGAATTCCCGGGGATCTACTACCCCATGGGGCAGACCGCCGAGATCGTCGCCCGTCGCTACAACGTCACCCGCGAAGAGCAGGACCTCTACGCCCTGCAGAGCCAGCAGCGCACCGCCCGCGCCCAGGCCGAGGGCCTGTTCGACGACGAAATCGTGCCGATGAACGTGCGCTACGCCGTGGAAGACAAGGCCACCGGCGAGAAGAAGGTGGTCGAAGGCGTGGTCGATCGCGACGACTGCAACCGTCCGGACACCACCCTCGAAGGCCTCAACTCGCTGAAGCCGGTGTTCGCCGAAGACGGCTCGGTGACCGCCGGCAACGCCTCGCAACTCTCCGATGGCGCCTCCATGACCCTGGTGATGAGCCTGGACAAGGCCCTGGAACTGGGCCTCAAGCCCAAGGCCTTCTTCCGCGGCTTCACCGTGGCCGGCTGCGAGCCGGACGAGATGGGCATCGGCCCGGTGTTCTCGGTGCCCAAGCTGCTCAAGGCCCGCGGCCTGCAGATCGACGACATCGACCTGTGGGAGCTCAACGAAGCCTTCGCCTCGCAGTGCCTGTACGCGCGCAACCGCCTGGGCATCGACAACGAGAAGTACAACGTCAACGGCGGCTCCATCTCCATCGGCCACCCCTTCGGCATGACCGGCTCGCGCCAGGTCGGCCACCTGGTGCGCGAACTGCAGCGGCGCAACCTGCGCTACGGCATCGTGACCATGTGCGTGGGCGGCGGCATGGGCGCCACCGGCCTGTTCGAAGCGCTCCGCTGAGTCTGGCGGCCGTCCCCACGCAGGAGGGCCGATAGCGAAGCCCCGGCAGCGATGCCGGGGCTTTTTTCGTTGGGGAGGGGGTTTTTGTAGGAGCGAGGGGGGCGCCTAGCTCTTGCTCGCGAACGGAGTTTCCCGGCGGCATCATCGCTTGGGATTGACTCCGCTCCCTCTCCCCAGCCCTCTCCCTGAAGGGAGAGGGGGCTTGTCCGTGCCAGTGGGGAAGGACGGTTTCAGCCGGAAACTACCGTCGTGGCCGGCTGACTCCAGAACATCCAAGCACACCGAACGGTCCCCTCTCCCTTCAGGGAGAGGGTTAGGGAGAGGGCGTTCTTCAGGATGCACACCGAACCTGGCCAGCAGAACGTCCTTCGCGAGCAAGCTCGCTCCTATGTATGGACTCACCCCCACCGTCAACCCGCTTTTGAACATGAAAACCCGACTGCATCTATGTATTAGGCCTGTT
>NZ_JWMC01000092.1:0-7360 GCF_000812405.1 Pseudomonas sp. PI1
TCCTACCGTCTGGCTTGCAGAAGCGGGTCTTGTCCCTCCACCCCCGACAGGTTCCTACCCTAACGCCATACAAGCGGACCTTGTCCGCGATAGCCGGAACCTCCGGCGCGATTCGCGGATGAGATCCGCTCCTACGCTGCCCCACCCACGCCATTCCCCTGTAGGAGCGCGCCCTGCGCGCGAAATCGCGGGCAGGGCCCGCTCCTACAGTTCGCCGTGAGGCATGGCGCCTCCCCATAGGAGCGGACTCCGTCCGCGATCCGGCCCGCAGGGCCGGCAGCGGCTATGGTTAAGTCGACCCGTAACCGAGCGACATCATGCCCGCCCTCGCCCACCTCAAGCGCCACCCCTCCGCCATCCTGCTGTTCGTCCAGTTGCTCGGCGTGCTGCTCTACCCCTGGATGGACGACAGCACCCTGGGCCGCGCGCTGTTCGGCGCCTTCGGCTTGCTGGTGCTGGGCCTGGCGCTGCAGGTGGTCAAGCGCAGCCCGGTGCATAGCTGGGTCGCCGCGGTGCTGGCCTTGCTGGTGCTCACCCTCGGCCTGCTCGACCTCTGGCTGGCCAGCCGCGTGCTGGAACTGCTGGTGCCGGCGCTGGAGGCGGCCTTCTACTTCTATGCCGCGGCCAGCCTGATCGCCTACATGAACGCCGACCAGCGCGCCACCACCGACGAGCTGTACGCCGCCGGCGCCACCTTCACCCTGCTGGCCTGGGCCTTCGCCCATCTGTTCAGCTTCTGCCAGCTGGCCGTCCCCGGCAGCTTCAGCGCCGCGCTGGACGCCGATGCGCCGCGCACCTGGACCGAGCTGCTGTTCCTCAGTTTCACCACCCTGTCCGGGGTCGGCCTGGGCGACATATTGCCGCTGACGCCCGCGGCCCGTTCGCTGGTGATGATCGAGGAATTTGCCGGCGTGATGTACCTCGCCCTGGTGGTTTCGCGGCTGATCGCCATGAGCGTCAGCCGTCGCTGAAGCCGGGCCCGCGCGACGATCGAGCGGGCATCGCCGCGCCCGTTACGCTAGGCTTTGCCGTGAGGGGCGCGGTCACCGGCACGCCGCCGCCCTCGACCAACAATCGCCGGATCACCTGCAGTTCGGGGACGCCATGCTAGAGCGCGAGCGCCTTCGCAATATCCTCTGCCTGGGACTGCCGATCATCGGCGGCATGCTCAGCCAGAGCCTGCTCAACCTGGTGGATGCCGCCATGGTCGGCCACCTCGGGGAAAAGTCCCTGGCCGGGGTGGGCATCGGCAGCTACGCCAACTTCGTCGCCATCTCCCTGGTCATGGGCCTGGGCGCCGGCGTCCAGGCGCTGGTGGCGCGGCGCCGCGGCCAGGGCTGCAACGGCGACCTGGCCGCGCCGCTGAACTGCGGGCTGCTGGTGGCCCTGGGCCTGGCCCTGCCCATCAGCCTGGCCTGCCTGCTGTTCGCCAGACCCATCGTCAGCCTGCTGTCGCCCGACCCCGAAGTGCTGGCCATCGGCGTGCCCTACTTCGAGTGGCGCACGCTCTCGGTGCTGGCCGTGGGCCTGAACTTCTCCTTCCGCGGCTACTGGAACGGCACACGGCGCTCGGGCACCTACATGCGCACCCTGGTGGTCATGCACCTGGCCAACGCCGCCATCAGCTACAGCCTGATCCACGGCCTGTTCGGCCTGCCGCGCATGGGCGCGGTGGGCAGCGGCCTGGGCACCACCCTGGCGCTGTACCTGGGCTCGGCGATCTACGCCTGGATCACCTGGCGCGACGCCCGCCAGCACGGCTTCCTCGCGCGCCGCCCGAGCGAGCGGGAAATCCGCGTGATGCTGCGCCTGTCGCTGCCCAACTCGCTGCAGCAGTTCTTCTTCGCCGCCGGCATCACCCTGCTGTTCTGGATCATCGCCCAGGTCGGCACCCGCGAGTTGGCGGTGGCCCACGTGCTGATCAACCTGGCGCTGTTCCTGATCCTGCCCGGCATCGGCCTGGGCATGGCGGCCACCACCCTGGTCAGCCAGTGCATGGGCGAGCGCGACTTCGACAGCGCGCACCGCTGGGGCTGGGACGTGGTCAAGGTCGCCGCCTGCGGCCTGGCGCTGCTGGGCACGCCGTTCTGGATGTTCCCCGAGGCCATCCTGCGGCTGTTCGTCAGCGACCCGGCGCTGATCGAGCTGGGCCGCGTGCCGCTGATGTTCACCGGCCTGGGCATGGTCATCGACGCCACCGCCCTGGTGCTGACCCAGGCGCTGCTCGGCGCCGGCGCCACGCGCACGGTGATGGCCGTCAGCCTGGGCAACCAGTGGCTGTTCTTCCTGCCCCTGGCCTACCTGGTCGGCCCGGTGCTGGGCGGCGGCCTGCTGGCGATCTGGAGCATGCAGATCATCCAGCGCGGCCTGGCCTCGGCGATCTTCGCGGTGATGTGGCAGAAGCGCCAGTGGACGCAGATAGAACTCTGAGGCCGGCTATGCTTGTCCCACAGCAAAGGAGGCTTGCATGAACGACGATCCGCAGAACCGCCCGCCGAGCTTCTGGCAGATGCTGCAAAGCGTGCTGGCCGCCGCCTTCGGCGTGCAGAGCGGGAAGAACCGCGCCCGCGACTTCACCCATGGCAAGCCCAGCCACTTCATCGTCCTCGGCGTGGGCTTCACCCTGGTCTTCGTCCTGCTGCTCTACGCCCTGGTGCGCCTGGTGCTGCACCTGGCCGGCGTCTAGTCCAGCAGCGGCTGCAGGGAGAAGCGGTAGGCCTTCTGCTTCGGGTGCAGGGCCAGGCTGAAGTCGCGGAAGTCCAGGCCATAGCCGGGACGCGCCAGGTTGGCGCGCAGTTTCTGCGCGCGGCGTTTGTCCAGCAGGATGAACACCGGCAACTGGCGGTCCTTGCCGCCATGGGCGGCGAAGTCCACCCCGGCGTCGTAGTCGTGCAGCAGGACCATGGCCCAGCCACCCAGGGTGAAATGGCCGCTCATGGCCACGCTGATGCTGCCGTCGATCACCGCGCCGAGTAGCTCCGGGGAGTTGTTCAAGCCGCTGAACAGCATGTCGCGCCCCGGCACGCGCCCCGCCTCGCTGGCCGCCTTCATCGCGCCGAAGGCCATCTCGTCGTTGGCCGACCACACCAGCCGCACCTGCGGGTAGCGGCGCAGCAGCTGCTGCGCCTGCTCATAGGCGCGCTGGCGGTCCCAGCCGCCATAGACCACCTGCAGCAGCCGGGCCCGCGGGAAGTCGGCCAGGGCCCGGCGCATGCCCTGCTCGCGCAGTTGCGCCACCGGCGCCTGGGCCAGCCCGGAGAAGGCCAGCAGGTCCAGCCCCCGCCCCGCCGCCGCGCCAGCCTGGAGCAGGCCGTGGGCCATCAGGTAGCCCGCCTCCTCCTCGTTGGCCACCAGGCTGCCGATCCAGTTGCGGTAGCGCTCGCGGCTGCCGCCGACGATGCGCTGCTGGTCGGTGGTCAGCATGTTGTTCACGGCGAACAGGCGCACCGGGGTATCGGCGAACAGGCGCAGCAGTTCCGGGCCGATGTAGCCCTCGTTGGTGAACACCAGGTAGTCGGGCAACTGGCCGTCGCGCAAAAGCTCGCGCGCCTGCTGCAGCGAGCGTTGCGGGTCGCGCTCGGCGTAGAGCACGCGCAGCGGCATGCCCAGGTCGCCGGCGGCGGCCTGCATGAAGTGGGTATAGCTGACCCAGTAGGGCTCGTTGGACCGCCCCGGGTTGAGGAACACCACCGACGCCGCCTGGCAGCCCAACGACAGCGACAGACCGACGACCAGCAACCAGGACCTGCACAGAAGACTCAAGAACCCACACCCCACCGACCGGAAGCCGGCGAAGTATAGCCATTTGCCTTCATTGTGTTCGCCCACCCCTGACCGGTGGAGCTAAATTATTGATGGCTCACCCAGAATATCGCCGTAGCCACCACCAGCAGGATGAGGATCAAGGCCGCGCGGGCGTCGATCACGCTGTCGCGGTTTTCGTTACGGGATTCTTCGCTCATGTTTCCCCCATTTGTTATTGCTGTTTTCGGTGGACCCACCAGCAGTTAAGACCAGGGCACGGGCAGCGACAAGGCGCGGCCCTTCATGAGGGCGGCGAAACCGGCTAGGCTGGGGCGGTTTCCGCGACAAGAACAAGGCACCCCATGGACAACCTCTCCCTGCAAGACCGCGCCGCGCCCGAAGGCATCTGCTACGGCTGCGGCGGCAGCAACCCCCACGGCCTGCACATCAAGAGCTACTGGCACGAGGACGGCATCCACGTGATGGCCGAGCACCTGCCCGAGGCCAAGTACACCGGCTGGCCGGAGCTGGTCTACGGCGGCCTGATCGCCATGCTGGTGGACTGCCACTCGAACTGGACGGCCATGGCCTACCACTACCGCGCCGAAGGCCGCGAGCCGGGCAGCCTGCCGCGCCTGGACTGCGTCACCGGCAACCTCGGCATCAAGTTCATCAAGCCCACGCCGATGGGCGTGCCGCTGACCCTGCGCGCGCACGTGGAAGGCGAGCTGGGACGCAAGAGCCGGATCATCTGCGAGGTGTATGCCGGCGACGTGCTGACCGCCATCGGCGACTCCATTTTCGTCCGCGTCGATGCCGCTCAGCTGGGCGCCCAGGCCCACGGCCGCGAAGGCTGAGGACCCGCCGCGAGGGCCTGCGGCCAGGCGCCGCAAGCCCTGGCGCGGCGCCGGTGGGTGGAGAAGGTTCCCACGGATGCCGCGCTTATATCAGAAAGTTCTCGCCATATACTCAAACTTCACTTTTACGCATATTCCCTAACTGGTATCTTGCCCGCCACTCCGCGTGGAGCGCGTTGCCGTGCGCGCTCGGAAGCGTAGTACGCCCGAGCGCTATAGCCTGACAGCAGGATTTTTCATGTACGTATACGACGAATACGATCAGAGGATCGTAGAGGATCGCGTCAAGCAGTTCCGCGATCAGACCCGCCGCTACCTGGCGGGCGAACTGACCGGCGAGGAATTCCGCCCGCTGCGTCTGCAGAACGGCCTGTACATCCAGCGCTATGCGCCGATGCTGCGTATCGCCGTGCCCTACGGCCTGCTCGCCTCCCGGCAGCTGCGCAAGCTGGCGCAGATCGCCCGCGACTACGACAAGGGCTACGCCCACATCAGCACCCGGCAGAACGTGCAGTTCAACTGGCCGGCGCTGGAAGACGTGCCGGACATCCTCGCCGAGCTGGCCACCGTGCAGATGCACTCGATCCAGACCAGCGGCAACTGCATCCGCAACACCACCACCGACCAGTTCGCCGGCATCGCCCGCGACGAGCTGGTGGACCCGCGCCCCTGGTGCGAGATCATCCGCCAGTGGTCGACCTTCCACCCCGAGTTCGCCCACCTGCCGCGCAAGTTCAAGATCGCCGTCAACGGCGCCGCGAGCGACCGCGCCGCCATCGAGGTGCACGACATCGGCCTGGAAGCGGTGAAGAACGAGGCCGGCGAGCTGGGCTTCCGCGTGCTGGTCGGCGGCGGCCTGGGCCGTACCCCGATCGTCGGCAGCTTCATCAACGAATTCCTGCCCTGGAAGCACCTGCTGTCGTACCTGGACGCCATCCTGCGCGTGTACAACCGCTATGGCCGCCGCGACAACAAGTTCAAGGCGCGCATCAAGATCCTGGTCAAGGCGCTGACCCCGGAAGTCTTCGCCGAGAAGGTCAACGCCGAATGGGCGCACCTCAAGGACGGCCCCAGCACCCTGACCGAGGCGGAAGTGCAGCGCGTTTCCGCGTTCTTCGTCGACCCGGCCTACAAGGCCCTGGAAGACCAGGACGCCGCCCTCGCCGCCCTGGACGCCGAGCATCCCGGCTTCGCCCGCTGGCGCGAGCGCAACACCTTCGCCCACAAGAAGCCCGGCTACGTCGCCGTGACCCTGTCGCTCAAGCCCACCGGCACCGCCCCGGGCGACGTGACCGACAAGCAGTTGGACGCCATCGCCGAGCTGGCCGACCGCTACAGCTTCGGCGAAGTGCGCAACAGCCATAACCAGAACATCATCCTCGCCGACGTCGAGCAGGCGCAGCTGTTCACCCTCTGGGGCGAACTGCGCGAGCTGGGCTTCGCCAGCCCCAACGTGGGCCTGCTGACCGACATCATCTGCTGCCCGGGCGGCGACTTCTGCTCCCTGGCCAACGCCAAGTCGATCCCGGTGGCCGAGGCCATCCAGCGCCGCTTCGACGACCTCGACTACCTGTTCGACATCGGCGACATCGACCTCAACATCTCCGGCTGCATGAACGCCTGCGGCCACCACCACGTGGGCCACATCGGCATCCTCGGGGTGGACAAGAAGGGCGAGGAGTTCTACCAGGTGTCCCTCGGCGGCAGCGCCGGCCGCGAAGCCAGCCTGGCGCAGATCCTCGGCCCGTCCTTCGCCCAGGACCAGATGGCCGACGTGATCGAGAAGCTGATCAAGGTCTACGTCGAACGGCGCACCGAAGAAGAACGCTTCCTCGATACCTACCGCCGCATCGGCATCGACCCCTTCAAGGAGCGCGTATATGCAGCGAATCATTAAGCACCGCGAAGTGGTCGACGACCGCTGGCACCTGCTGCCCAAGGACGCCACCCTGGAGAGCGTGCCCAACAGCGACGACGTGATCATCCCGCTGGCCCTGTGGCTGGAACACGGCCCGGCCCTGCGCGGCCGCGACGGCGGCCTGGGCGTGTGGCTGGACTCCGACGAGGAGCCCGAAGCCATCGCCGGGGACCTGGACAAGTTCCAGGTGATCGCGGTGAACTTCCCGGCCTTCACCGACGGCCGCGGCTTCAGCACCGCACGCCTGCTGCGCGAGCGCTACGGCTACAAGGGCGAGGTGCGCGCCATCGGCGACGTGCTGCGCGACCAGCTGTTCTACATGCAGAGCTGCGGTTTCGATGCCTACGCCATTCGCGCGGACCGCGATCCATATGATGCGCTGGCCAGCCTGGACGACTTCAGCGAGGTCTACCAGACCTCGGTGACCCAGCCGCAGCCGCTGTTCCGCCGGCGGCAGTTGGCCTGACCTGAAAAGCCCCGCCCTGGCGGGGCTTTTTCGTTGGGCCGGCGGCATCACGCTTCTCTTCCCCATCGTCGTTCCCACGAACGTGGGACGCGGCTCCATCGCGAACAGCGCTTGTGCTGGCCCGAAGGGGGATAACCCAGCTGCCTTGGCTTGGGTGTTTCTGCGCCGCTCCGAGTTTGCCCGGCCTTCTTGTTTCGCCCCCTCGGGCGAGTCCCTTTTGTCAATCGCCACAAAAGGAACCAAAAAGGCTTGCCCCGCCATACGGGCCCGATGGAGCCGGGCTACCCTCACGAACTCCCCCGCCACGGAGGCCCGCCCCGAGGGTACGTCCCTGTAGCCCATCGGGGCTCTCGCGACATCCATGTCGCATGACCT
>NZ_JWMC01000013.1:0-158394 GCF_000812405.1 Pseudomonas sp. PI1
CGGTGCGGCCGAACCTGCAATACATCAAGCATCCCGGCGGCGTCTACGAGGTGGACAACGCTCTGGTTGCCGGCCTGAAGATCCAGTCCAGCTTCTGATACGCCAAACGACACGCTCCTGAGGTGCTGCTGTACTTGGCCCGCCCGCCGATATCGGGGCGGGCTTTTTGTTCGTGGGGCGCATAACCGTTCGCGGTTATCCGCCGATACGCCGGGGCCACGGCCAGCGCCCAGGTCAACCTGGGAGCCGCCGGGCAGCGAGGCTGGACGGCGGATAACGCCGTAGGCGTTATGCGCCCTACGTGACCGGCCTGGTTCGCGTGGGGCTGGTGCGCCCAGGACGAAAAAATCCGGACATGTGACTGGGGTTCTATGCTTTTCAGGTAGAATCTGCGCTTTTTTCACCAACGTGTAGTAAAACTACATAGATGTCATGCCCCGGGAGCGTCCGGGAAGGGATTGATTCAGGACCTCCGGACAATGCTCGAGCATCCGCTGCAGCGCTTCTTCCATTCCATGCGTGCCAAGCGCCCCTTCGACTGGGTGCGCTTCCAGCGCCGCGACCTGCTGCTGATCGATCATCCCCTGTGCCAGGCGGTCTTCAGCCGCCAGGGCGCGCAACTGCTGCACTTCCGGCCCCAGGGCGAGCGTTCCATGCTGTGGTGTTCCAGCCAGTGGCCGGCGCTGAGCACGGCGCCCATCCGCGGCGGCATCCCGGTGTGCTGGCCGTGGTTCGGCAGCCACCCCAGCGAGCCCGACTGGCCGCCCCACGGCTGGGCCCGCCAGCGCGAATGGCGCCTGCTCGACGCCCACGCCGACGAGAGCCTGGTGCAGGTGAGCTGGCAGCTGGACATCGAGGACTGGCACGTGCGCCTGGACGCGCGCCTGGGCCGCGAGCTGGAAATGGAACTGTCCAGCTACCACGAGGACGACAGCGACTGCCTGTTCAGCTTCGCCCTGCAACCCTACTGGCGCATCGGCTCGCTGCGCCGCAGCGTGGTCCACGGCATGGAGCTGGAGGGCGGCCAGCGCCCGGCGGCGCCGCTGCCCAACACCTGGACGCCGCGGGGCGCGGTCAAGCAGGTGCTGTACAACACCGGCGCGCTGGTGCTGGAAGACGCCGGCTGGCAGCGCCGCCTGCGCATCGACAAGAACGCCGCCGCCGGCAGCGTCATCTGGCACCCCGGCAGCCGCGCGGTGGAACAGGTGGAGCCGGGCGAGGCCGACCGCTTCCTGTGCATCGGCGCCGCCGGCTACCGCCCCGGCGGCCTGATCCTGGCCCAGGGCGAGCGCATGCGCCTGCGGCTGAAGGCCGGGTTGGTCTGACGGCCCCCGCTGCGCGGGGCTTGAGCGTAGGAACAACGGTCTTGCCGACTGCGCCAAGGCGCTCTTCGTAGGATGGGTTGAGCTTGCGATACCCATCGAACCATGGTGATGGGTATCGCTTCGCTCAACACCATCCTACGACGGTGCTCCTCCTGCCATGTAGGAGCGGACTCCGTCCGCGATCGGCCGATCCCCTGCGCCGAAATCGCGGATGAATCCGCGCCTGCGAAATCACCGCGGCGGGGTGTCAGTCTTCCTCGTCCAGCTGGTAGCGCGTCGGCACCAGGCTCTCCTTGATCCTGCGCAGGTGCGGCTGGAAGTCCACGCCGCGGCGCAGGGTCACGCCGGTGGCCAGCACGTCGAGCACCGTCAGCTGGATGATCCGCGAGGTCATCGGCATGTAGATGTCGGTGTCTTCCGGCAGCGGGATGTCCAGGGTCAGGGTGCAGACCTTGGCCAGCGGCGAGTCGGCGGCGGTCAGGCCGAGCACCGAGGCGCCGTTGTCCCGCGCCAGGCGCGCCACCTCCACCAGCTCGCGGGTGCGGCCGGTGTAGGAGATCACCACGAACAGGTCGCCGGTGTGCGCCACCGAGGCGATCATCCGCTGCATCAGCACGTCGCTCTGCGCCGACACCGCCAGGTTGAAGCGGAAGAACTTGTGCTGCGCATCCAGCGCCACCGAACTGGACGCGCCTAGGCCGAAGAAGTGGATCTGCCGGGCCTGGATCAGCAGGTCCACGGCGCGGTCCACGGCGCGCGGGTCGATCAGCTTGTAGGCGGCGTCCAGCGAAGCGATGGTGCTGCCGAAGATTTTCCGCGTGTACGCCTCGGGGCCGTCGTCCTCGGCCACTGCCTGGGTGACGAAGGCCGCGCCGCTGGCCAGGCTCTGCGCCAGCTGGATCTTCAGCTCCGGGTAGCCGCTCATGCCGAAGGAGCGGCAGAAGCGGTTCACCGTCGGCTCGCTGACACTGGCGGCCTGGGCCAGCGCGGCGATGCTGAAGCGGGTGGCCTGCTGCGGGTTCTGCAGTATCACCTCGGCGACCTTGCGTTCGGCCTTGTTCAAGTCTTCCAGGCGCGTCTGGATCTGCTCCAGCAGGTTCTTCATCCGTTCTCCTTGGTGGCCCCTGTGGGGCAATCGACGGCCGGGGACGTGCCTGCGGCCAGCGGCGCTATCCTAACGTCAGGTCGGCAGACGACCAACAGGACCGCGTCTTGGGAAAAATATGTTGTTTAATTACTACATTTTTGCCTTAATGGCCCGGTGTATTCGGCAAATGTTCCTCAAAATCTGTTTGGTAACAACAAATGCCTGATGTCCGCGTTCTGCCTTGCACCCTGGCGCTGTTCGGCGCGCTGGGCGACCTCGCCCTGCGCAAGCTGATCCCCGCCCTCTACCAGCTCGACCGCGAAGGCCTGCTCCACGGCGACACCCGCATCCTCGCCCTGGCCCGCGACGAGGGCGACCCTGCCGCCCACCTGGCCACCCTCGAGAAGCGCCTGCGCCTGGCCGTGCCGGCGCGCGAATGGGACGACGCCGTCTGGGCGCGCTTCCAGCAGCGCCTGAGCTACCTGAGCATGGACTTCCTCGACGCCGCGTCCTACCCGGCGTTGCGCGACGCGGTGCCCGCCGGCCTGCCGCTGGTGGCCTATTTCGCTACCCCGGCCGCGGTCTACGGCGGCATCTGCGAGAACCTCGCCGCCCTCGGCCTGGCCGAACGCACCCGAGTGGTGCTGGAGAAGCCCATCGGCCACGACCTGGCGTCGTCCCGCGAGGTCAACGAGGCGGTGGCGAAGTTCTTTCCGGAGAACCGCATCTATCGGATCGACCACTACCTGGGCAAGGAAACGGTACAGAACCTCATCGCCCTGCGTTTCGCCAACAGCCTGTTCGAGACGCAGTGGAACCAGAACCACATCTCCCACGTGGAAATCACCGTGGCCGAGAAGGTCGGCATCGAAGGCCGCTGGGGCTACTTCGACCAGGCCGGCCAGCTGCGCGACATGGTGCAGAACCACTTGCTGCAGCTGCTCTGCCTGATCGCCATGGACCCGCCCAGCGACCTCTCCGCCGACAGCATCCGCGACGAGAAGGTCAAGGTGCTGCGCGCCCTGGAGCCGATCCCGCCGGAGCAACTGGCCGGCCGCGTGGTGCGCGGCCAGTACACCGCCGGCTTCATCGACGGCAAGGCGGTGCCCGGTTACCTGGAAGAGGAGCACGCCAACCGCATGAGCGGCGCCGAGACCTTCGTCGCCCTGCGCGTGGACATCCGCAACTGGCGCTGGTCCGGCGTGCCCTTCTACCTGCGCACCGGCAAGCGCATGCCGCAGAAGCTGTCGCAGATCGTCATCCACTTCAAGAACCCGCCGCACTACATCTTCGCCCCGGAGCAGCGCTCGCTGATCAGCAACCGCCTGATCATCCGCCTGCAGCCGGACGAGGGCATCTCCCTGCAGGTGATGACCAAGGACCAGGGCCTGGGCAAGGGCATGCAACTGCGCACCGGCCCGCTGCAGCTGAGCTTCTCCGAGGCCTTCCAGGCTGCCCGCGTGCCGGACGCCTACGAGCGGCTGCTGCTGGAAGTGATGCAGGGCAACCAGTACCTGTTCGTGCGCAAGGACGAAGTGGAGTTCGCCTGGAAGTGGTGCGACCACCTGATCGCCGGCTGGGAACGCCTGGGCGACGCCCCCAAACCCTACGCCGCCGGCACCTGGGGACCCCAGGCGGCCGTGGCGCTGATCGCGAGAGACGGGAAGGACTGGTATGGCGACCATTGATCTGAAACTGCCGGCCGGCGTGCGCTGGACGGCCTGGGAAAGCCCGGTGGCGCAGGCCCGCGGCCTGGCCGCCAATGTGGCCGAACAACTGCGCGGGGCCATCGCCGAGCGCGGCCGCGCGCTGCTGGCGGTGTCCGGCGGGCGCAGCCCGGTGGCCTTCCTCGAAGCCCTGAGCGGCGAAGTCCTCGACTGGGACAAGGTGACCGTGACCCTCGCCGACGAGCGCTGGGTGCCGGAAGTCCATCCGGACAGCAATGCCGGCCTGGTGCGCCGCCACCTGCTCAAGGGCGCGGCGGCCAAGGCGCTGTTCTGCGGCCTGTATCACTCGGCGCCGAGCCTGGAGGAAGCGGCGGCCATCGCCGACCGCCAGGTCGCCGAGCTGGCCCTGCCCATCGACGTGCTGGTGCTGGGCATGGGCGACGACGGCCACACCGCCTCGCTGTTCCCGGCCAGCCCGGGCCTGGCCGAGGCCCTCGACCCGGCCGGCGCGCGCCATTGCCTGCCGGCCTGGGCGCCGAGCGTGCCGCACCAGCGCCTGACCCTCAGCCGCGCGCTGCTGGCCGCCTCGCGGGTGCAACTGCTGGCGATCCAGGGCGAGGCCAAGCTGGCCACCCTGAGGGCCGCGCTGGCCGCCGAAGACGAAGCAAGCATGCCGGTGAGCGCCTTCCTCCGCGCTCCCCTGTCGATCCACTGGTGTCCCTGAGGCACGGAGTTACCGCAACATGAGTCTCGAATCCCACATCCAGCGCATCGACGCCCTCGCCGAGCGCGCCCGCATCCTGCCGGTGATCACCATCGATCGCGAGCAGGACATCCTGCCCATGGCCGACGCTCTGGCCGCCGGCGGCATTACCGTGCTGGAAGTGACCCTGCGCACCCCGCTGGGCCTGACCGCCATCCGCACCCTGGCCGAGCAGCGCCCGGAATTGTGCGTGGGCGCCGGCACCGTGCTGGACCCGCAAACCTTCCGCCAGGCGGAAGAGGCCGGCGCGCAGTTCATCGTCACCCCCGGCTGCACCGAGGAACTGCTGCAGCACGCGGTGAGCCGCCCGGTGCCGCTGCTGCCCGGCGTGGCCACCGCCTCCGAGATCATGGCCGCCTATCGCCACGGCCTGCGCCGCTTCAAGCTGTTCCCGGCCAAGGTGTGCGGCGGCGTGGAAGCGCTCAAGGCCTTCGCCGGCCCCTTCCCGGAAGTGCGCTTCTGCCCCACCGGCGGGGTAGGGCCGGACAACCTGAACGACTACTACCGCCTGGACAACGTGATGTGCGTGGGGGGCACCTGGATGCTGCCCAAGGCCGCCGTCGCCAGCGGTGACTGGGCCGCGGTCGAGCGCCTGTCGCGCGAGGCCCTGGCGCTGCTCGAATCACACTGAGCTGTCCCACGATCGGACGTGCCCGGCCTTGTGCCGGGCTTTTTTATGCGTGCGGGCGGCTGCTCTTCGTAGGAGCGAGCTTGCTCGCGAACGGAGTTTCCGGTGGCGTAGGTGCCGGGTTTAAGAGCCCCCTCTCCCCAGCCCTCTCCCTGAAGGGAGAGGGGGCTTGCCCGTGCCGAGACAAGAAATGGCTTCAGCCGGTAACCTTCGGTGTTGCCGGCTGACTCCAGAACACCCAACCCTGCCCAACGGTTCCCTCTCCCTTCAGGGAGAGGGTTAGGGAGAGGGCGTTCTTCAGGGCAAGCACGAAGCCACCGACAGAACCCCATTCGCGAGCAAGCTCGCTCCTACGAAAGACCCTCTTCCAGATAATCCCGCAACCGCACCTGCAGATAGGGCACCGCCTCCCCCTCATCCAGCCCGAGGTACTCCTCCACCGCCATCAACCGCCAATACTGCCCCTCGTCGCCGAAGCGGATCGCCGCGAACTCCGCCGCCCGCAGCCGCGCCACCAGGAACCAGGCCCAGGGCGCCGGGCCGTGGGTGGCTCGGTAGCGGCGCTGCCATTCGATGCGCTCCTGGCCCAGGCGGATGGCGAACTCCTCCTCCAACTCGCGCAACGCGCATTCGGCCGGGGTTTCCTGGCCTTCGCGGCCGCCACCGGGGAAGTCCCAGCAGCCGGGGAAGGGGATGCCGGGTTTCTCGTCGCGCAGGTAGACCACCAGGTGGCCGTCGTGGAACAGCGCCAGCTTGGCGCCGGTGAAGGCGGCTTCGTCGCTCAACTCGGTTTCCCCCTGAAAGCGGCGCGAATGGCAAAAGCGGCTAGGCTTTCCCGATCACGGACGGTGCTTTGCCGCGCCCAAGCGCGTATGATGCGCGACCTTTTTCTTCGTTGCATGACACACCGGGAGGTGCCCAGATGAACGACACGCACGAAACCACCGAAATTTCCCCCGCCGGCGAGAAGCTGCAGAAGGTCCTGGCCCGTCTGGGCGTCGGCTCGCGCCGTGACGTCGAGGCCTGGATCGAGGAAGGCCGGGTCAAGGTCAACGGCGTGGTCGCCAGCCTCGGCCAGCGCGTGGAAGGCCACGACGCCATCGCCGTCGACGAGCACCTGATCCGCCGCGAGCAGGCCGAAGAGCACGTGCGCCGCGTGCTGATCTACAACAAGCCCGAGGGCGAGGTCTGCACCCGCGACGACCCGGAAGGCCGCCCGACCGTGTTCGACCGCCTGCCGCGCCTGCGCAGCGGCCGCTGGATCAACGTCGGCCGCCTGGACATCAACACCACCGGCCTGCTGCTGTTCACCACCGACGGCGAGCTGGCCAACCGCCTGATGCACCCGTCCTACGAGATGGACCGCGAGTACGCCGTGCGCGTGCGCGGCGAAGTCGACGAAGAGATGATCGAGCGCCTGAAAGCCGGCGTGATGCTCGAAGACGGCCCGGCCAAGTTCAGCGACATCCAGCAGGCGCCCGGCGGCGAAGGCTTCAACCACTGGTACCACGTGGTGGTGATGGAAGGCCGCAACCGCGAAGTGCGCCGTCTGTGGGAATCCCAGGGCGTGGTGGTGAGCCGCCTGAAGCGCGTGCGCTTCGGCCCGGTGTTCCTCACCTCCGAGCTGACCATGGGCCGCTACCGCGAGATGGACCAGCGCGAGCTGGACATCCTCAGCGAGGAGGTCGGCCTGAAGCCGGTGAAACTGCCGGAGATGACCACCAAGGCCAAGGACAAGCTCGAACGCCAGCAGCGCAAGCTGGCCAAGCCGCTGGCGCGCAGCGAGCGCCCGGATGCCGGTCGCGGCAACCGCCAGCGCAAGGAATCCTTCGGCGGCGAGCGCCCGGCCCGTGGTCCGCGTCCGGTGGCCGGCGAGCGTCCCGCCCGAGGGCCGCGTCAGGACTCCGACCGTCCGGCTCGCGCTCCGCGTCAGGATGCCGACCGTCCGGTTCGTGGTCCGCGCCAGGATGCCGACCGTCCGGTTCGTGGTCCGCGTCAGGACTCGGATCGTCCGGCTCGTGGTCCGCGCCAGGATTCCGATCGTCCGGCTCGCGGTCCGCGCCAGGATTCCGAGCGTCCGGCCCGTGGTCCGCGCCAGGATGCCGACCGTCCGGCCCGCGGCCCGCGCAAGGACTCCGACCGCCCGGCCCGTGGCCCGCGTCAGGATTCCGAGCGTCCGGCCCGCGCGCCGCGTCCGGAAGGCCGTGGCAAGGCCCCGGCCGGCGAAGCGCTGCGTTCGCGTCCGGCCAAGCCGAGCGCCGAGCGTGACGAGCGCCCGTCCAAGCCGGTGGCGCGCAAGCCGTTGAACAAGCGCCGCCCGCAGCCGGCCGGCGACGGCATGCGCCCGGGCTTCAAGCGCTAAGCGTCAGGCATGAAAAAAGGGCTCCGCGGAGCCCTTTTTTTCGTCTTCCGGAAAGTCCGCTCAGCCAGCGCAGGCCAGGCGGTTGCGGCCGTCGCGCTTGGCCGCGTAGAGCGCGGCGTCGGCCCGGTGCAGCAGGTCGTCGACGCGCTCGCCGGCGATCAGGGTGGCGCAGCCGAGGCTGACGGACAGTGGCACCGGCTTGCCATCGACGGCAAAGTCCAGCTCCTGGATGGCATGCCGCAGCCTTTCGCCGACCTGGGCGGCGCTGCTGCTGGGCGTGTTGGACAGCAGCACGAGGAACTCCTCGCCGCCGAAGCGGAAGACCATGTCGACGTTGCGCAGGCTCGCCTTGATCGCCCTGGCCACGCAGCGCAGGGCTTCGTCGCCGTGGCTGTGGCCATACTGGTCGTTGATGCGCTTGAAGTGGTCCAGGTCGAGCATCAGCACCGACAGCGGCTGCAGGCTGCGCCGCGCCAGCTCGACCTCGCGGCCCAGGGCCTGGTCCATGGCGATGCGGTTGCCGGTGCCGGTCAGCGCGTCGCGCAGGGCGGCCTGGATGGCCGCGCGGTAGAGCAGGGCGTTGCGCAGCGGGTAGAGCAGGCTGGCGATCAGGCTTTCCAGCTGGCCCAGCTCGGTCTCGTCGAAGGGGCGGCGGCGGCGGAAGGCCAGCTCGCCCAGGTATTCCCCGGCATGGTTGAGGTTGTAGGTGGCGCCGTGGCTGGCCGCTTCGCCGAACTCCAGGCGCAGGTCGGCGCTGCCGTTCTGGTAGCTCAGGTAGTCCAGCGGCAGCAGCGCCTGGATCTCCTGGAAGAACAGGCCCAGGACGCGTTCGATCTCGAGGCTGGTCTGCAACTGCACGGCGAGTTGCCGGCGCACGTCCGTCAGGCTGGCCGGGCGCCGGCCGCGCGGGCGGCCGCTCTCGACCTGGCTCAGGCGCTGGAGCTTGGCGGTATCGAAATCGATGGTGTTGGACTGCTTGGGCGGGGCCATGACGCGTGGCGACCTCTGGCGCAAAACGGCGACAGTGAGGGCTGAGCTATTTTCGTGCCAACCCGCGAAAAGTTCTGTTCTGACGGCTCAAGGGACCGTCTGGCGCGGGCTTGGTTCCGTAGGCTGGGAGTGCCCCGGAGGGTGGGATGTCAAAATGATGGCGAATTTTCCGGGGTAGCCGTAGGCTCTTTCCCTGGGCGTAGTCGGAAAACCGGCGGGGCGGCTGTCGCGCCGCCCCGCGCCGGTCAGGCCTGGGCGTCGAAGGCCTGGCCGTTGACGCCGATGCTGTCCGGGCCCATCAGGTACAGGTAGACCGGCATGATCTCGTCCGGCGCCGGGTTGTTCGCCGGGTTCTCGCCGGGGTAGGCCATGGCGCGCATGCTGGTGCGGGTGGCGCCGGGGTTGACGCTGTTGGCGCGGACGGCGTTGGTGCCGTCGCACTCGTCGGCCATCACCTGCATCAGGCCCTCGGTGGCGAACTTGGACACCGCGTAGGCGCCCCAGTAGGCGCGGCCCTTACGCCCGACGCCGCTGGAGGTGAAGATCACCGAGGCGTCGCTGGCCAGCTTGAGTAGCGGCAGCATGGCGTGGGTCAGCATGAACACCGCGTTGACGTTGACCTGCATGACGCGCATGAAGTTTTCCCCGGAGATCTGCTCGATGGGCGAGCGCAGGCCGAGGATGGAGGCGTTGTGCAGCAGGCCGTCGAGCTTGCCGCATTCCTTCTCGATGGTCGCCGCCAGCTCGTCGTACTGGTGCGGCTGGGCGGTTTCCAGGTTGAAGGGGATGACCACCGGCTGCGGGTGGCCGGCGGCCTCGATCTGGTCGTAGGTCTGGTTGAGGTTTTCTTCGCTCTTGCCCAGCAGCAGCACGGTTGCGCCGTGGGCGGCATAGGCCCGCGCGGCGGCGGCGCCGATGCCGCGGCCGGCGCCGGTGACCAGGATCACCCGGTCCTTGAGCAGGTCGGGGCGGGCGGAATAGTCGAACATGGAAACTCCTTGGGAGCGCTGGAAGCCTGAAGCCGGAAGCTTGAAGTCGAGCGGCGGAGCGCTTCCGGCTTCAGGCTTCCAGCTTCAAGCTCAGCAGGAACAAAGCGCGCGGTCGAGCACCGCCAGCAGGTCGCGCGGGTGGTCGACGATCACGTCGGCGCCCCAGTGCGCGGGGTTGTCCTCGGGGTGGATGTAGCCGTAGCGCACCGCCGCGGTCTTGGTGCCGGCGGCGCGGCCGGACTCGATGTCGCGCAGGTCGTCGCCGATGAACAGCACCTGCGCCGGGTCGATGCCCAGTTGGCTGCAGGCCAGCAGCAGCGGCTCCGGGTCGGGCTTGCTGTTGCTCACGTGGTCCGGGCAGACCAGCACCGCCGAGCGCTCGGCCAGGCCCAGCTGCTGCATGATCGGCTCGGCGAAGCGCACCGGCTTGTTGGTCACCACGCCCCAGATGAGGTTGGCCCGCTCGATGCTTTCCAGCAGCTCCGGCATGCCGTCGTACAGGCGGCTGTAGACCGCGCAGTGGTCCTGGTAGCGGTCGAGGAATTCCTGGCGCAGCGTCTCGAAGCCAGGGGCCTCCGGGTCCATGTCGAAGGTCGCGGCGACCATGGCGCGGGCGCCGCCGGAGACCACGTCGGCGATGCGCTGGGCGTCGATCGGTGGGCGGCCGTGGGCGGCGAGCATGGCCTGGCACACGGCGATGAAGTCCGGCGCGGTGTCCAGCAGGGTGCCGTCCATGTCGAAGAGAACCGCTCTGAGCTGCATCGCCGTCATTCCTCGCGCAGGGTCTGGATCATGTAGTTGACGTCGACGTCGTCGGCCAGCTTGTAGTGCCTGGTCAGCGGGTTGTAGGTCAGGCCGATGATGTCCTTGACCGCCAAGCCCGCATCGCGCGACCAGGCGCCCAGCTCGGAGGGGCGGATGAACTTCTTGAAGTCGTGGGTGCCGCGCGGCAGCAGGCGCATGACGTACTCGGCGCCGACGATGGCGAACAGGTAGGCCTTGGGGTTGCGGTTGATGGTGGAGAAGAACACCTGGCCGCCGGGCTTGACCATCTTGTGGCAGGCGCGGATTACCGAGGCCGGGTCGGGCACGTGCTCGAGCATCTCCAGGCAGGTGACCACGTCGAACTGCCCGGGCATTTCCTCGGCCAGCTGTTCGGCGGTGATGCGCCGGTATTCCACCGGCACCCCGGATTCCAACTGGTGCAGCTGGGCCACCGCCAGCGGCGCCTCGCCCATGTCGATGCCCATGACGGTGGCGCCGCGCTGGGCCATGGCCTCGCTGAGGATGCCGCCGCCGCAGCCGACGTCCAGTACCTTCTTGCCGGCCAGGCTGGCGCGCTCGTCGATCCAGTTGACGCGCAGCGGGTTGATGTCGTGCAGCGGCTTGAACTCGCTCTCGCGGTCCCACCAGCGATGGGCCAGTGCCTCGAATTTGGCGATCTCGGCGTGGTCGACGTTGCTCATGGCGTACCTTCGTTGCAAATCATGGGAAATCGTGGCGCGCAGGCCGACTATGATGCCAGCTTCGCGCGGCGGATGGGCGCGGCATGACAGATTGTCGCAGCCGCGCCCGGCAGTGTTCAGGCGCCGGCGATGCGCCGGCCCCAGGCGCCGACCTCGGCGGCCAGGCGGCCCTCGTCCAGGCGCGTCAGGCGGCCGGCGTCCAGCAGCTGCTTGCCGCTGACCCACAGGTGGCGCACGCAGTCGCGGCCGCTGGCGTAGATCAGTTGCGAAACCGGCTCGTAGACCGGTTGCTGGGCCAGCCCGGAAAGGTCGAAGGCCACCAGGTCGGCGGACTTGCCCAGTTCCAGCGAGCCGATTTCCTGCTCCAGGCCCAGGGCGCGGGCGCCGTTCAGGGTGGCCATGCGCAGCGCGCGGTGGGCGTCCAGGGCGGTGGCCTGGCCGGCCACGGCCTTGGCCAGCAGGGCGGCGGTGCGCGTCTCGCCGAGCAGGTCGAGGTCGTTGTTGCTGGCCGCGCCATCGGTGCCTATGGCGACGTTGACCCCGGCCTGCCACAGGCGTTCCACCGGGCAGAAGCCGCTGGCCAGCTTGAGGTTGGATTCCGGGCAGTGGATCACCGAGCTGTTGGTTTCCACCAGCAGCTCCAGGTCCTCGTCGCTCACCTGGGTCATGTGCACGGCCTGGAAGCGCGGCCCCAGCAGGCCCAGGCGGTGCAGCCGGGCCAGCGGGCGCTCGGCGCTCTTCTCCAGGGCCTGCTGGACCTCGAAAGCGGTCTCGTGGACGTGCATCTGGATGCCGGCGTCGAGTTCCTCGGCCAGCATCAGCACGTTCTCCAGCTTGTCGTCGCCGACCGTGTAGGGCGCGTGTGGGCCGAAGGCCACGCGGATGCGCGGGTGGTGCTTGAGGTCGTCGTGCAGCGCCACGCCCTGGCGGATCGCCTCCTCGGCGTCGCGGGCGCCGGGCATGGGGAAGTCCAGCACCGGCACGCACACCTGGGCGCGGATGCCGCTGTCGTGCACCGCCTCGCAGGTCACCCGCGGGTGGAAGTACATGTCCGAGAAGCAGCTGATGCCGCCCTTGATCTGCTCGGCGATGGCCAGCTCGCTGCCGGTGCGCACGAAGTCCTCGTCCACCCACTTCGCCTCGGCCGGCCAGATGTGCTCCTGCAGCCAGGTCATCAGCGGCAGGTCGTCGGCCAGGCCGCGGAACAGGCTCATGGCGGCGTGGCCGTGGGCGTTGACCAGGCCCGGGGCGAGCAGCATGCCCGGCAGCTCGCGGGTTTCCGCCGCCGGCTGGCGCAGGGCCTCGGCGCGCGGGGCGAGGAGGGCGATGCGGCCGTCGCGGATGCCCAGCGCATGGTCGCGCAGGACCACGCCGGCGGGTTCCACCGGGACTATCCAGGTCGGCAGCAGAAGCAGGTCGAGAGGGGCTTTGGCGTCGGGCATGGGGCGCTTCCTGCGGCGCGGGAACGGGTGGTCGGCAGTATACCCGAGCGCCTTGGCCTGCGGCTCGTTATACTCGCGGGTTTTCCCGGCCCTGGCCGGGCTCGATATCGGCGCGCCGCCCGGCGCGCCCGGACCTGATAGAAGAACGAGGTGTTCCATGCGTGAGCGACTGTTGGCGGCCGAGCGGGTCACGGCCATTGATTGGCGCAAGGGCACCCTTCGTCTGCTCGACCAGCGCCTGCTGCCGCTGGAGGAAACCTGGCTGAGCTACGACAGCGCCGCCGGCGTCGCCGAGGCCATCCGCCAGATGGTGGTGCGCGGCGCCCCGGCCATCGGCATCGCCGCGGCCTACGGCCTGGTGCTGGGCCTGCAGGCCCGCCTGAACAACGGCGGCGCCTGGCGCGAGGCCCTGGAGGACGACTTCCGCGTGCTGGCCGAATCGCGGCCCACGGCGGTCAACCTGTTCTGGGCGCTGAACCGCATGCGCGAGCGCCTCGAACGCCTGAAGCCGGGCGACGACCCGCTGCAGGTGCTGGAAGCCGAGGCCATCGCCATCCACGAGAGCGACCGCGAGGCCAACCTGACCATGGCCCAGCTCGGCGTCGAGCTGATCCGCAAGCAGCACTCCGGCCCGCAGAAGATCCTCACCCACTGCAATACCGGCGCCCTGGCCACCGGCGGCTTCGGCACCGCCCTGGGGGTGATCCGAGCGGCGCACCTGGAGGGCCTGGTCGAGCGCATCTACGCCGACGAGACCCGCCCCTGGCTGCAGGGCGCGCGCCTGACCGCCTGGGAACTGGCCAACGAGGGCGTGCCGGTGACGCTCAACGTCGACGCCGCGGCGGCGCACCTGATGAAGACCCAGAGCATCACCTGGGTCATCGTCGGCGCCGACCGCATCACCGCCAATGGCGACGTGGCGAACAAGATCGGCACCTACCAGCTGGCGATCAACGCCATGCACCACGGCGTGCGCTTCATGGTGGTGGCGCCCAGCTCGACCATCGACATGAACCTGGAAAGCGGCGAGGACATCCCCATCGAAGAGCGCAACGGCCGCGAACTCCTGGAAATCGGCGGCAAGCGGATAGCCGCCGAGGTGGATGCCTACAATCCGGTGTTCGACGTGACCCCGGCCGACCTGGTCGATGCCATCGTGACCGAGCGCGGCGTGGTCGAGCGTCCGGACACCGAGCGCATGGCCCAGTTGATGAGCCGCAAGCGCCTGCATTGAGGGCGCCCGGCGGGGATAGGTGTTCCCCCTGGCTTGTGGTAAGCTCCGACGGTTCTCAGTGGGGCCTTTTTCTGGCCCCGTCGATTGCGCGGATCATTGACCTAAGTCGTTGATTTGTTGTGAGTCGATGGCGTTCTGATGGCGCTGTCGCACTCCGCCGGGCTCGGGACGGGCGAGGCGGAGTTCCATCTGCAAAAGGAACCAGGCTTCTCATGGGCGAACTGGCCAAAGAAATCCTCCCGGTCAACATCGAAGACGAACTCCGACAGTCCTACCTCGATTACGCCATGAGCGTGATCGTCGGTCGTGCCCTGCCCGATGCACGCGATGGCCTCAAGCCCGTGCACCGCCGCGTCCTGTACGCCATGAGCGAACTGGGCAACGACTGGAACAAGCCCTACAAGAAATCCGCCCGTGTGGTCGGCGACGTGATCGGTAAATACCACCCGCACGGCGACACCGCGGTGTACGACACCATCGTGCGCATGGCCCAGCCGTTCTCGCTGCGCTACATGCTGGTGGACGGCCAGGGCAACTTCGGTTCGGTGGACGGCGACAACGCCGCGGCCATGCGCTACACCGAAGTGCGCATGGCCAAGCTGGCCCACGAGCTGCTGGCGGACCTGGACAAGGAAACCGTCGACTGGGTGCCCAACTACGACGGCACCGAGCAGATCCCGGCGGTCATGCCGACCAAGATCCCCAACCTGCTGGTCAACGGCTCCAGCGGCATCGCCGTGGGCATGGCCACCAACATCCCGCCGCACAACCTGGGCGAGGTGATCGACGGCTGCCTGGCGCTGATGGACAACCCCGAGCTGTCCGTCGACGAGCTGATGCAGTACATCCCCGGTCCCGACTTCCCGACCGCCGGCATCATCAACGGCCGCGCCGGCATCATCGAGGCCTATCGTACCGGCCGCGGGCGCATCTACATCCGCGCCCGCGCCGATATCGAGGACATGGAGAAGGGCGGCAACCGCCAGCAGATCATCATCACCGAGCTGCCCTACCAGTTGAACAAGGCGCGGCTGATCGAGAAGATCGCCGAGCTGGTGAAAGAGAAGAAGATCGAAGGCATCACCGAACTGCGCGACGAGTCCGACAAGGACGGCATGCGCGTGGTCATCGAGCTGCGCCGCGGCGAAGTCGGCGAGGTGGTGCTGAACAACCTCTACGCCCAGACCCAGCTGCAGAGCGTGTTCGGCATCAACGTGGTGGCCCTGGTCGACGGCCAGCCGCGCACGCTGAACCTCAAGGACATGCTCGAAGTCTTCATCCGCCACCGCCGCGAAGTGGTGACCCGGCGGACCGTCTACGAGCTGCGCAAGGCCCGCGAGCGCGGCCACATCCTCGAAGGCCAGGCGGTCGCCCTGTCGAACATCGACCCGGTGATCGAGCTGATCAAGACCTCGCCGACCCCGGCCGAGGCCAAGGAACGCCTGATCGCCACCCCCTGGGAATCCAGCGCGGTGGAAGCCATGGTCGAGCGCGCCGGCGCCGATGCCTGCCGTCCGGAAGACCTGGACCCGCAGTACGGCCTGCGCGAGGGCAAGTACTACCTGTCGCCGGAACAGGCCCAGGCCATCCTGGAACTGCGCCTGCACCGCCTGACCGGCCTGGAGCACGAGAAGCTCCTGTCCGAATATCAGGAAATCCTCGCCCTGATCGGCGAGCTGATCCGCATCCTGACCAACCCGCAGCGCCTGATGGAAGTCATCCGCGAGGAGCTGGAGAAGGTCAAGGCCGAGTTCGGCGATGCCCGCCGCACCGAGATCGTCGCCTCCCAGGTGGACCTGACCATCGCCGACCTCATCACCGAGGAAGAGCGCGTGGTGACCATCTCCCACGGCGGCTACGCCAAGTCGCAGCCGCTGGCCGCCTATGAGGCCCAGCGCCGCGGCGGCAAGGGCAAGTCGGCGAGCGGGGTGAAGGACGAGGACTACATCGAGCACCTGCTGGTGGCCAACAGCCACGCCACCCTGCTGCTGTTCTCCAGCAAGGGCAAGGTCTACTGGCTGCGCACCTTCGAGATCCCGGAAGCCTCGCGCACCGCGCGCGGCCGTCCGCTGGTCAACCTGCTGCCGCTGGACGAAGGCGAACGCATCACCGCCATGCTGCAGATCGACCTGGAAGCCGTGCGCGCCCAGTTCGCCGGCGAGGAAGGCGATGACGACGACGTGGTCGCCGAGCAGGTCGCCGAAGTGGTGGAAGCCGAAGAGGCCGAAGAGGGCGACGACGCCGACTTCAGCCAGGACGAGCCGACCGGCGCGTACATCTTCATGGCCACCATGAAGGGCACCGTGAAGAAGACCCCGCTGATCCAGTTCACCAAGCCGCGTTCCAACGGCCTGATCGCGCTGAAACTGGAGGAGGGCGACTCGCTGATCGCCGCCGCCATCACCGACGGCTCGAAGGACGTGATGATGTTCTCCGACGCCGGCAAGGTGATCCGCTTCAAGGAAAGCAAGGTGCGCATCATGGGCCGTAACGCCCGTGGCGTGCGCGGCATGCGCCTGGCCGAAGACCAGCGCATCATCTCCATGCTGATCCCCGAATGCCGCGAGGCGCAGATCCTCACCGCCTCCGAGCGCGGTTACGGCAAGCGCACCCCGCTGGCCGACTACCCGCGTCGCGGCCGTGGCGGCCAGGGCGTGATCGCCATGGTCATCAACGAGCGCAACGGCAAGTTGGTGGGCGCCGTGCAGGTGCTGGACGGCGAGGAGATCATGCTGATTTCCGACCAGGGCACCCTGGTCCGCACCCGCGTCGACGAAGTCCGCGGCGCAGGCCGCAACACCCAGGGCGTGATCCTCATCAAGCTGGCCGCCGACGAGACCCTGGTGGGCCTGGAGCGGGTGCAGGAGCCGACCGTGGTCGAGGGCGAGGTCGTGGACGACGAAGCGTTCGACGAGAATCAAGAAGCAGGCGAAGCCGCGGCCGAGGAAGCGCCGCAGGCCAGCGAAGACTGATTAGCGAGAGTGGATGTGAGCAAGCGAGCCTATAACTTCTGCGCAGGTCCAGCTGCGCTTCCCACCGAGGTGCTGGAGCGCGCCCGCGAAGAGCTGCTCGACTGGCAGGGCAAGGGCCTGTCGGTCATGGAGATGAGCCATCGCAGCGACGACTACGTGGCCATCGCCGAGAAGGCCGAGCAGGACCTGCGCGACCTGATGGGCGTGCCGTCGAACTATAAGGTGCTGTTCCTCCAGGGCGGCGCCAGCCAGCAGTTCGCCGAGATTCCGCTGAACCTGCTGCCCGAAGACGGCGTGGCCGACTACGTGGAAACCGGCATCTGGTCGAAGAAGGCCATCGAGGAAGCGCGCCGCTTCGGCAACGTCAACGTGGTCGCCAGCGCATCCAAGTACGACTACTTCGCCATTCCCGGGCAGAACGAGTGGAACCTGACGCCGAACGCAGCCTACCTGCACTACGCGTCCAACGAGACCATCGGCGGCCTGGAGTTCGACTGGATTCCGCAGGTCGGCGACGTGCCGCTGGTGGTGGACATGTCCTCGGACATCCTCTCGCGCCCGGTCGACGTGTCGAAGTTCGGCCTGATCTACGCCGGCGCGCAGAAGAACATCGGCCCTTCCGGCCTGGTAGTGGTCATCGTCCGTGAAGACCTGCTCGGCCGCGCCCGCAGCATCTGCCCGACCATGCTCAACTACAAGGTCGCCGCCGACAACGGCTCCATGTACAACACCCCGGCCACCTATTCCTGGTACCTCTCCGGCCTGGTCTTCCAGTGGCTGAAGGAGCAGGGCGGCGTCGAGTCCATGGAGCAGCGCAACCGCGCGAAGAAGGACCTGCTGTACTCCTTCATCGACGCCAGCGACTTCTACACCAACCCGATCCAGCCCAGCGCCCGTTCCTGGATGAACGTGCCCTTCCGCCTGGCCGACGAGAAGCTCGACAAGGCCTTCCTCGCCGGCGCCGACGCCCGTGGCCTGCTCAACCTCAAGGGCCACCGTTCGGTGGGCGGCATGCGCGCCTCCATCTACAACGCCCTGGGCCTGGACGCCATCGAGGCCCTGGTGGCCTACATGGCCGAGTTCGAGAAGGAGCACGGCTGATGAGCGACGCTGACCAGCTCAAGGCTTTGCGCGTACGCATCGACAGCCTCGACGAGAAGATCCTCGAGCTGATCAGCGAACGCGCCCGCTGCGCCACCGACGTGGCGCGGGTGAAGATGCAGTCCCTGGCCGAGGGCGAGAAGCCGGTGTTCTACCGGCCCGAGCGCGAGGCCTGGGTACTCAAGCACATCATGGAGCTGAACAAGGGCCCGCTGGGCAACGAGGAAGTGGCGCGGCTGTTCCGCGAGATCATGTCCTCCTGCCTTGCCCTGGAGCAGCCGCTCAAGGTCGCCTACCTCGGCCCCGAGGGCACCTTCACCCAGGCTGCGGCGCTCAAGCACTTCGGCCATGCGGTGATCAGCACGCCGATGGCGGCCATCGACGAAGTGTTCCGCGAAGTGGCCGCCGGCGCGGTGAACTTCGGCGTGGTGCCGGTGGAGAACTCCACCGAAGGCGCGGTGAATCACACCCTGGACAGCTTCCTCGAACACGACATGGTGATCTGCGGCGAGGTCGAGCTGCGCATCCACCACCACCTGCTGGTGGGCGAGAACACCAAGACCGACAGCATCACCCGCATCTATTCCCACGCCCAGTCCCTGGCCCAGTGCCGCAAGTGGCTGGACGCGCACTACCCGAACGTCGAGCGCGTGGCGGTGCCGAGCAACGCCGACGCCGCCAAGCGGGTGAAGAGCGAGTGGAACAGCGCGGCCATCGCCGGCGACATGGCGGCCAGCCTGTACGGCCTGGACAAGCTGCACGAGAAGATCGAGGACCGCCCGGACAACTCCACGCGCTTCCTCATCATCGGCAGCCAGGAAGTGCCGCCGACCGGCGACGACAAGACCTCGATCATCGTCTCCATGCGCAACAAGCCCGGCGCGCTGCACGAACTGCTGGTGCCGTTCCACACCAACGGCATCGACCTGACGCGCATCGAGACCCGCCCGTCGCGCAGCGGCAAGTGGACCTACGTGTTCTTCATCGACTTCGTCGGCCACCACAAGGACCCGCTGATCAAGGACGTGCTGGAGAAGATCAACGGCGAAGCCGTGGCGCTGAAGGTGCTGGGCTCCTATCCCAAGGCGGTACTCTAACAAGCGGCTGGAAGCCGGAAGCCCGAAGCTGGAAGTTGGAGTCGCGCGGTCGCTTCCAGCTTCAAGCCTCCAGCTTTCGGCTTTCGGCTCCAGCGGAGCTGAAAAAATGTCTTGCGACTTCCTCGCCCTGGCCCAGCCGGGCGTACAGAAACTCTCGCCCTACGTGCCGGGCAAGCCGGTGGACGAACTGGCCCGCGAACTGAACCTGGACCCGGCGAAGATCGTCAAGCTGGCCAGCAACGAGAACCCGCTGGGCCCCAGCGCCAAGGTGCTGGAAGCGATCCGCGGCGAACTGGCGGAAATGACCCGCTATCCCGACGGCAACGGCTTCGAGCTCAAGAGCAAGCTGGCCGCCCGCTGCGGCGTGACCACTGCCCAGGTGACCCTCGGCAACGGCTCCAACGACATCCTCGACCTGGTCGCCCGCGCCTACCTGGCGCCGGGCCTGAACGCCGTGTTCAGCCAGTACGCCTTCGCCGTCTACCCGATCTCCACCCAGGCCGTCGGCGCCGAGGGCAGGGCGGTGCCGGCGAAAGACTGGGGGCATGACCTGGAAGCCATGCTGGCGGCCATCGACGCCAACACCCGCGTGGTCTTCATCGCCAACCCGAACAACCCCACCGGCACCTGGTTCGGCCCGGATGCGCTGGAGCAGTTCCTCTCCCGCGTACCGGAAAACGTCCTGGTGGTGCTGGACGAGGCCTACATCGAGTACGCCGAGGGCGACGAGCTGCCCGACGGCCTGACGTACCTGGCCCGCTACCCGAACCTGCTGGTCTCGCGCACCTTCTCCAAGGCCTACGGCCTGGCTTCGCTGCGCGTCGGCTACGCCATCTCCTCGGCGCAGATCGCCGACGTGCTCAACCGCGTGCGCCAGCCGTTCAACGTCAATAGCCTGGCCCTGGCCGCCGCCTGCGCCGCGCTGGACGACGCCGAGTACCTGGCCGAGGGCAAGCGCATCAACGACGCCGGCATGCAGCAGCTGCAGGACGGCCTGCGCGCCCTGGGCCTGGCCTGGATCCCGTCGAAGGGCAATTTCCTCGCCGTCGACCTGCAGCGCGACGCCGGCCCGGTCTACCAGGCCCTGCTGGCGGAAGGCGTGATCGTCCGTCCGGTGGGCGGCTACGGCATGCCGCAGCACCTGCGCATCTCCATCGGCCTGCCGGAAGAGAACGCACGTTTCCTCGAAGCCTTGGCCAAGGTGCTCGCCCGTGCCTGAGGTGACGCCACGCAAGCTCCGCCGCCTGGTGGTGGTGGGGCTGGGCCTGATCGGCGGCTCCTTCGCCAAGGGGCTGCGCGAGAAAGGCCTGTTCGAAGAAGTGGTCGGCGTCGACCGCGACCCGCAGACGCGCCGCCTGGCGGTGCAGCTGGGCGTGGTCGACCGTTGCGAGGAGAGCCTGCGCGAAGGCTGCCGCGACGCCGACGTGATCCAGCTCGCCGTGCCCATCCTGGCCATGGAGAAGGTGCTCGCCGAACTGGCCGCCTTCGACCTCGGCCACGCCGTGCTCACCGACGTCGGCAGCGCCAAGGGCAACGTGGTGCGCGCGGCCCGGGTCGCCTTCGGCGAGATGCCGGCGCGCTTCGTTCCCGGCCATCCCATCGCCGGCTCCGAGCAGAGCGGGGTGGAAGCGGCCAACGGCAAACTGTTCCGCCGTCATAAAGTCATCCTCACGCCGCTGGATAATGCCGACGCGGACGCGGTCCAGTGCGTCGAGGCACTGTGGCGCGAGCTGGGCGCGGACGTCGAGCTGATGGAAGTCGAGCACCATGACGAAGTGCTCGCCGCCACCAGCCACCTGCCGCACCTGCTGGCCTTCACGCTGGTCGACTCGCTGGCCAAGCGCAGCGAAAATCTGGAAATCTTCCGTTATGCCGCCGGCGGCTTCCGCGACTTTACGCGGATCGCCGGCAGCGACCCGACGATGTGGCACGACATCTTCCTTGCCAACCGCAAGGCGGTGCTGCGCATCCTCGACGTTTTCCGCGACGACCTCGACGCCCTGCGCGAGGCCGTCGATGCAGGGGACGGGCAGCAACTGATGGGCGTGTTCACCCGCGCCCGCGTCGCCCGTGAACATTTCAGCAAAATCCTGGCCCGCCGGGCCTATGTGGACGCCATGCACAACAACGACCTGATTTACCTGGCCCAGCCGGGTGGCCGCCTGTCCGGGCGCGTACGCGTTCCGGGCGACAAGTCCATCTCCCACCGCTCGATCATGCTCGGCTCCCTGGCCGAAGGCACCACCGAGGTGGAAGGCTTCCTCGAGGGCGAGGACGCCCTGGCCACCATTCAGGCGTTCCGCGACATGGGCGTGGTCATCGAAGGCCCGCACCACGGCCGCGTGACCGTCCATGGCGTCGGCCTGCACGGCCTGAAACCGGCGCCGGGCCCCATCTACCTGGGCAACTCCGGCACCTCCATGCGCCTGCTCAGCGGCCTGCTGGCGGCGCAGCCGTTCGACAGCACCCTGACCGGCGACGCCTCGCTGACCAAACGCCCGATGAACCGCGTGGCCAAGCCGCTGCGCGAGATGGGCGCGGTGATCGAGACCGCCGCCGAAGGGCGCCCGCCACTGACCATCAAGGGCGGCCAGAAGCTGACCGGCATGCACTACGACATGCCCATGGCCAGCGCCCAGGTGAAATCCTGCCTGCTGCTCGCCGGCCTCTACGCCGCCGGTGAAACCTCGGTGACCGAGCCGGCGCCGACCCGCGATCACACCGAGCGCATGCTGCGCGGCTTCGGCTACCCGGTGGCCGGGGAAGGCAGCACCGCCAAGGTCGAAAGCGGCCACAAGCTCAGCGCCACCAACATCGAGGTACCGGCGGACATCTCCTCCGCGGCCTTCTTCCTGGTTGCGGCTAGCATCGCCGAAGGTTCGGAGATCGTCCTCGAACACGTCGGCATCAACCCGACCCGCACCGGCGTCATCGACATCCTCAAGCTGATGGGCGCCGACATCACTCTGGAGAACCAGCGTGAAGTCGGCGGCGAGCCGGTGGCCGACCTGCGCGTGCGCTCGGCCAGGCTGAAAGGCATCGACATCCCCGAGGACCTGGTGCCCCTGGCCATCGACGAGTTTCCCGTGCTGTTCGTCGCCGCCGCCAACGCAGAAGGTCGTACCGTGCTGCGCGGCGCCGAAGAGCTGCGGGTGAAGGAGTCCGACCGCATCCAGGTCATGGCCGACGGCCTGCTGGCCCTGGGCGTGAAATGCGAGCCGACCCCGGACGGCATCATCATCGACGGCGGCCCCTACGGCGGCGGCGAAGTCTGGAGCCACGGCGACCACCGCATCGCCATGTCCTTCAGCGTGGCCTCGCTGCGCGCCTCGGCGCCGATCCGCATCCACGACTGCGCCAACGTCGCCACCTCCTTCCCGAACTTCCTCGGACTGGCCGCGGGCGCCGGCATCCGCGTGGCGGAGGAGGGCAACTGATGGCCGCCTCCGACTTCGCCGCGGCCTGGCCGGTGGTCGCCATCGACGGCCCCAGCGGCTCCGGCAAGGGCACCGTGGCCGGCATCCTGGCCAAGCGCCTGGGCTGGAACCTGCTGGACTCCGGCGCGCTGTACCGCCTGCTGGCCTTCGCCGCCGGCAACCACGGCATCGACCTGACCAACGAGGAAGCCCTCAAGGTCCTGGCCGCGCACCTGGACGTGCAGTTCACCCACGCCAAGGGCGGCGAGGGCCAGCACATCATCCTCGAAGGCGAAGACGTCACCGACACCATCCGCACCGAACAGGTCGGCGCCGGCGCCTCCCAGGTCGCCGCGCTGCCGGCGGTGCGCGACGCCCTGCTGCAACGCCAGCGCGCCTTCCTCGAAGCCCCGGGCCTGGTGGCCGACGGTCGCGACATGGGTACCGTGGTGTTCCCTGGCGCGCCGCTGAAGATCTTCCTCACCGCTTCGGCCGAAGAGCGCGCCCGCCGCCGCTACCTGCAACTCAAGGGCAAGGGCGTGGACTGCGACATGGCCGCGCTCACAGAGGAAATCCGCGCCCGCGACGAACGCGACAGCCAGCGCAGCGTGGCCCCGCTGAAACCAGCCGAAGGCGCCATCGTGGTGGATTCCACCAGCATGAGCATCGAGGCGGTGGTGGACAGCATCCTTGGTGAAGTCGAGAGGCTCGGTCTGACCGACTGAGGCCTGGGAATCCTTCAGCTGCGGCAGTTTTCGGCGTCGCGTGCTTGAAGATATTTCTGAGGATGATTCCTCTTGATGCTGAGGACGTTTCTTCTAGAGACGTCTTGCCCGGGCTGCCAAACTTCCGCGCTGTTCAATAGCGCCCGCTCGACCCGAGCGGGCCGTGAATAGCGTGGAGGCCCCTTGTCCGACAGTCCCGTCCCCGCCGCACTGCATTCCTCGCAGGGCGCGTGGGTCCAGTTGTTGCTCGCACTGACCCGGCGGGAAATCCTCGCACGCTACCAGGGTGCCCTGTTCGGGCGGCTGTGGCTGCTGCTGTCGCCCTTCCTGCTGCTGGCGGTCTACACCTTCGTTTTCGGCCAGGTGCTCAAGTCGCGCTGGGGGGCGGAGCAGAGCACGGCCTCCTTCGCCTTGACGCTCTTCGCCGGGCTGCTGCTCCACGGCATGCTGGCGGACAGCCTGTCCCGCGCGGTCACGGTGATGCACAATCACCGCAACCAGGTGAAGAAGCTGGTCTTCCCGCTAGAACTCCTGCCGCTTTCGCTGGCACTCTCCGCCCTGTCGAACGCCGTCATCGGCTTTCTCGTACTGCTCCTGCTGATGCCCTGGCTCGGGCAACCGCTGGGCTGGAGCATCCTCTACCTGCCGTTGGTCCTGCTGCCCTTCGTGCTGTGCGTGTGCGGCCTCAGCTGGATCATCGCCGTGTTCGGCGCCTATTTCCGCGATACCAGCCAGTTCATCCAGTTTCTTCTCGTATTGCTGCTGTTCCTCAGCCCGGTGTTCTACCCCGTGAGCGCCTTGCCGGAAGCCTTGCGCCCCTACCTGTTGCTCAATCCGCTGAGCGTTCCGGTGGAAGCGGTGAGGGCCTGCCTGTTCGGCATGCCGATGCCGCCGATGGGCGTCCAGTTGGCTTATGCCGCCATCGCCTGTCTGTTGGCGGTGCTGGGCTGGCTGTGGTTCCGGCGTATGAAGGACGGTTTCGCCGATGTCCTCTGAACCGCTCGCCGACACCGTGCCGGCGGTCGTTGCCGATGCCCGCCCGCTGGGGCAGATGCTCATCGAGCGCGGCCTGTGCAACGCCCAGGAGTTGGAGCGCGCGCTGGAACTGCAGGCCAGGATCGGCGGGCGCCTTGGGGCGCTATTGCTGCGCTCGGGCGGTGTTTCGGAGGCGGCCCTGCTGGAAGTGCTCGCCGAACAACTGCGCCTGCCTTTGGTGGGCGTGGACCTGGAGGCCCCCGGCAACGCCGAGTTGCTGGCTTTCCTCGAAGCGACCTCCATCGGTGTGGAATGGTTCGTCGCCGAACAGGTGGTCGTCTGGAACGATGCCCAGGGCGGCCTGCTGGTCGCTTCCCGTGACCCGATGGCGTCCTTCGTCCTGGAAGTCCTGCGCTATTTCCATCCCGGGCAGCCATTGCGCACGGTGCTGTGCCGCTCCCAGGATCTCGACGCCTGGCTGGAACTGCTCAAGGAGCGCCTGCAGCAGGAGAGCCGCGAGGGGCTGCGCTTCGCCTCCGACGACATCCGCCAGCTGCGGGAAATGGCGGAGGAGGCGCCCATCGTCGAACTGGTCAACAACGTCATGAGCCAGGCGGTGGAGAAACGCGCCTCGGACATCCACATCGAGCCGCGCGAATTCAATTTCCATATCCGCTTCCGCATCGATGGCGTCCTGCAATCGCAGCTTAGCCTGCCGCGGGAGCGCTTCGCCGCGGTGGTCTCGCGGATCAAGCTGATCTCCGCCATCGACATCGCCGAACGGCGCCTGCCCCAGGACGGGCGGATGAGCACCAGAGTGGGCGGGCAGGATATGGACGTCCGCGTTTCCACGCTGCCCGGGGTGCATGGCGAGTCGGTGGTGATGCGCCTGCTGCCCAAGGCCCGCGAAGGTCTGCGCCTGGACCGCCTGGGAATGCTGGCGGACCATCTGGACCTGATGCGCGCCTGGATCGCCGAGCCCCACGGCATCGTGCTGGTCACCGGCCCGACCGGCTCCGGCAAGTCGACGACCCTCTACGGCACGCTCGAGGCCATCAACGACGGCATCCGCAAGATCATCACGGTGGAGGACCCGGTCGAGTACCAGGTGCCGAACATCACCCAGGTCCAGGCCCACGCCGACATCGGCCTGACCTTCGCCGCCGCCCTGCGCTCGATCCTGCGCCAGGACCCGGACGTGATCATGATCGGCGAGATACGCGACCTGGAGACGGCGGAGATCGCCGTGCAGTCGTCCCTCACCGGCCACCTGGTGTTCTCCACGCTGCACACCAACGATTCGCTCAGCGCTTTCACCCGCCTGATCGACATGGGCATCGAGCCGTTCCTGGTCGCCTCGCCGGTACGCGGCGTCCAGGCCCAGCGCCTGGTGCGCACTCTGTGCCGGCATTGCGCGGAGCCCTGCGAGCCCGGCCTGGCGGCAGAGGACAAGGCCACGCTGGACGCGGCGATCCAGCGCCTCTACCCCGGGCAGGCACCGAACTGGCTCCGCGCGAAGGGCTGCGAGCAGTGCCAGGGCACGGGCTATCACGGGCGGCTGGGAATCTACGAGATGGTGGACGTCGGCCCCGAACTGCAGGCGCTCATCCTGCAACAGGCGCCCGTCGAACAGATGCGCCGGCTGGCGGCCAGCCAGGGTTTCCGCAGCATGCGCGAAGACGGCTTCATCAAGGCCTGGCTGGGCCTGACCTCGCTGGACGAGGTACATCGGGTCACCAGCGGTTAACGGCATGCGCTTCGAATACCAGGCAGTGGACCGGCAAGGCCGGCGTTGCAGTGGCGACCTCGATGCCGGCTCTCGCAGCGACGCGCTTCGTCAACTGGAGGCCCAGGGCCTGACGCCCCTTAGCTTGGAGGCGGGCCAGCGTGCGCTGCAACCCGGGCGCCGGCGCCTGCGCGCGGAAGAATTGAACATGGCCCTGCACGAGTTGGCGACCCTGCTGGGGGCAGGCGTTGCCCTGGCCGACGCGGTCTCCGCCCAGGAGCGCTCGAGCAGCCATCCACGTCTCTGCGCGGCGCTGCAGAGCATGAGCGAAGGCCTGCGCCAGGGACGTTCCTTCCCTCAGGTGCTGGAGACAGCTGGCTTGCCCCTGCCGCGTTACGCCTACCAGTTGGTGGCGGCGGGCGAGCTGACCGGCAACCTGGCGGCGGCGCTGCGGGACTGCGTGACGCAGATGGAGTACGAGCGGCGCACCCGCGAGGAAGTGCGCAACGCTCTGATCTACCCGAGCGTGCTGGTGCTCAGCGGAATCGGGGCGGTCATGGTGATGTTCGTCTTCGTCGTGCCCAAGTTCGCCAACCTGCTGGAACACGCCGACAAGCTGCCTTGGCTGGCCTGGGCAGTGCTCAGCACCGGCGTCTGGAGCAAGGCCAACGCCTTGCCGCTGCTGCTCGCCGGCCTGCTGCTGGGTGCCCTGGGGCTGCCGTTGGCCAGGAGCGAGAAGGTTCGCGGCCGCTTCCTCAACGGCCTGTTGCGTTTGCCATTGCTCGGCGACTGGCTGTTGCAGGCGGAGATCGCCCAGTGGGCCAAGGTCCTCGGCACCCTGCTGGGCAACCGCGTGGCGCTGGTCGAGGCCCTGCGCCTGGCCAGCGCGGGCGTGCGCATCGGTCTGCAACGCGAGCTGCTGGAAAGGGTCACCCAGGACGTGAGGGGCGGGACTTCCCTGTCCGAGGCATTGGAACTGCGCAGGGCGATCACCGCCACGGGCGGCAACCTGGTGCGCGTCGGCGAAAGGTCCGGGCGTCTGGCCGAGATGCTCGACAGCCTCGCCGAACTCTACGAGGGGCTGGGGCGTTCGCGCATGCGCAAGGTCCTGGCGCTGATCGAGCCGCTGGCGATCCTGCTGATCGGCGCGCTGTTCGGCGTGATCATCACCGGCGTGGTGCTGGCCATCACCAGCGCCAACGACATTGTGTTCTGAAAAAGGGGAAGTGGATGCGCGACGGGCATGAGGGAAGAGGGCCCCGGCAGGGGAGCAGGAAAGTGCCGGCGCCGGGATGCGAGCGCGGTTTCACCCTGCTGGAAATGATCGTGGTGCTGGTGATCATCGGGCTGCTCATGGGGCTGGTCGGGCCACGTCTGTTCAGCCAGGCCGACAAGGCCAAGGTGCAGACCGCGGATACCCAGGTGAAGATGCTCAAGGGGGCGCTGATGACCATGCGCCTGGACATCGGCCGCCTGCCCAGCGAGCAGGAAGGGCTGGCCCTGCTCAATGCGGCGCCCGCGGACGAGCGGATCAAGGCCTTCTGGAAAGGCCCCTATCTGGACGGTGGGGTGCCGCTGGATCCCTGGAACCGCGCCTACATATATAGCAACGCGCCCAGTGCCGAACAGCCGTTCTCGCTGTACAGCCTGGGGGCCGACGGGCAGCCCGGCGGGGAAGGGGAGAATGCGGACATCGGCTTCCTGCCCCGGCAATGAGCGCTGCGGCGGTTTCACCCTGCTCGAACTGCTGGTGGTGCTGGCCCTGGTCGCCGCGGTGGGCGCCGTCGTCATGCCCAACCTGCTGAACATGCAGGAGGCCTGGCGTCGGCGTATCGACCTGCAGGACATCGCCAACCAGTTGCAGACGCTGGGCTACCGGGCCCGGCTGGAAGCCCGGCAGACCCTCATCGGGCCGGCTGGCGTCGAGCCGCCGCAGATGCTGAAGCTGCCCCAGGGCTGGACGCTGAGCGCAAGCGCGCCCGTCGTCTACCTGGCCAATGGCGTCTGCCTGGGGGGGACGCTGGAGTTGCAGCAGGGGGATGTCGCTCGGCAGTTGCAACTGGTTCCGCCGCAATGCTTGCCGGAGTTCGTCCAGTGAAGCGCGGGCGGCAAGCCGGCTTCACACTGCTGGAAGCGGTGGTCGCCCTGACGTTGCTGGCTGTGGTGGGCAGCGCGCTGCTGGCCTGGCTGGGGACGGGCTTCCGCAGCCTGGAGCGAATGAACGAGGTTCAGCGCCGCATCGATGCGACCCGCACCGGCCTGGCGTTTCTCGAGGGGCTCAACCCGATGCTCCAGCCGAGCGGCAGCGCCGCCCTTGGAAGCTACCGGCTGGACTGGGAGAGCCGGCTTCTCGCCGCTCCGCGCCCCGTCGTCAGCCGCTACAGCGGCCACCCCGGACCCTTCGACAGCGCCCTGTATCGCGTCCAGGCGACCTTGTCCGGCGAGGACCTGCCGCCGCTGCCCTTGAGCCTGGAACTGGCGGGGTACCGGATGGCTCGCCTGCCGGACGGCGGGGGTGCGCCATGAGCCGGCGCATTTCGCGGGGGCGGGAGCGGGGCTTCACCCTGCTGGAACTCATCGTGGTCCTGTTGTTGGCGGCGATGGTCACCACCCTGTTGATGCAGGGGATGGACTATGTCTCGCGGGCCAACGACAGCTTCCTGCGCCAGGGCGAGTCACGGCAACTACGGGTGTTGGCCTTCGGCTGGTTCGACGACGCGATAGCGCAGCTGGCTGCGCCGGCCAGGGGGGATGCGCCGGCTCGTTTCCGCGGCGATCCGCTCAGCTTCGAAGCCGTCTCCCTGGCCAGCGCCGAGCGTATCGAAGGCGTCCCGGTGCCCTTTGCCTTTCGCCTGGAACGGCTTGGCGAGCCGGGCCGGGAGCGGACCGCGATGATCTACGTGCGCCGGTTGCAGGCCAGCCGCTGGCCACTGCTGGAACTGCAGGGGGCTGCGCATTTTCTCTATCGCGACGAGCAGGGAGCCTGGCATGACAACTGGCCGCCCTTGCCGGTGCTGGCCGACAGCCTTCCTGCGGCGGTGGCGTTGAACGCGCCCGAGGAGCGCCTGTTCCGCCTGGCCAGGGTCGCGACGCCGCTTCGACAGGTGAATGCGGATGCGGACTGAGCGTGGCTTCGTGCTGGTCGGCGTCATCTGGTTTCTCGCCATCATGACCTTGGTGGTGGCCTCGGCCGTGACCTGGATCGAACGCTCGCTGGACGGTATCGAAAAGGAGCGTCAGGGGTTGCTGCGCGACATGACGGAGCGCTCCATGCTCAGCCGGCTGACCTGGCTGGCATCGACCCAGCGCTTGACTCTGGCCGGATTGACCACACCCGACAGCCCGGCGCCGAGCCTTGCCGACATGGATATGTCGGTCCTGCCGGTAGGGGCCGAGCTGGCCCTGGATGGCCGCGAATACTGCCTGGCCAACGGCTGGTGCTTCGCCTTCGTCGACCGCGCATCGCGTCTTGGCCTGGAGCAGGCCCCGCCGGCGGCCTTGGCCTCGTTGCTGGAAGGGCTGGGGATAGCGCCGGAGAGGATAGCGCCAATGCTGGCGGAGCTTGCCGGCCATTTGCGCGGCCCACCGGGTAGCGCCGCGCTGCGCAGCCTGCATGCCCCGCAGGAAGTCTTCGTCCTCGACAGCTGGCGCCCCTGGGAGGCCGCGTTGCGGGCTGCCGGCTGGGAGGAACTGGTCACGGTCGGCGAGCCGTCCCTGAACGTGAACACCGCCAGCGGCCAGCTCCTGCGGCTGGCCTGGCGGCTGCCGGAGGACAGCCTGGCGCTGTTGCTCGCGGCGCGCCATGAGCGGCCGTTGCGAGGCGTGGGCGACCTCGAGGGCGTGTTGGGCATGTATCTGCAGCAATTACCCGCGGAGAACTGGTCGCGCCTGGCCAGCGCCACCCTGTTCATCCGCCTGCGCCCCGCGGACGCCGTGGCGCGTTACGAATACCAACTGCGACTCGAGAGCGACGACCTGCAAGGGTCGCCCTGGCAATTTCTGCAACGGAGGTCCCTGCCGCGCAATGTCCCCATCACCGACACAGCGCCCATCCATCATGAGGCGCCTGGACTGCTTTCCGCCCCGCTTGTGGCAAGCCCATGACGCGGATGGCTCGCCCTGCCTGGAGTGGCGGCGCCAACCCCGTGGCCTGGGGCGGATGCTCCGCACGCAGTGGGTCATCGAGCGTTCGCAATGCCTGTACCGCTGCCTGGACCTGTCCCATGTGCCGGCCAGCGGGAGGGCCCAGGCCCTTGCCCTGAAGCTCGCCGGCCTGTCGCCGTTCCGCTTGCCGGGGCACTACGCGGTCTGGCGCGACGGCTGGGTGCAGCTGTGGCTCTGGGACGAACAGCAGCGCCAGCGGCTCGCCGAAGCGCAACAGGCTGCGTCCGGCTGCCTCTGCCTGCCGGAAACCCTGCTGCAGGCTCCGCCGGCGGCGACTCCAGAGCCAAGTGTTCGCCTGGTGAGCGTCCAGGACGGTGTGGACCTGCAGGTCTGGCGGGCCGGCGTGCTGCGGGCGAGCATCTTCCAGGATGGCCTGCCGCTGTCCGCGACGGCCTGGCAGGCAGTGCGAGGGGTTCCCGGCGTACGCCTGCCCGAGCGGCTGGAGGAAGAGGTACCGGCCTGCCTCGAGCGTCCCTGGGCCTCCGGCGCCAGTCTGGTGGGACGGGACTGGGAGCGCTGGTTGCCCTATGGCCTGGCGGCCACCCTGCTGGCGGGCAGCGCCTTCAACCTGACGCAGGGGGCGCAATGGTGGTGGGCCGAGCGCGGCCTGGCGGGGCAGCAGGTCGTGCTGGCCCAGCAGGTCGAGCCGGTGCTGGCGGCACGTACTCGGGCCATGCAGGCCGAGAGCGAAATCCAGGCTCTGCTGCGCTTGCAGGATGCACCTTCGCAGGTCGAACTGCTGCGCACCGTGGCGGGGCTGCTGCCGGAGGATAGCCGCCTGCTGAGCTGGCGCTTCCGGGAAAACGCGCTGGAACTGCTCATCCAGAGCAGTCGCGCGGACCCGCGGTTCTTCGTCCAGCGGCTGCAGGAGGGCGGCAGGTTCCAGGATGTCCGGGTCGAACCCTCGCCCAGGGGCGATGGCCTGCAACTGGCCATGAACATTCGACAGGGGGAATAGATGGACGCTCGATTACAAGAGGTGCTGCCCCACTGGTCCCGGCTGCGCGAGCAGTGGCGGGAACAGCCCCGCCTGCGCCTGGCGGGATGGATGATCCTGGCGCTGCTGGTCGTGCATCTGCTGTTGCTGGGCAACGACTGGCGCGAAGCCCGCCGTCAGGCGTTCGAGGAGTCGGCCAGGCGCCTGGCGCAGATGCGCGCGCTGGCCGCCCAGGAGCACTGGCCGGACCGCGCCGTCCAGGCGGAAGACGTGCGCAGCGCATTGCGCATGCGTTTGTGGCAGGCGCAGAACCCCTCGTTGGCCAGGGCCGATGTGCAGGCCTGGCTGGATGTCCAGACCAAGCAGAGTGGCCTGCAGGAGGCCCGCATCTCGGTGTTGCCGCCCCTGGACTTCGACAAGGAGGGCGTCGGCGCCCGGGTCCAGGCACAAGTGCGCGGACGTTTCGAGCCGAAGAGTTTCGGCCAACTGCTGCATGCGCTGGAAACGGCGGAGCACTGGGTGAGCATCGACGCCCTCGAGTTGAACGACCGCGGCTCGCCGTCGGTGAACCTGCAACTCACCTTCCATTTTCGTCCGAACGCAACGCCCCCTTGAGCGGATGAGCGCGGAACGCCCTGATTCGGACGGACATTCAGGCCATTCAGGCGCTGTCGATCGTTCGCAGTCCCAGGTTGGGAAACTTCCTTCATGGAAAGCGGCAAAGGCAGCATTTCTGTAATGACAGAATCCCGCCTTCAACTTGTTTCGAATGCACCTTTCCCTAGCGGTATCGATTCATCGGTTTCCTATGACTTCCTTCTTCCCCTTCCGATTGGCCTGGGCGGCGCTTGCCGGCGGCGTCCTGCTGGCGCTGCTCTGGCAGCCACGGGCAGCCATACCCGAGGCTCCGGCTGAGACTGCGCAGTGGCGGCTACCGGAGGTCCAGCCTGTCTCCCGCAATGCCAGCATTCCGGCGCAGATCGCCGGCATGGCCTGGTGGGGCAGCGCCAGGGAAGAGGCCGAGAAAGCACGCTCGGCGCGCATCAGCGTGGACGAGCAGGGCGTGGCCCGGGTCAAGGTCCAATGGCTGTTTCGCGGTGTGGTCGCCGAGGGTGGACAGCGTTTCGCCCTGATCGCCAAGGATGCCGCCGCGCCGCTGTTGCGCTATGCCCCGGGCGACCAGCTACCGGGAGGCGAACGCCTCGAACGGATCGAAGGGCAGGGCATTCGTTTCTCGCTGTCCGAGGATGGCGCAACACAGGACTTTGAAAGGAAACTCTATGCCCCCCTCGAATAATGCCCTTGCGGCCTTTCCCCGGCACCCGCTGTTGCTCGCGATCTGTCTGGGACTGCTGGGAGGCTGTGGTACGACGCAGCTGCAATTGCCCGCGCCCTTGCTGGAGCCTCGCCAGGCCATGGAGGAGAACATGCCGCAGGAGGGGGCCGAGGGAACGGTGCAGCGCCCGCAGCAATCGGCGGGGCCGCAGGTGAGCCCGACGCCAGCACCTCCCGCCGGGCCCGTGGGTGGGCTGGTGGACAAGGCCGATCGCCTGGTGCTCGATGACAAGAACGCCGACCTGCAGGTGAACATCGAGGACGTCGCCCTGCCGGGCTTCATCAACGAAGTCTTCGGCAACCTGCTGGGGTTGTCGTTCGAGATCGACGACAACCTGAAGAAACGTAACGACCGGGTCACCCTGCGCCTGGAGCAGGCGCAGACCCGGCAGACGGTCTACGACATCGCCTCGCAGGTCATGGCCAATTACGGCGTAGAGATCGTCAAGCAGGGTGGCATCCTGCGCTTCCAGGTCAAGCAGATCGGCCTGAGCCCCGAGGAGCCGCCGATCCTCGTCAGCGGCGAAGCGCTTCCTGATGTGCCCAACGCCTACCGGCCCGTGTTCCAGTTCATACCCTTGCACAACGTCGATCCCAAGGACGTGATTCCCTGGTTGAACAATGCCTACGACAAATCCGGGCTGTCGGCCTCCGCGGACAATCCGCGCGGCGGCCTGATGCTCAAGGGTATGGCGTCCCTGGTCAAGCAGGCGGCGCAGGCCGTGCGGCTGCTCGACCAGCCGTTCATGCGGGGGCAGCACAGCTTGCGCATCGACCCGGCATTCATCACATCTGCGGAGATGGCCAAACAACTGAAGACTCTGCTCGAGGCCCAGGGTTACAGCGTTGGCATCGGTGAGGCCTCCGGCAGCGTCGTGCTGGTGCCGCTGGAAAGCTCCAATGGCCTGATCGTGTTCTCCAACCAGCGTTCACTGCTGGACCTGGCCCGAGACTGGGCCGGGCAGGTGGATCGCGTCCCCCTGGCCAGCGCTGTGGATTCTGCCGGGGCTGGGGCGGAAAGCGAGGGATTGTTCTTCTACGAAGTGCGTAACACCCGCGCCACCGAAGTGGCTCGCTCGCTGCGGGCGCTGGTTTCCGGTCCGGCGGGCAGTGGTGCCTACGGGTTGACGCCGGGCTTGGGCAGCAGCGCTTCGAGCCGGGCCGCGGCGGCCTCTGGTAACAATGCCGTACCGCCACGCTCGGCGTCGGGACGTGGCGGCGGCGACATGGGTGGCGGCCAGTCCGGTGTCGCTCCGCTCGTCCGCCTTGCCGGGGCCCAGGCCTTGTTGTCGGGCGGCAGTAGCAGCCTGATGGATAGCCTGGCGGCTGGTGTGTCGGGCAGCGGCACCATAGTCGAGGACGAGAACCGTAACGCTATCCTGTTCCGTGGCCCGGCCAGGGTCTGGCAGCAGATGCAGCCGCTGCTGCGGCAACTGGACAAGCCGGCGCGCCAGGTGTTGATCGAGGTGACGGTCGCCAGTGTGACGCTGAGCGACAACCAAGAGGCGGGCCTGGAATGGTCCTTGCTGAGTGGGGCGGCGAATTCCGGCTCCAAGTTCTCTCGTGAAATATCGGCAGGGAAAGAGGGTTTCAAATACCTGATCAATACGGCCGGTGGCACGAAGGCGACACTGACCGCGCTGGCAAGTGACAAGCGGACTCGGATCCTTGCCACCCCACGGATTCTGGTGAAAAGCGGAGAACAGGCCAACATCAATGTCGGTACCGACATTCCGGTCGTGACCGGGCGGCAAACCGACGGCAGCAATACCGGCGGGAACTCCAACCTCCTGCAGTCCATCTCTTATCGTTCGACCGGCGTCATCCTCAACGTCTCTCCTGTCGTCTATTCGAACAACCGGGTGGACCTGACTGTCAGCCAGGAAGTCAGCGATGGCGGTGGAGCTGGGTCTTCTGGTAGCGAAGGTGGCGATATTTCCTCTCCCCCGATCAAGCGTACCTCGTTGGAAACTTCGCTGACCCTGCAGAGTGGCGGCTCCATTTTCATGGGGGGGTTGATCAACGAGAATGAAGCGGACAGCAATGACGGTGTCCCGTGGCTCAAGAACCTGCCGGTTCTGGGATATCTGTTCGGCAAACAGACCCGGAACACCTCCAAGGATGAGGTGGTGATGCTTATCCAGCCCTACGTCATCGACGGAGCGGAGGAGGCCAGAGAGGTCACTGAGAAACTTCGTCGGATGATCGAACCGGCGCTCGGTTGCGAGAAGTCTTTGGCTGAATGCCGCCGCCTGTAGCCAGGCGGCATCTTCGGACGGGCAGCGCTGGTCATCCATGAGCGCTTGCCCCCCCTCTCATTTGGCATTCCGAGGGGACTCCGCAGGGGCGGGGCCCCTTTTGCCGCGATGCTTCGATTCGGGCTGCAGACCCCGCATCGCATTCTCACCGCCAATTGGCAATTGGTCTCGTCCTTCTTCCATAACCCTCTTCCTACAGCGCGGGGAGAGGACTGCTTCCATTGCGTCGCACAAAGGTTGCAACTTCGGCGCTGTTTCGGTCAGCGGAGAGGGTTGTTGAAATTGCTGAATATAAAGTTTCGAATTTTCTTAGGATTTTAGTTTCCTGGTCTGTAGGCGTTTTCCATATTTTTGCTATTTGGGGTTTTGCGAGGTGTGGCCCGTTGTTTTGAGGAAGTTCCGAATATATAACGCTGCCTGAAGCTGATGCTGAATTTTGTGTTGGCTTGCGCTGTTCCAATATTCGGTCAGATATGGCTGTAAGTAGTGGAGTGGTGCGAAGTAAGTCATATGGCTATAGGCAGTTTTCCCAGTTCTGACTGGCCCGGAGCGGCTGGCCAGGGGGCGGCGAACCGTTCCTGGAGTGGGGCCCGATGCGGCCTTCCGCTTTGGGTATATATGGCCCGTATGTAATTGCCGTCGGCAAACCAGTCGTTCGACTGGATGGAAATACTAGAAAAGTTAGGAGCTTGAAAAATGTTGAAAAGAACACTGCTGAGCGCGGCTATTGTCTCTGCCATGTTCGCGGGCGCGGCCAATGCCGGCGTGGTCAGCATCGTTGTCGGTCCGAGTTCCAACGGGACCGTTCTTCAGAACTCTCCGGGGGCCGAAGATCAATATGCTCCGGGCCAGTCGAACTATAAGGAAGGCGTAAGTATCGAGACCGGCGCGAACTACACCAGCCGCGCCGCCAACATCACCATCGCCCAGGAAGTCTTCGGCAACCTCTCCGAAACCACCCAGTTCGACCTTCCCGACCTCAAGTACGCCATCGACCTGGTCAAGGCCGTCAATGTTGCACCTGGTCACACCATCAAGCTGACCCTGGATCGTACCGTGGCGCAGTTCGCCAACACGATCAGCCCCAACCAGATCCAGATCGGTACGTTGCCCGCCGGTGAAGGCTTCACCATCACCAGTGGTACCGGCGTCAATACCCTGAGCCTCACGCTGGACACCGCCGGTGCTGAGGAAATCAAGAAAGCGGCAGCCGATAACTCCATCGTTCACTTCAACTTCCGCACCAACAGCACCGCCGGCCTGCAGCCGGGGCGGATCGATCGCCTGCGCGCCGCCCTGCAAGGTGACGCGACCTTCCTGAGTCAGTCCAACGTCAGCATGATGGACGACCCGCTGAACGAGCGCCGCTTCAACGTGACCGTTTCCGCCCAGTTGGACACCACCACCGGCCCGAACGGCGGCGACGCGAAGAACAACGACTCCGCTCCGCCGCTGATGGTATTCACCTCCCTGCCGGCAGTCTATTGGGATGTCCTTAATACAAACGTCTGGGGACAGTACCAGGTTCTCCACTCGCTGGACCTGGCCAACCAGGACAAGAGCTTCGACACTTCCGTTTCCGTGCAGCCGGATGTGACCGATCCGAACAACTACGGCGCCAACTACGCCCGTCTGGGCAGCGTGCGTCTTGGCGTCAACCAGGACGTGCTCAACGAAGACGGTCGCAACGTGTTCGGCTTCAACGGCAGTGACAAGCTGCACAGCTACATCAGCGGCAATTTCAGCGGCCTCGAGTCCGTAGCTCTGACCACCGCCAACTGCCAGGCTTACGCCAACGGCACTGCCGCTGCCGACCAGATCGCCCACTCCTGGACCGGTGAGGCCCTCAAGCCCAAGCCGGGATCCAATGGCACGACCAAGCTGTCGCTGGAACTGGTGAATGGCGACGTCAACCAGACCTACAACATCTGCGTGAAGTCCAATGGCGCGGACTCCATGGTCGCCCAGCAGAGCTTCGTCGTAGGTCCGCTGAGTATCGACTTCGGTAACGTCCGCTATGTCGACCGAGTGATCAACGGTGGCGAGATCGACCACTTCTGGAAGAGCAGTTGCGTTGCCAGCCTGTTCAACCTGCCGGCCGCCAACAACGCCGATGCGTTCTTCATCCGCCTGACCAACACCAGCGACAGCGGTCGTGCCGGCAAGGTCCGTGGCGTGCTGTTCGACCAGAACGGCAAGCGTTATCCGGAAGTCGGCAGCGCCTACATCGTCGACCAGAGCGGCAAGGAGGTTCTCCAGGCCCACGAAACCGGTGTTTACAGCGTGGAGCAGGTCGCTTCCGCCTTCGGTGTCAACGGTGCCGACTGGAACGGTGCAGGTGGCCGTGCCCGCCTGGTGCTGGAAGGCGAGTTCCCCACCTGTGAGGCGCTCGGTCTGATCCGTACGCCGAACGGCACCCTGGTGAACATGACCTCCACCACCCAGGGCAACTTCAATGGCGACTCCGGTCCGTCCTCTACTGTCAACCATCGCGGTGGCAACAACCGCAACTGATCTCTGGCCCAGGTCATGAGGTTGTGGAGAGGCGGTGTGAACCGCCTCTTCACTTTTGCTTTTCGAGGCATGACGTTTTCACTGGTGTTGCGATGAAAGTGTTGGTGACAGGCGGGGCAGGTTTCATTGGCTCCCACGTGGTCGTTCACTTGCTGGAGTGGGGGAGCGATGTCGTTGTCCTGGACAACCTGGCTAACAGTTCCCTGGCCATGCTCGACAGAATGGAAGCCCTGGCCGGCAAGCCCCTGTGTTTCGTGAAGGGGGACGTTCGGGATATCTCCTTGCTTCGGGAGCTTTTCGCCGAGCATGCCATCGATGCCGTTATCCATCTGGCGGGGCTGAAATCCGTGGCGGAAAGCGTAAGGCTGCCGCTGGATTATTACTCCACCAATGTCGGCGGCATCCTGACGTTGCTGGAGGCGATGGCGGAGGCGGGAATTCATCGCCTGGTTTTCAGTTCGTCCGCCACTGTGTATGGCGACCCCGAAAGCGCCCCTGTTGCCGAAACGCATCCGGCGGGGCGTGCGGTCAACCCCTATGGCCGAAGCAAGTTCTTCGCCGAGGAAGTGATCAGGGACTTCGCCGCCACCGATCCGCGCTGGGCGGTGGCGATACTGCGCTATTTCAACCCGGCCGGCGCGCACGCCAGCGGCCTGATCGGCGAAAACCCCAAAGGCCAGCCGAACAACCTGCTGCCCATCGTCGGCCGTGTCGCCGTGGGCCTGCAGCCGGCCGTGGGGATATATGGAAATGACTACCCCACGGCAGATGGTACGGGGGTACGCGACTATGTGCATGTCTGCGACCTGGCCCAGGGACATGTGCAGGCCCTGGATTTCCTCCTCCGGCATGCCGGCGTCCGCGTCTGGAACATGGGGGTGGGCCGGGGATATTCGGTTCTGGAGGTCCTGAGGGCGTTCGAAGCGGTATGCGGCAAGCCGATACCCTACGAGGTTCGTGACCGTCGCCCGGGAGATATCGCGGAAAGCTGGGCAGATGTCGCCAAGGTCGAGCGAGAGCTGGGCTGGAAGTCCCGCAAGGACATCGGGCAGATAGTGGCCGATGTCTGGCGTTGGCAGGCGTCGGGTATGGAAGCATGATGCTTTCAGGCCGGCCTGGTGCGTGCAACCTTGGTTTCCGGCGGCTGGCGCTGGTTTCCAACCAGGCTTTCTCGATCGTCAATTTTCGCGGCGAACTGATTCGCGACATGGTTGCCAGGGGCGTGGAGGTCTATGCCTTCGCTCCCGATCATGACGAGCACAGCAGAAAGCAGATTCGCCAGTTGGGTGCAACGCCGGTCGAGGGTTACATCGGGCGCAGCGGCATGAACCCTTTCGTCGCCTTATGGGCGATCGTGAAAACCGCCTGGCGGCTCCGTTCCTTCAGGGTAGATGCCGTCTTCAGCTACTTCCCCATGCCTGTGATCCTTGGCGGGCTGGCCGCCAGGTTGGCCGGGGTTCGCATCATCTACTCGATGATCGAGGGCGCGGGCTACGTCTTCTCTGAAGTGGACGCATCGAGCCCTGCCAGAGGGTTGTTACGTGGCCTCGTGCGCGGGCTCTATCGCATTACCCTGAAGTCATCCCGGCGCGTTTTCCTGCTCAATGGCGATGACTACGCACTCTTCGTGCATGGCGGCCTGGTGGCGGCGGAGAAGGTCGTGCTGTTGCCGGGCATCGGTCTGGATCTGACGCATTTCCTACCCTCGCGGCCGCCGGTGAGCCCGGTCGTTTTCATTTTTGTCGGTCGCCTTCTGCAGCAGAAAGGTATCCAGGATTTCGTCGAGGCCGCCCGTTCGCTGAAGGCTGAGCACCCCGAGATCGAATGCATCGTTCTTGGCGACACGGACGTCAACCCGGACTCCATTCGGAGAGAGGAGATCCTCGGCTGGAGCGAGGAAGGCTCGGTGCGCTGGGTTGGCTGGGTGAGGGATGTGCGGGGTTGGCTGAACGAGTCCAGCGTCCTGGTGCTGCCTTCCTATTACCGCGAAGGCATTCCCCGCTGCATCCAGGAGGCAATGGCGCTGGGGCGACCGGTGATCACCACGGACTGGGTGGGCTGCCGGGAAAGCATCGTCGATGGCGTCAACGGCTTTCTGGTGCCGATCCGCAGCCCCACGGCCCTGACGCAGGCGATGGCTCGTTTCATCCATGACCCCCAGCTCATCCTGCGGATGGGAAGGGAGAGCCGGCGTATCGCCGAAGCACGTTATGACGTTCGTGAAATCAACAGGAAAGTGCTGGCGAGCATGTAATGGCCGGCCAATGGTAGCGAGATGAGTGTTGAGCCACGCCCCATGATCCAGGTTTCCGGACTTGGGAAATGTTTCCATCTGTTCGACAGTCCCGGCAAGCGTTTCTTGCAGGCGCTTTTGGGCAACCGCTTCAGTTTTCATCGCGAGTTCTGGGCCTTGCGCGACCTATCACTACAAATAGCGGCGGGAGAGGTCGTTGGCATCATCGGTCGCAATGGTTCCGGAAAGTCGACCTTGCTGCAGATCATCGCAGGGACCTTGCGTCCATCCCGGGGCAGGGCGCAGGTCCATGGCCGGGTGGCCGCCTTGCTGGAGTTGGGGATGGGGTTCGATCCGGAGGAAACCGGAAGGAACAACGTAATCTTCAATGCCATGTTGCTGGGCATGACGAAGGACGAGATAGCCGGGAAACTGGAGGCGATCATCGCTTTCGCGGACATAGGCGAATTCATCGATCAGCCGGTCAAGACCTATTCGAGCGGCATGTATGTCCGCCTGGCCTTCGCACTCAATGCCCATGTCGATGCCGACGTGCTGATCATCGACGAGGCCCTTGCCGTCGGCGATGCCGCTTTCCAGTTCAAGTGCCTTGACAGGCTGGATACATTGTTAGCCAAGGGCGTCACGATATTGCTGGTGTCCCATGATGTGCAGTTGATCAAGAACTATTGCACTCGAGCGATCTACCTGAAGGATGGTGGGGCCGCATTCGATGGAGACTGCGAGACGGCCTGCGAACTCTACCAGCGTGACGGCTTGATTGCTTCGGGAGTGGGAGATGGGGGCGGGCAACGGGCGGCCCATGCACTCGGTGACGGTGGGTTGGCGTTCAGCAATGGCAAGGGGCGAATCCTGAGTCTACGGCTCAATGGGGCGGGAGAGGCGGGGCATTGCTTCGAAAGCGGAGAGCGCATCGTTGTCGAGGTGTCGGCGCAGTTGTTCCAGCCGGTGGCGCGTCCCAGGCTCACCCTGATTCTGCGTGATTTGCGGGGTTACAACCTCTATGCCTTCAATAACTCGCATCAGGGAATCGAACTGCCGGTTCATGAGGATGGAAGGCTACGCGCCTGCATCAGTTTTACCGGCGACCTCCAGGCCGGCGATTACTCACTGACCCTACGGCTGGACGATGCCCGCTCGGACAACCTCTGCGAGTTGCTCGACAAACAGGTAAACGCCGCCACTCTACGTATTCTCAGTTCCCGCAAGTGTTTCGATGCGGTAGTCAACCTGCGCGGCCATTTCGAGGCACTGTCCGTTCATGACTGATAGGCATTCTCCGGTGAGGCCTGAGATGCCTTTCACTGTGGTTTTCGTCGTGCATGGCGGCGAGTTGGAGTTCAAGGCAGCCATGCTGGCGGCATCCTTGCGTGCCAGGCTTGGTTCGCAGGCCAGGCTCGTTGCCGCGCTAGCTCGCCCGGTCGCGCAGTGGGGAGAGTTGAGTTCGGAGTCGTATCGCCTGTACCGCCAACTGAATGTCGAGTTGCAGGAAATCAACAATCCGTTTGGCACTTCTTATCCCATCGGCAATAAGTTTGCCGCCCTGGCATTGGGCGAGGAGCAGGGGCATACCTTGTTCCTCGACAGCGACATGTATTGCCTGGAGGCGCTGGACTTCAATGAACTGGGCCGCTTCGACGCTGCGCTCAAGCCTGCCGACATGGCTCTGGTGCCGACCGACTCGGGCTATTGGCAGTCCTTGTACGATCTGGCGGAGCTCGAGTTGCCAGTGGCGAGGGTGCTGACCAGTTGCACCGAAGAGAGCATCCCACCTTATTACAACGCCGGGTTCATCTGGGTGCGCAACGCTCCGCGTTTCGCCTCCCGCTGGCTGAGTCTTGCTGAACGGATACGGACGGCGCCGGAGATCGCTCACAAATGGCCGTGGCTCGATCAACTGGCCTTGCCGCTGGCGCTTCGGGAGCTGGGCTATCGCACCCGTGCGTTGACCGAGCGATACAACTTCCCTTTGCATCTGAAGCCCTGGCCGGCGGAGTACAAACCGCTACTCTGCCATTATCACGAACTGGCTTCCTTCCTCCGCGAGCCGGCCCTGCTGGATGACCTGCACGGGCTGCTGCAGAACTGGCCATTGCTGGGCGAGGTTCTGTGCCGGGACTCGTACTGGGCACGGCTATTGGAAAACAGGTCGCGGAGCGAGCTGGCACGATCCGGCGTGGATCTGCTCATCACCGGATTGCCGCGTAGCGGCACCAGTTATTTCTGTCGCCTGCTTTCCGAGCGTGACGACACAGTGATCATCAACGAGCCCGCAGAGGTATTCCCGGCACTGGTGGAGGGGCCCCGTCCGTGGGGGATCCCAAGGCTTTATGCCGAGCTGCGGCGTGAGCTGCTGGCCGGTAGGCCGGTGCCGAACAAGCATCAGGGCGGCCGCTTGATCGATGACACCGCACGGGGATATGACCAGGCCACTGCATATCACGCGAACGTGCGTACTCCTGCGTTCACGCTCGGTACCAAGAATACCCTGGCGTATCTCTCGTGCCTCCCGGCGATACGTCGAGTGATGCCCCAGGTCCGCTGTGTCGCCCTGGTTCGTCATCCCTACGACTGCCTGAATTCCTGGGCTCGGACTTTCGAGCATCTACGCAATGCCGCTGTGCAGGAGCAGCCGCTAGGCCATCCGGATGACCCGGGGCTGACTGGCTGGCAGCGCAAGGCGTTGCTCGAGATCGCCCGAACGGAGTACCTGCCGTTGCGCCGGGCGCTGTGGTGGCGCTATCTCGCCCAACTGTTGCTGGATGCCGGCGATGCGCTGCGCTGGTTGCGCTATGAAGATCTGCTGGCCGCTCCCCAGGAGATGGCCAAGCGCCTTGTGGACGAGGGGGCGTTACCGACGTTGGCCCCCATGGGGTGGCGTGTAGAGATGGATCAGGAGGAGCGCGACCTCATCGCCGGAGTGGCTGGTGAAGTCGCGGAGCAATTCCAATATGTCCTGTAGAACTGGTCCGGCTGCCGCGGGATGCCTGAATGGATGCAGGGCGCTTTGTTGCGGCTGCCATATGGGGGGATGAACGCCATGCATGACTTGAGTCTGGTGATGAACTTTCATGCCGAAGGGGTTTTGGCCCAGTGGAGCCTGTGGGGATTCCAGCGTATGCGGCGGCATGCGGAAAGTGCCGGCATAAATGTGCAACTGGTAGCGGTGCTCGACTGTGCGGACGATGACACTCGGCGAATCGTCCACGACCATCCCGCGCTTTGCGCGAGTGATCAGGTGCATGAAGTCGAACACGGTGATCTCGGTCTTTCGCGCAATTCCGGAATGGAATGCGCCACCGCGAATTATGTTGGTTTCCTGGATGGCGACGATTACTGCAGTGGCAACTGGCTCACCGAGGCGTTGGCGGTCGCCCGTGCGAGCGGCGATCGAGCGGTGGTACATCCGGAATACATCGTCAGTCATGGCGCGATCCAGGCTCTGGGGCGGGTCGTCGACCAGTTGCGCGATGACTACAGCATTGCCAATTGCTTCAAGTTCCATCCCTGGGGCTCGGCGGTATTCGCCAGAAAGTCGGTGTTCCAGGCCATTCCCTACCAGCCTACCCGGGTTCGCGAAACGGGGTTCGGTTACGAAGATTGGCATTGGGGACTCGAGGTCATCGCTTCCGGTCGCATCCATACGGTGGCGGAGAAGACGGCCTTTTTCTATCGGCGCAAGCACGACTCGATGTTGATGGACATGAATGCCAGGCAGGCAGTGCTGCGTCCAAGCCGATTCTTCGAGAACTGTCGTTTCGAGATCTGAGACCGGGGAAAGGCGGATGACGGCTATGCGGGAACCCGCGGCGATAGGGTGGCAAGCGCTTATGTGGTCTGGCGCTACGAGGTGGCAATGAGTGTGAAGGCGAGGTTCAAATCCCTGCTCCTGCGTTGTGCGCGCAGGAGCTATCACCAATGCATGTCCTTGCTTCGGGGGCGCATCAGCGAGCGTCAGTTGCAGCGGATCGTTCGCCTGGGCGATAGGTTAAAGCATCGTTACCTGGTCATGCCCACCGAGATGTCGACGGCGCAGAACAGTAACGTGCTACCGGACTGGATCGTCGACGAGATGCAGGCGCTGTCGTCGATTGAACCGGCACTGTATCCCCGTGCTGAACTGTTGGCGGGGTACCGGCATTGGCAACCACCAGTCGATCCCTATCCGGCCATGCTGTATCGGGAAATGTTCGACGATCTCGTTGCCTGGGCGCCGCAGATCGTCTTTCTGGCTCCCCACCTCATGCGTGGCGGTGCGGACCTTGGCCTGTTGCACCACGTCCGCCTGTGCACGCAGCGTGGGCTGCGGGTGGTTGTGGTGCTTACCCGCGACGTATCGTCTCCCTGGGTCAGGCTCATACCGGAACAGGCCAGGGTGATCGAGTTCGGTCAACTGGCCCGCCGTGCCGGTGACGAGGATCGACGTCTGATCTTGTTGCGCCTGTTGCTCCAGACCCCGGCCCGCACTATCCATCTGATCAACTCGGAGCTCGGTTGGCAGGTCGTCGAGCGTTTCGGCAAGCCGCTGGTAGCGCTCGGCAAGCGAATATTCGCCAGCGTCTATTGCGACGACCGCGACCGCTATGGGGTCCGGTGCAGCTATTCCACGGACTATCTGCCCAGGGCCTGGAGCGCCCTGAGCGGCATTCTGTCGGACAACCGGACCTTCCTCGAGGAAATCCATCGACGCGACGGCCTGCCCGCCGAGCGGATGCATACCTTGTATTTTCCCTGTGTCCTGCCGGAGATGCGGGATCCCGTGGTAACGGGCGGGCGGCGCGTACTGTGGGCCAGCCGCATCGTTTTGCAGAAGCGTCCCGAAATGCTTCTGGAAATAGCCAAGGCCATGCCCGATGTGTCGTTCGAGGTCTATGGCGAGGCTGACCTCAGTTGTTCCGCAAAGGTACTCCATGGCCTGGCAACGTTGCCGAACCTCTACATGGGCGGTCGATTCGATAGCTTTGCCGAACTGGCCAGTGGTGGGTCGTACGACCTGTTCCTCTATACCTCTCTATATGACGGTTTGCCGAACGTCCTGCTGGAGGCAAGCGCAGCCGGCTTGCCGATCGTCGCCGAGACGGTGGGGGGAATCTCCGAACTGCTGGACGAGCGCAGTGGTTATCCGCTGCAGCCGGGGGCGGGTGCCCTGGCGTATGTCGAAGCCATACGGGCGGCGCTGGGGGATTCTGTCGAAGCCGCCGGCAGGGTGGAAAACGCCCAGGCACGCATTCGTGACCGCCACAGCTGGGCAGCGTTCGAGCGTGGGGTAGCCGCACTGCCGGGCTACCTGCCTGTGCCCGCCACCACCGCCGCTACGGTTTGAACGCATGGTCGCAAGTATGTTCGTTCGGCGGTTGCGTCATGCCGCCGACTATTCGGTTTTCCTCCTGGGGCCGTTGTTGGCTCGCCTGGCAGGGGACCCAGGCCGACAGATCCTCCGCTCGCTCCTTGGGCGGCATCGTCGAAACGAGGAGCTCACGCGCGAGGCCTGCCAGGCGCAGCCCTGGAACCCGCAGCAGCCGCTGCTCAGCGTGGTAATTCCTTGCTTCAACTATGGCGCTTACCTGCTCCAGGCGTTGCGCAGCGTGAAAGGGCAGACGCTGCAGGATATCGAAGTGATCATCGTCGATGACGGTTCCGACGAGCGGAGGACGCTCCGTCTGCTGGCCCGCTTGCAGCGCTGGACGACCCTGACGCTGCTCCGGCAAGACAATGCCGGACCCGGGGCTGCGCGCAACGCCGGTGCGGCGAAAGCCAGGGGGCGCTATGTGTGCTGCCTGGACGCCGATGACTGGCTGGCGCCCGATTACCTGGAAAAGTGCGTCATCCTGCTGGAGGCGGATGCTGGAACCCGTGTGGCGCACAGTTGGATGCAACTGTTCGGTGAGGAAGAGCGCCTGGCCAGAACGCTCGATCTGGACCCCGAACTGCTTCGTTACGTCAATCATCTCGGGGTCTCTGCGGTCTTCCATCGCGAGGACTGGCTCGCGGTGGGGGGCTTCACTCTAGAGCGCAACCAGCATGAGGATTGGGACTACTGGGTGCGCCTTGCCTGTGCGGGTGTTCGTGGCCGGGTTATCGCCGAGCCGCTGTTCTTCTACCGCCGACATGCGGGTAGCCGTCTCGCCTGGATCAACCGTCGGGCGTTGCGCGCCTATCGTGCATTGCGCCAGGCGCATCCGGCCTTTTTCGAGGCTTCCGACAGGCGCCGTCGGCTGGTCGATGGCTACCGCAAGCGAGTCGTCTTCGACCCATTGCGCAATCTTGCCCGCCCTGGGCAATACCACGCTTTCCCGGCCGTGACCCTGGTCCATCTGCGTCGCCCCGACGACGCCGAGCGTTGCAGAGCGGGCCTGCAACAGGGAGCAGCATCGCTGCAACTGATCGTCGAACATGAAGCTCCGCTGCCGCTTTGGCTGCAGCGGCAGGCGGAAATCATCTATCGCCTGCCCGCTCTGCTGGAGCCCTGCCAATGGCCTGCCTTCGTCGAGAATTTCCATAGAACTCGCAGCATCGCCGCGGTACTGCCGGAGCCGGTGTCATGAGCGATGGCGTGGCCGTATCGGGGAGGTGCGATCCACTATTGGTGATCGTCACCCGCACACCGTGCAGCGAGTCCACTCTGGAACGCATGGCGGAACTGCTCCATGGGCAGTCGCTTACTGCCTGGCGCTGGCTGGTTCGTGGCGTACAGTTGCCTTCTGACCTGATGCAGGATGAGCGCATCAGCTTCGTGACGGGCGATGAGGAAATACGGCTCTGGACCGATAGCTCCGCCTGCGTGGCCTGGATGGACCTGGATGAACCCGCTATGCCCTGGCTCTTTCCTCGGGCCTTCGAACAGCTCTGGTGGTTCCTGCGAAGTCATCCTGGCGCGGCGTTCGCTGCCTATGCCGGGCATCCCGGAGCAGATGCTCGCCTGTTCGCCCTCCGCAACCCGCCGTCGCGGCACGCGCACTGGGCGCGCGGAGCGGCCGTCGCCGGACCCCCGTCGATAATCGCTAACAATGGCGACCGGTGTTTGCTGATGCTGTTGCCCTGGTTGGAACCGGGGGGCGCCGACCGTTGTAACCTCGATATCGCCCGCTGCCTGGTCGGGCAAGGCTGGACGCTGACTGTCATCGCCACGCTGGAAGCTGCCCATGCCTGGGCGCCGCGCTTCCGCGAACTGAGTGACGATGTGATGGTGTTGCCGCGCTTTATCGCTGCCGAGTCCATAGAGGAGTTCCTCCTCTGCCTGCTCGACAGCCGCAAGCCGGGTCTGGTGCTGCTGTCCAACTGTCGCGTCGCCTACGACCTGCTCCAGGCATTGCGTATGCATTGCCCGAAGTTGCCAGTGATCGACCTGAACCATATGGAAGAGGGGTGGGGCGGCGGCGGATACCCGAGGCTGGCGGTGCGCCACGATGCCGACGTGGTTCAGCACTGGGTGGTTTCGCGACACCTTCGACAGTGGCTACTGGCGCACGGCATCGCTGCGCATCGCGTCGAGGTGCTGCACTGGTTCGCCGATGTGCAGCGCTGGCGCCCCGATGCGGACATCAGGTGGCAGTTCCGTCAGGCACTGGGAATAGGCCAGCAGACGCCAGTGATCGTCTATGCCGGTCGGCTTTGCCGGCAGAAACGACCGGACCTGTTCGTCACAAGTCTGCGTAAGTTGGCCGACACCCATCAGGACTTCATCGCCTTGGTCATTGGCGATGGGGAATTGGCTGGAGACTTGCGACGCGACCTGCAGCGCGTGCGCTTGGACGAACGGGTCCGCTTGCTGGGGTGGCTCGATGAGGAAGCCTTCCGACGAGCCTTGCAGGCCGCGGACCTGTTCTTCTTGCCATCGGAGGCGGAGGGCATAGCCTTGGTGCTGTACGAGGCCATGGCCTGTGCGCTGCCCGTGGTGGCATCGAATGTGGGGGGGCAGGCTGAGTTGGTGGACGATACCTGTGGCTATCTGGTCGAACCGGAGAGCAGGGATCCGGCCAGCGACTACGCCTCGGCCTTGAGCCGCTTGCTGAAGGATCCGGTGCTGCTGCGTGGCATGGGGGCCCGCGCCCGGGAACGCATTCTCCGGAAATTCGATTCGGCGACTTTCAGCCAGCGATTGCTCGGTTTGCTGGAAGAGGTTGTCCGCCTGCCTGTGCCGCTGCCCGTCTCTCAGCCTGTAAAGCAGCGCAACGAGGCGGTCGCTCGCCTGTATTGGCAGTGGCGCTGCCGGCGCCTGCTGGAGCGCTGGGGAGGTTGGGGCCATTCCCGCTTCCGGCGCCTGCTGGTTCTGTTCGTCAAGGTATCGCTGTACGTCGGCGTTCATGGTTCGGCCTGGTTGCGCGAGAGAGGACGGCGGAAATGGGGAAGTATCGAATGAAAAAGCGTGTCATCGTCGTTCTGGGCATGCATCGCTCAGGGACCAGTGTCCTGTCTGCGGCGTTGGAGTGCCTGGGGGTGGAGTTCGGCGACTTCCTGCTGGGCCCCAGGGACGATAACCCCAAGGGCTTCTGGGAGGACCGGGATGTCGTCGAATTGAACGAGCGCTTACATGCTCTGGCGGGCAGCCTGTCCTCTTCGCTTGGCTTTGACGTGGAGTGCCTGCTGGACGCGTCGGAGTACCCTTGCGTACGGCAGGAACTCGCTGAACTGCTGGAAGCCCGTCTGGGCAGCCATGCCCGGTTCGGTATCAAGGATCCACGCATGTCACGCCTGATGGATGTGTGGTTGCCGGTACTGGAGGAGCTTGGTGTGGAGACCGCATTCGTTCTGCCTCTGCGTAACCCACTCAGTGTGGCCGCGTCGTTATCGCGACGGGATGCCTTTCCGGTGATCAAGAGTCTGCTGCTCTGGTACGAGCACAGCTATCGGGCCCTGCGCTTTGCCTGTTCCCGGCGCATGCTGGTTGTCGATTACGACGGCTTCATGGACAGGCCGCGTGATGCTCTGCTGCGGATAGCGGAGCGGCTGGGGCTGGGTTTTGACGAGCAGGCCTATGCCAGGTTCAGCGAGCGGATACTCGCTGATGAGTTGCGCCATAGCCAGTTCGATGAGGCAGCCCTGCGTGTCCATGAGGGGGGCTTTCCGGCGCTGCTTGGCTTGCATGACCTGCTGGACAGGCTGGCGCGGGATGAAGTCCGGCCTGGCGACGGACGGTTCGAGTCTCTGTTGCAGGCTGTGGAACGTGACTTCTCCGGACTCTGGCCTTTGATGCGCCATTGCGGGAAGCAGGATGTCGAGATGTGGGAAGGAGGAGAGTATCTCCGGCGGGAAAAGAGTTATTTCGTCGCGCGCGAGGCCGAATTGGTCGGGTGGATAGCCAGCCTGGAGTCCACCGTGCAGACTGGTGAGTCGTTACGCCTCAAGGAACAGGGCTGGTTCAGACAGCAACTGGATGAATGGCAAGGCCATGCCCAGCTATTGGAAGGCCGCTTGGCGTCGACGACCGACGAGCTTTCCGAGGCATACCGCCAGGCCGCTTCGGCGCGACAACAAGTTGAGATGGCGAGACAGGAAAACATGGCCGTCCATCGGGAGTTGCAGGCGCTGTACGGCAGTTCTTCCTGGCGCGTCACAGCGCCTCTGCGTTGGGCGCGACGCCTGTTCGAGCGCCATCGGCGCATGCTGTTCGATTGACGCCTGTGACAGCGGTTGCTAACATTCCAGACCTTGTATTGGGAGGCTTTCGTCCATAGTTGGCGGAGCAACCCGTAAAAATTGAATGTGGAGTGCCCGGCTTCGGTCGGGCGCGGCCAGGGGCCGGCAGGATACCAGTCTCGATCCTGCTGGCTTCTTTTTCATCACTTGACCGCGTTCGCTGGTGGCGCGGAGCCGGGCCTACAGGCCTTTGACTACAGGTATAAACATGAGCGAAAGCTTCGCAGAACTCTTTGAAGAAAGTCTGAAATCCCTCGACATGCAGCCGGGTGCCATCATCACCGGCATCGTGGTCGACATCGACGGTGACTGGGTCACCGTGCATGCCGGCCTGAAGTCCGAGGGCGTCATCCCGGTCGAGCAGTTCTACAACGAACAGGGCGAGCTGACCATCAAGGTGGGTGACGAAGTCCACGTTGCGCTGGACGCGGTTGAAGATGGCTTCGGTGAAACCAAGCTGTCCCGCGAGAAAGCCAAGCGTGCCGAATCCTGGCTGGTTCTGGAAGCTGCCTTCAACGCTGATGAAGTGGTCAAGGGCGTAATCAACGGCAAGGTCAAGGGCGGCTTCACCGTCGACGTCAGCGGCATCCGCGCGTTCCTGCCGGGTTCCCTGGTCGATGTCCGTCCGGTGCGTGATACCACTCACCTGGAAGGCAAAGAGCTCGAGTTCAAGGTCATCAAGCTGGACCAGAAGCGCAACAACGTTGTCGTTTCCCGTCGTAGCGTCCTGGAAGCCGAGAACAGCGCCGAGCGCGAAGCCCTGCTGGAATCCCTGCAGGAAGGCCAGCAAGTCAAGGGTATCGTCAAGAACCTCACCGACTACGGCGCATTCGTGGACCTGGGCGGCGTAGACGGCCTGCTGCACATCACCGACATGGCTTGGAAGCGCATCAAGCACCCGTCGGAAATCGTCAACGTCGGCGACGAGATCGATGTCAAGGTTCTGAAGTTCGACCGCGAGCGCAACCGCGTATCCCTGGGTCTGAAGCAACTGGGCGAAGACCCGTGGGTTGCCATCAAGGCTCGTTACCCGGAAGGCACCCGCGTCATGGCCCGCGTCACCAACCTCACCGACTACGGCTGCTTCGCCGAGCTGGAAGAGGGCGTGGAAGGCCTGGTACACGTCTCCGAAATGGACTGGACCAACAAGAACATCCACCCGTCGAAAGTCGTTCAGGTTGGCGACGAAGTGGAAGTTCAGGTTCTGGACATCGACGAAGAGCGTCGTCGTATCTCCCTGGGCATCAAGCAGTGCAAATCCAACCCGTGGGAAGACTTCTCTGGCCGCTTCAACAAGGGCGACAAGATCTCCGGCACCATCAAGTCGATCACCGACTTCGGTATCTTCATCGGTCTGGAAGGCGGCATCGACGGCCTGGTTCACCTGTCCGACATCTCCTGGAACGAAGCCGGTGAAGAAGCCGTGCGTCGCTTCAAGAAGGGCGACGAGCTGGAAACCGTCATCCTCTCCGTCGATCCGGAGCGCGAGCGCATCTCCCTGGGCATCAAGCAACTGGAAGACGATCCGTTCTCCAGCTACGCCGGCCAGCACGAGAAGGGCAGCATCGTTCGCGGCATCGTCAAGGAAGTTGACGCCAAAGGCGCCGTCATCAGCCTGGGCGACGAGATCGAAGGCGTTCTGAAGGCTTCCGAAATCAGCCGCGACCGCGTCGAAGACGCCCGCAACGTGCTGAAGGAAGGCGAAGAAGTCGAAGCCAAGATCATCAGCATCGACCGCAAGAGCCGCGTCATCAGCCTCTCCATCAAGTCCAAGGACGTCGATGACGAGAAGGATGCGATGAAAGAGCTGCGTAGCAAGCAAGAAGTAGAAAACACCGGTCCGACCACCATTGGTGATCTGATTCGTGCGCAAATGGAGAATCAGGGCTAAGTCCTGATTCCTCTAAGAAAAAGGGCGACCTCGGTCGCCCTTTTTCGTTTTCCCTTCTTTAGGCTGTTCAAAGCTTGAGCTGCGTGCTAAAAGAACCTAGAGCTGATCTAGCCGCTTGAAAAAGAAGGGAAAACCATGACCAAGTCGGAGTTGATCGAGAGAATCGTCACCCATCAGGGGCAGCTTTCCGCAAAGGATGTGGAGCTGGCGATCAAGACGATGCTTGAGCAGATGTCCCAGGCTCTGGCTACCGGCGATCGCATCGAGATCCGTGGGTTCGGCAGTTTCTCTCTGCATTACCGCGCACCGCGCGTCGGCCGGAATCCGAAGACCGGCGAATCGGTGCGTCTGGATGGTAAATTCGTTCCGCACTTCAAGCCGGGCAAGGAATTGCGCGATCGGGTGAACGAGCCCGTGTAGCCGGCTAGAGAACGATCGAGGATTTTTCATGCTTCGGCTCAAACGCTTTCTGGCCTTCCTGGCTGCCATCCTGCTCTGCGCAGTAGTGGTCGTCTTCGTCCTGGAGAACCTGCAGAAGGTTCAACTGGCCTTCCTGGGCTGGCAGACGCCGGAGTGGCCGCTGGTGGTCTTCATTACCCTGTCCTTTGTCCTGGGTGGTGTCATCGGCCTGCTGCTGAGCATTCCGTTCCGGGCGCGCACGCGCCTGCATCTCTCGGGGCTGCGTTCCGAAGTGTCGCGCTTCCGCAAGGAAAACCAGGCCCTGCGCGACCAGTCGCTGAAGACCCAGTGACACCGGGATGTCCAGCGTTGTAGCAATGCTGCTGTTCGTTTTGGCCCTGGCCGTCGGTTGGTGGCTGGGGCGTCGCTCGTTGCGCCCGGGCTCTTGGCCGGCTTCGGCTGACGAGGTGTTGCGCGAGCGGGTGCGCAACATGCACAACTTGCTCGACCGGCATTCCGACGACGCGCTGGAGCGCCTTTCCCAGGGGCTTTCGCTGAACGAGGAAACACTCGAAAGCCACGTTCATGTCGGCAACCTGTTCCGCCGCCGCGGGGATATCGAGAAGGCCATCCAGATCCACCAGGAACTGTTGGACAAGGCATCGGCCAACCCCGAGCTGTCCGCGCAGATCAGTCTCGAACTCGCCCGTGATTACATCGCCGGCGGGTTGCTTGGCAGCGCCGAGCAACTGCTGGATGAACTGATGCAGCGCGATGGCCAGGCCATCTCGCTGGAAGCGCTGGACGAGTTGCGTCGCATCGCCGAGCGCGAGAAGGATTGGGCGCGTGCCGTGGCGCTCGCTGCACGCCTGGTGGGGCGGCGCCCTCAGCTGAAGACGGTGTTGGCCAACTATTATTGCGAGCAGGCTCAGGAGCGCATTCGCGCGGGTGACCGCGACGGTGCCCGCGAGCTTCTCAAGGAAGCCCGGCGGGTCGACCCCCAATGCGTGCGCGCCTTGCTGATGCGCCTGGATTGCGAGCTGTGGCAGCGCAACTTCCAGGCTGCCGACGCCTCCATCACCGAGCTCTGCGCGGCCGATGCCGGCTTTCTCGGCGAACTGCTGCCCATGCTGCGGCGCCGCGAGTGTTGTGCCGAGCCGGAAATCCTCGCCTGCCTGCGCCGTCTTGCCGAGGTGCCGGATGCATCGCCGGCGCTGCTGGCGATCCTGGCCCAGCTCGATGCGGATGGGCAGGGCTGGCGTGGCCGCTTGCTGGCCAAGGTCCAGCAGCAGCCGTCCTGGCGAGGGCTGCTGGACATGCTCGGTACGCTGGGTGGCGGAAGGGCGGACCAGGAACTGTTCACCCACATGCAGCCGATCATCCTCGGCCTGTATCGATCGATGCCGCACTATCGCTGCGGCAATTGCGGTTTCGCCGGGCGCGAACTGCACTGGCAATGTCCGGGCTGCCACGGGTGGAATACGCTCAGGCCGATCGCTGCTCCCCAGCAGTGATGCCGATGCCCGGAATCATGGATGGTGCCCTGGCGCCTTGAATCTCTAGGAGTGGTGTTGAAAGTACTTCTGACCGGTGCCACCGGTTTTGTCGGGCGGGGCATTCTCGAAACCTTTGCCGCGATACCGGGACTGCGCCTGGCGGTGGCGGTGCGTTCCCGTCTGCCTGGCGAATTTCCCGGCGTGGAGGTCCATTCCATCGATGGCTTGAACGCAACCCAGGACTGGACCTCTGCACTGGCTGGCGTGGACGTCGTGGTCCATGCCGCGGCCCGGGTGCATGTCATGCGCGAAACCGCGGGCGATCCCCTGGCCGAGTTCCGTGCGGTCAACGTCGAGGGCACCCTCAACCTGGCGCGCCAGGCCGCAGCCGCAGGGGTGCGGCGTTTCATCTTCATCAGTTCGATCAAGGTCAACGGCGAGTCGACGCCGCCCGGCCGGCCATTCCGCGCCGAGGATGCGCCGGCGCCGGCCGATCCCTACGGCCAGTCGAAGCTGGAGGCGGAAAGGGCGTTGTCGCGCCTGGCCGAAGAGTGCGCGATGGAGTGGGTGGTCATCCGCCCTCCGCTCATCTACGGCCCGGGCGTGGGGGCCAACTTCGCCAGCCTGATGCGCGTGGTGCAGCGGCAGTTGCCCCTGCCGTTCGCTCGGGTGCGCAACCGGCGGAGCCTGGTGGCCAGGGACAACCTCGTCGACCTGCTGCGCGTCTGCCTGGAGCACGAGCGTGCCGCCAACCAGGTCTTCCTGGTCAGCGATGATCACGATCTTTCCAGCGCCGAGCTGTGCCGTCGCCTGGCCGTGGCGCTCGGCGTACGCCCGCGACTGCTGCCGGTGCCGGTGGCCCTGCTGCAGGGGCTGGCCGTGCTGTTCGGGCGAGGGGCCCAGGCGCAGCGCGTGCTGGGTTCGTTGCAGGTCGATATCGGCAAGACCCGCGAGCTGCTGGGCTGGCAGCCGCCGGTGAGCATCGACCAGGCGCTCGCGACGACGGCGCGCTGGTACCGGGAGACCTGCGCATGACCTTCCTGCTGCTGTTTCTTGCACTGATGCTGGCCTGGGCCGGTACCGCCGGGGTTCGCCACTACGCTCTGGCGCGCAGCGTGATGGACGTGCCCAACGAGCGCAGCTCCCACAGTGTGCCGACGCCGAGGGGCGGCGGGGTGGCGATAGTCCTGAGCTTCCTGCTGGCGCTGCTGCTGTCCTGGGAGATGGGCCTGACCGATACGCGCGCCATGCTTGCTCTGCTGCTGTCGGGGGGCTGGATAGCCCTGGTGGGATTCATCGACGACCACCGCCACGTACCGGCGCGCTGGCGCCTGCTCGGTCATTTCCTCGGCGCGGCCTTCCTGCTCTACATGCTGGGGGGGCTGCCGGCCCTGTCGTTCGCCGGCGCTCGTTGGGACCTGGGGCTATTCGGCTCGCTGCTGGCGTTGTTCTACCTGGTGTGGCTGCTGAACCTCTACAACTTCATGGACGGCATCGACGGCATCGCCAGCCTGGAGGCGATTACCGTCTGCGGCGGCGCGGCGCTCTGCTGCTGGTTGGCGGGGGCGGGGTCGGCCGCCTGGCTGCCGCTGTTGCTCGCCGCGGCCACCGCGGGGTTCCTGGCCTGGAACTACCCGCCCGCGCGGATATTCATGGGCGATGCCGGCAGCGGCTTCCTCGGCATCATGCTGGGCGGGCTCTCGCTGCAGGCGGCCTGGCAGGCGCCGCAGTTGTTCTGGTCGTGGCTGATCCTGCTGGGCGCCTTCGTGGTCGATGCCACCTGGACCCTGGCGCGGCGCTTGCTGCGCGGCGAACGGGTTCACGAAGCGCACCGCAGCCATGCCTATCAGCGGGCTTCGCGGCGTCTTGGCCGGCATCGCGCCATCAGTTTGTCGGTGGCTGCGATCAATCTGATATGGCTGTCGCCGATCGCCGTTTTCGTGGCGCTGGGCCGAATCGACGGCGTCGCCGGTCTGTTTCTTGCCTATGCTCCATTGGTGCTGGTCGTGGCATCGCTGGGCGCCGGTGGGCCTGAAAACGGCCAACCGAAGTGAACTCCATGGGAAATGGTGGTCAATGTAACGGGAGACTGCGCTCCCGGACTGGGAAGGATGAAAGGATATGCTGCGAGAGCGCCTGCTGAGGTTGCCCCGACGTTACAAGCGAATGCTGCAGGTCGTCACGGACGTGTTCCTGGTCTGGCTGGCCCTGTGGCTTTCTTTCGTGGTGCGCCTGGGCACGGATGACCTGACCTATCCCTTCCGTGTGCATGCCTGGCTGTTCATCGCCGCGCCCTTGATCGCGATACCGCTGTTCATCCGCTTCGGCATGTACCGGGCGGTCATGCGCTACCTGGGCAACGATGCGCTGATCGCCATCTGGAAGGCGGTGACCATTTCGGCTCTGGTGCTTTCGCTGGTGGTCTACTGGAACCGCTCGGTCGTCGAGGCGGTGCCGCGTTCCCTGGTGCTCAACTATTGGTGGCTGAGCCTGCTGATGGTCGGCGGGCTGCGCCTGGCCATGCGCCAGTACTTCATGGGCGACTGGTACAGCGCGATCCAGGTCGTGCCCTTCCTCAAGCAGGATGACGGCCTGATCAAGGTCGCGGTGTACGGCGCCGGCACTGCGGGTAACCAACTGGTCGCCGCGCTGCGCATGGGGCGGGTGATGCGGCCGGTGGCCTTCATCGACGACGACGACGAGATCGCCAACCGGGTGATCGCCGGCCTGCGGGTGTTCAAGCCCAAGCATATCCAGCAGATGATCGAGGAGACCGGGGCCCAGGAAATCCTCCTGGCGATTCCTTCCGCCTCGCGGGCGCGCCGTCGCGAAATCCTCGGTCTGCTCGAACCCTATCCGCTGCACGTTCGCAGCGTGCCCGGCATCATCGACCTGGCCAACGGCCGGGTGAAGGTGGATGACATCCAGGAAGTGGACATCGCCGACCTGCTGGGGCGCGACCCGGTGGCGCCGCGCAAGGAGCTGCTGGAGCACTGCATCCGCGGCCAGGCGGTGATGGTCACCGGGGCGGGCGGCTCCATCGGCTCGGAACTGTGCCGCCAGATCCTGCCTTGCGGGCCCACGGTGATGGTGCTGTTCGAGCACTGCGAGTTCAATCTCTACCGCATCCACCAGGAACTGGAGCAGCGCGTCCGGCGGCAATCCCTGCCGGTGCAGCTCGTGCCCATCCTGGGCTCGGTGCGCAGCGCCGAGCGCCTGCTGGAGGTGCTGGGCAGCTGGAAGATCAACACCGTCTACCACGCGGCTGCCTACAAGCATGTGCCCATCGTCGAGCACAATATTTCCGAAGGGGTGCTGAACAACGTCCTGGGGACGCTGTATGCGGCCCAGGCCTCGATCCAGGCCGGCGTGCAGAACTTCGTGCTGATCTCCACCGACAAGGCTGTGCGACCGACCAACGTCATGGGCGGGACCAAGCGCCTGGCCGAGATGATCCTCCAGGCACTCAGTCTGGAGCCCGCGCCGGTGCTCTTCGGCGACAAGACCGGGGTTCACCATGTGAACAAGACCCGCTTCACCATGGTGCGTTTCGGCAACGTGCTGGGCTCGTCCGGCTCGGTCATCCCGCTGTTCCGCGAGCAGATCAAGCGTGGCGGCCCGGTGACCGTCACCCATCCGGCGATCACCCGCTACTTCATGACCATTCCCGAGGCCGCGCAGCTGGTGATCCAGGCGGGCTCCATGGGGCGCGGCGGCGACGTCTTCGTGCTCGACATGGGCCAGCCGGTGAAAATCCTCGAGCTGGCCCAGCGGATGATCCACCTTTCCGGGCTCAGCGTGCGCTCGGAGAGTTCGCCCCACGGCGACATCGCCATCGAGTTCAGTGGCTTGCGTCCCGGCGAGAAACTCTACGAGGAGCTGCTGATCGGCGATGAGGTAGGCGCCACCGAGCACCCGATGATCATGAAGGCGAACGAGGAAATGCTGCCCTGGGAGGCGTTCAAGACGGTGCTGGTCTCGCTGCTGAAGGCGGTGGAGCGGGGCGACTACGCCCAGGTGCGTATGCTGCTGCGCGAGACGGTCAACGGTTACTGCCCGGATGGCGACATCGTCGACCTGGTCCACCAGCAGCGCCGTATGGAGCCCTGACAGACCGATACCGGTGCTCGGTCGGACACTGCCTTGTTGCAGGAGGGGCTCTTCGTCCAATCGGCGAGGAAGCCCCTGATTCATTCAAAGTGTGATTTTCCCTTCTTCCCCTTGCCCCGCTCCTGTCGCTAAAGGTGAATGGCGAGCCCGTTCTGGCTCGCCATACCCAGTGACTAAAAGGAGTTGTTCATGCATAAGGCATTCGCGCTACTGCTGGTCGTGCTTTCCTCCCTTTCCCTGTCGGGCATGGCTGCCGCCGCTCCCGCGCCGGAGAAGCTGACGCCGGCGACGGTCACCATGCACGACGAGAAGGAAGGGCTGGTCAGCCTCAACACGGCGGACGCAGAGACGCTGCAAAAGCGGCTCAAGGGGATCGGCAAGGCCAAGGCCGAAGCCATAGTGGCCTATCGGCAAGCCAATGGCCCCTTCACCAGCCTGGATCAGTTGCTGGAAGTGAAGGGCATCGGCAAGGCGATCCTGGAGAGCAACCGGGAGGCGATCAGTCTCGACTGAGGCACTCCGCGATGGAAAGGCCGGTCCGGGGGGCCGGCCTTTTTCGTTGCACAGGCGGGATGACGCTTGACCCTGGCCAGCAGTGGGCATGGGGCGATCACCCTGGGAGGACAGGCCGAGGGTGTCTGGTGCTGGAGGCGTCCAGGCGACGAACCAGTGCTGTTCTCAGGGCAAGCAGAGAGCCTGCACCAGCGGGCTCGGGGTTGATGTCTGCGGGAGAGATGGGACGGGAGAGGCCGCTCTTGGCAGATGGCCGGCTCTCGATCTAGAATCTCCCGATATGGGAGAAATGAGGCAGATGCGAGTTATTGCAAAGAGCACGCTGGTGAAGTTCTGGGGGATTCCTGGCCAGGAAGATACCAAGGCCCCTTTGGAGAGTTGGTACGACGCGGCGATCAATGCTGAATGGAAGACTCCGCAGGACGTGAAGAATCAATTCGGCAGCGCGAGCATCTGCGGCAACAACCGCGTGGTGTTCAACATCGGCGGCAACAAGTATCGCCTGGTTGTGGAGATGCAGTACCGCTGCGGCATCGCCTGGGTGAAGTTCATCGGCACTCATGCCCGGTACGACCAGATAGACGTGGAGACGGTGAATGAATATTAGGCCCATCCGAAACGACGAGGACCTGCGCGCGGCTTTCCAGCGCCTGGAATCCATCTTCCAGGCGGAGGAGGGCACGGCTGAGGCTGACGAAATGGAAGTGCTGGTGACGCTGATCGAGGCGTATGAGAACAAGCACTACCCGATAGGCCCGGCCGATCCCGTCGAGGCCATCAAGTTCAGCATGGAGCAGCGAGGGCTGACGCCGCGCGACCTGGAACCTTTCATCGGCAGCAGCGGCCGTGTCTCGGAGGTGCTGAATCGCAAGCGTGGCCTCAGCCTGGCGATGATCAAGCGCCTGCATGATGGCTTGAATATCCCCTATGAGAGCCTGCTGGCCGGGGCTGCCTAGGTTGGTTCCGACGTTCAGCCATGGCTCGTTGAGGGTAGGCGTGCTGGGCCTGGGACGCTATTGAAGGGGGTTGGGCTCCTCGACGGTCCGGGGAGGCCCCCCACAAAGAAAAAGCCCCCGGCATGTGCCGAGGGCTTTTGAATTTTGGCTCCGCGACCTGGACTCGAACCAGGGACCCAATGATTAACAGTCATTTGCTCTACCGACTGAGCTATCGCGGAACAACGGGGCGTATCTTACTGATTAAAAAGGGGAAGTCAACATTCTGCCGATGACTTCCCCGATTTTTTTCAGAGCACCTGGACGATGGCGCGGGTGACGGTTTCCAGGTTGCCGTTGTTCAGCGCGGCGACGCAGATGCGGCCGGTGCCGACGGCGTAGATGCCGAACTCGTTCTTCAGGCGCTCCACCTGCTCGGCGGTCAGGCCGGAGTAGGAAAACATGCCGCGCTGCTGGGCGACGAAGCCGAAGTCGCGCTTGGCGCCCAGGGCGGCCAGTTGCTCGACCATGGCGACGCGCATGTTGCGGATGCGGCTGCGCATTTCGCCCAGCTCCTTTTCCCACAGGGCGCGCAGTTCCGGGCTGTTGAGCACGGTGGAGACGACGCTGGCGCCGTGGGTCGGCGGGTTGGAGTAGTTGGTGCGGATCACGCGCTTGACCTGGGACAGGACGCGGGCGGATTCCTCGCGGCTGTTGGTGACCACCGACAGCGCGCCGACGCGCTCGCCGTACAGCGAGAACGACTTGGAGAAGGAGCTGGAAACGAAGAAGTTCAGGCCTGATTGGGCGAACAGGCGCACCGCGGCGGCGTCTTCGTCGATGCCGTCGCCGAAGCCCTGGTAGGCGATGTCGAGGAAGGGCACGTGGCCCTTGGCCTTGAGCACGTCCAGCACCTGTTTCCAGTCGTCCAGGCTCAGGTCGACGCCGGTCGGGTTGTGGCAGCAGGCGTGCAGGACCACGATGGACTGCGAGGGCAGGGCATTGAGGTCTTCCAGCAGGCCGGCGCGGTTCACGCCGTGGCTGGCGGCGTCGTAGTAGCGGTAGTTCTGCACCGGGAAGCCGGCGGCCTCGAACAGCGCGCGGTGGTTTTCCCAGCTCGGATCGCTGATGGCCACGGTGGCGTTGGGCAGCAGACGCTTGAGGAAGTCGGCGCCGGTCTTCAGCGCGCCGGTGCCGCCCACGGCCTGGGTGGTGACCACGCGGCCTTCGGCCAGCAGCTCGGAGTCGGCGCCGAACAGCAGCTTCTGCACGCCCTGGTCATAGGCGGCGATGCCTTCGATCGGCAGGTAGCCGCGCGGAGCGTGTGCTTCGATGCGGGCTTTCTCCGCGGCCTGTACCGCGCGCAGCAACGGGAGGCGACCCTCTTCGTTGTAGTACACGCCAACGCCCAGGTTGATCTTGCCCGGGCGGGTATCGGCGTTGAAAGCTTCGTTCAGGCCCAGGATGGGGTCGCGGGGGGCCATTTCGACAGCGGAGAACAGACTCATTTTGGCAGCAGCTCTAAGGCGGGAGTGAAGATGCAATTGCAACCCCCCGCGCACGGCGCTGGGGGATGCGTCGACGGGCCGGTATTATATAGGCCTCTATGGCAGGCGGCGAGTTGATCGCGCATGCTTTCGCCTGGTTTGACGCCGCAGCCGTGCCCGCGTCACACCCCACAGCGAGGTTCCCATGTCGACATTCCAACTGGATTCGCGCTTCAAGCCGGCGGGCGACCAGCCCGAGGCGATCCGACAGATGGTCGAAGGCCTGGAAGCGGGCCTTTCGCACCAGACGCTGCTGGGGGTGACCGGCTCCGGCAAGACCTTCAGCATCGCCAACGTCATCGCCCAGGTGCAGCGCCCGACCATGGTCCTGGCGCCGAACAAGACCCTGGCCGCGCAGCTCTACGGCGAGTTCAAGACCTTCTTCCCGCACAACGCGGTGGAATACTTCGTCTCCTACTACGACTACTACCAGCCCGAAGCCTACGTCCCGTCCTCCGACACCTATATCGAGAAGGACTCGTCGATCAACGACCACATCGAGCAGATGCGCCTCTCCGCGACCAAGGCCCTGCTCGAGCGCGAGGACGCCATCATCGTCTGCACCGTGTCGTCGATCTACGGCCTGGGCGACCCGGCGTCCTACCTGAAGATGGTCCTGCACCTGGACCGCGGCGACCGCATGGACCAGCGCGAGCTGCTGCGCCGCCTGACCAGCCTGCAGTACACCCGCAACGACATGGATTTCGCCCGCGCCAGCTTCCGCGTGCGCGGCGACGTGATCGACATCTTCCCGGCGGAATCCGAGCTGGAGGCCATCCGTGTCGAACTGTTCGACGACGAGGTGGAGAGCATCTCCGCCTTCGACCCGCTGACCGGCGAGGTGATCCGCAAGCTGCCGCGCTTCACCTTCTATCCCAAGAGCCACTACGTGACGCCGCGGGAAACCCTGATGCAGGCGGTGGAGCAGATCAAGGAAGAACTCAAGGTGCGCCTGGACTACCTGCGCACCAACAACAAGCTGGTGGAGGCCCAGCGCCTGGAGCAGCGTACCCGCTTCGACCTGGAGATGATCCTCGAACTGGGCTACTGCAACGGCATCGAGAACTACTCGCGCTACCTCTCCGGGCGCGGCCCCGGCGAGCCGCCGCCGACCCTCTACGACTACCTGCCGGCCAACTCGCTGCTGGTGATCGACGAATCCCACGTCAGCGTTCCCCAGGTCGGCGCCATGTACAAGGGCGACCGTTCGCGCAAGGAAACCCTGGTGGAATACGGCTTCCGCCTGCCCTCGGCGCTGGACAACCGGCCGCTGCGCTTCGAGGAGTGGGAGGCGATCAGCCCGCAGACCATCTTCGTCTCCGCCACCCCCGGCCCCTATGAAGAGCAGCATGCCGGGCGGGTGATCGAGCAGGTGGTGCGGCCCACCGGCCTGGTCGACCCGCAGATCGAAGTGCGCCCGGCCTCCACCCAGGTCGACGACCTGCTCTCGGAAATCCGCCTGCGCGTGGCCAGCGAGGAGCGCGTGCTGGTCACCACCCTGACCAAGCGCATGGCTGAGGACCTCACCGACTACCTGGGCGACCACGACGTGCGCGTGCGCTACCTGCACTCGGACATCGACACCGTCGAGCGCATGGAAATCATCCGCGACCTGCGCACCGGCGCCTTCGACGTGCTGGTGGGTATCAACCTGCTGCGCGAGGGCCTGGACATGCCCGAGGTGTCCCTGGTGGCCATCCTCGACGCCGACAAGGAAGGCTTCCTGCGTTCCGAGCGCTCGCTGATCCAGACCATCGGCCGCGCCGCGCGCAACCTCAACGGCAAGGCGATCCTCTATGCCGACAACGTCACCGGCTCGATGCAGCGCGCCATGGACGAGACCGAGCGGCGGCGCAACAAGCAGATCGCCTTCAACGAGCAGCACGGCATCGTGCCCAAGGGCGTGAAGAAGGACATCAAGGACATCCTCGAGGGCGCCAGCGTGCCGGGCGCCAAGGGCAAGCGCCGCGGCGTGGCCAAGGTGGCGGAGGAGAGCGGGCGCTACGAGGGCGAACTGCGCTCGCCGAACGAGATCGGCAAGCGCATCCGCCAGCTCGAAGAGAAGATGTACCAGCTGGCCCGGGACCTGGAGTTCGAAGCCGCCGCCGCGGTGCGCGACGAAATCCACAAGCTGCGCGAACGCCTGGTGGAGGTCGGCTGACCTCCACCGCGGGGCTCAGTGAGCGCCGGCTCCGGCTCCAGCCTGGGCGCCCAGGCCCGCGGGCAGGGGGCGCGTCAGCAGGGCGGCCAGCATGCTCACGGCAAGGACGATGCCGATGGCGTGGAATGCATCGTTGTAGGCCATGATCGCCGCCTGCTGGTGGACGATCACGCTCACTTCGCCCAGCGCCGCCTGCTGGCTGCCCAGTTGCGCGGCCAGTTGGGCCAGGCGCTCTTCCACCGCGCCATTCATCGGCACCACCGCTTCGCGCAGGTAGTCGTAGTAGACCTTGGCGCGGCTATCCAGCAGCGTCGCCAGCAGGGCGATGCCGATGGCGCCGCCGAGGTTGCGCAGGATGTTGAACAGGCTGGAGGCGGAGCCGGCGTCCTGCGGCTGCAGGTAGGCGGTGGCGATCAGCGAGATGGTCACCATCACCATCGGCTGGCCGAGGGCGCGCAGCAGCTGGATCTGGTTGAACTGCGGACCGGCGAAGTCCGGGTTGAGCACCCCGGAGCTGAAGCTGGCCAGGCCGAACAGGCCGAAGCCCAGGGCGCACAGCAGGCGCGGCTCGATGATCTTCATCAGCTTGGGGATCAGCGGGATGAGGAACAGCTGCGGCACGCCCATCCACATGATCACCTCGCCGATCTGCATGGCGTTGTAGCCTTGGATCTGCGCCAGGTACAGCGGCAACACGTAGATCGAACCGTACAGCCCCATGCCCAGGCCGATGCTGGAGATGCTCGCCAGGCCGAAGTTGCGGTTGCGCAGGATGCCCAGGTTGATCAGCGGGTTGGGCCGCGAGGTCTGCAGGATGACGAAGAGGATCAGGCTGACCAGGGCGATGCTGCCCAGGGCGACGATCAGGTTCGACTCCAGCCAGTCCTTGCGGTGGCCTTCCTCGAGGAACACCTGCAGGCAGCCCAGGCCGATGGCCATGGTGACGATGCCGGCGTAGTCGGTGCTCTTGAGCAGTTCCCAGTGCGGTGGCTTCTTCTCCAGGCCGTAGAGCAGCCCGGCGATCATCAGCAGCCCCGGCGGGATGTTGATGTAGAAGATGTATTCCCAGCCGAAGTTCTCGGTCAGCCAGCCGCCCAGGGTGGGTCCGATGGACGGCGCGAAGGTGGCGGTGATGGCGAACAGCGCCATGCCCTTGGGCCGGTGGTGCTCCGGCAGCTTGAGCAGGCTCAGGGTGAAGGCCAGGGGGATGAGCGCGCCGCCGGTGAAACCCTGCATGGCGCGGAACACGATCATGCTCTCCAGGTTCCAGGCGAAGGAGCACAGCAGCGAGGAGAACAGGAAGCCGATCGACACCATCACCGCCAGGCGCCGCGCCGACAGCAGCTGTACCAGCCAGGCGGTGAGCGGGATCATGATGATCTCGGCCACCAGATAGGAGGTGGAGATCCACGAACCTTCCTCCAGGGTCGCGGCCAGCGCGCCCTGGATGTCCTTCAGCGAGGAGTTGGTGATCTGGATGTCCAGCACCGCCATGAAGGCGCCGAGCATCGCCGAGAGCACGGCGATCCAATCGCGCCGGGTGGGCTCCCCGGCGGGGCGGACGAGGACGTCAGCGCTCACCGAGCTGCACCTCGGCCTCGACCGACATGCCCGGGCGGATCAGGCCCTTGAGCGGGTTGTCGGCGGCGAAGGTGATCTTCACCGGGATGCGTTGCACCACCTTGGTGAAGTTGCCGGTGGCGTTGTCCGGCGGCAGCAGGCTGAACTGGGCGCCGGAGGCGGCGAAGAGGCTGTCCACGCAGCCTTCGATGGGCGTGTCGGGGAAGCTGTCGAGGACCAGCCGGGCCTTCTGCCCGGGGCGCATGTGGCCGACCTGGGTTTCCTTGAAGTTGGCCTGCACCCAGATGCCTTCGTCGGGCACCAGCGCCAGCAGCTGGCTGCCGACCTGCACGTACTGGCCCACCCGCGCGCTGCGCTGGCCGACCAGGCCGGCGACGGGCGCGCGGATCTCGGTGCGCGCCAGGTTGATCTCGGCCTGGGCGATCTCCGCCCGGGAGGCGTCGATCTGCGCCTGCAGGCGCTTGATGTCGGCATTCAGGGCGTCGATCTGGATGCGCTGGGCCTGCAGGTCGGCCTGGGCCTTGGCCACCTGCGAGCGGGCCACGTGGGAATCGGCGGTCAGGGTGGTGACGCGCTCCTCGGAAACGTAGCCGGGCTTGCGCAGGGTCTGGGCGCGGTTGAGGTCGATCTGGGTACGGCCGAAGGTGGCCTGGGTGGCGTTCAGGTCGGCCTCGCTGGCGGCGATCATGCTGCCCTGGCCCTTGAGCTTGCTGCGCGCCTGGGCCAACTCCGCCTCGTGGGTGGCGAGGGCTGCTTTGGCGCGGTCCAGGGCCAGGCGGAAGTCGGCATCTTCCAGCTTGACCAGCAACTGGCCTTTTTCCACGTGCTGGTTGTCGGTGACCAGCACCTGGTCGATGCGCGCGCCCAACTGGCTGGCGATGCGGGTGATCTCGCCCTGGACGTAGGCGTTGTCGGTGGTTTCCTGGAAGCGGCCGATGAAGTACCAGCGGCCCAGGAACGCCAGGGCGACCAGGCAGAAAATGACGAAGAAGATGCTCAGGCGGCGTTTCAATTGTGCGGGCATGATAAACGAGCGTTTGTTTGGCAGAATTTTTCCCGCCAATGTAACAGTGTTCCCGGCCGGGGCGCAGTCGCTACAATTCGGAAACTTTGTTGTTTATAAGGAACAATAATGGGGCTGGATGATGCGCTGATCTTCACCCGGGTCGTGGAGTTCCACAGTTTCACCCAGGCCGCCCACAGCCTGGGCATGCAGAAGTCCACGGTCAGCCGGCGCATCGCGCTGCTGGAAGAGCGCCTGGGCGTGCGTCTGCTCAACCGCACCACGCGCAAGCTGCGCCTGACCGAGGTGGGGCAGGCCTACTACGACCGCTGCCGGCAGATCATGCTCGACTTCGCCGAGGCCGAGCAGGCGGTGATGCAGTTGCAGCAGGAGCCTTCGGGCCTGCTGCGGATCACCGCGCCCATCGAGTTCGGCCAGCTGTACCTGGCCGAGGTGCTCGGCGATTTCATGCGTCTTTATCCGCAGATCACCGCGGAAGTGGAGCTCAGCTCGCGCACCGTCGATCCGCTGGAGGAGGGCGTGGACATCGCCATCACCGTCGGCCAGCCGGAGGACTCGACGCTGATCGCCCGTCGCCTGCTGGTGACCAGCCGCTGCCTGTGCGCCAGCCCCGGCTACCTGCAGCAGCACGGGCGGCCGCTGCACGTCGAGGACCTGGCGCGGCACCGCGCGGTGTTGCTGGCGCAGGATTCGCAGCGCTACTGGCCGCTGCTGAACGAGAGCGTGCCCTGCCAGCGCGTGCTGTCCTGCAACAATATCTCCTTCGCCCGCGAGGCGGTGCTGGCCGGGGCGGGCATCGCCTCGCTGCCGGAACTGATCGTCGACGTGGCGCTGGAAAGCGGCCGCCTGGAGCGCCTGCTGCCGGAGGTGCAACTGCCCATCGGCGAGCTCTATGCGGTCTATCCCTCGCGGCGCTTCCAGGCAATGAAGGTGAAGACCTTCCTCGACTACCTGATCCACCGCCTGCCCATCGACGAAGCCCATCGGCTGGAGCCGGGGGCGGCGCGCCTGATAACATCGCACCCATGAATGCGGGCCGCGGTCCGCATCTTTCATTCCGGTTTTCACGAGAGCTTTCATGACCACTGTCCGCACCCGCATCGCGCCGTCCCCCACCGGCGACCCGCACGTCGGCACCGCCTACATCGCGCTGTTCAACCTGTGCTTCGCCCGCCAGCACGGCGGCAAGTTCATCCTGCGCATCGAGGACACCGATCAGGTGCGTTCCACCCGCGAGTCGGAACAGCAGATCTTCGACGCCCTGCGCTGGCTGGGCATCGAATGGGACGAAGGCCCGGACGTCGGCGGCCCGCACGGCCCGTACCGGCAGAGCGAGCGCGGCGCCATCTACAAGCGGTACAGCGACGAGCTGGTGGAGAAGGGCCATGCCTTCCCCTGCTTCTGCTCTGCCGAGCGCCTGGACGCCATCCGCGCCGAGCAGCAGGCGCGCAAGGAAACCCCGCGCTACGACGGCCACTGCATGCACCTGCCCAAAGAGGAGTCGCAGCGCCGCATCGCCGCCGGCGAATCCCACGTGGTGCGCATGAAGGTGCCGACCGAAGGCGTCTGCGTGGTTCCGGACATGCTCCGCGGCGACGTCGAGATTCCGTGGGACCGCATGGACATGCAGGTGCTGATGAAGGCCGACGGCCTGCCCACCTACTTCCTGGCCAACGTGGTCGACGACCACCTGATGGGCATCACCCATGTGCTGCGCGGCGAAGAGTGGCTGCCCTCGGCGCCCAAGCTGATCAAGCTGTACGAGTACTTCGGCTGGGAGCAGCCGGTGCTCTGTTACATGCCGCTGCTGCGCAACCCGGACAAGAGCAAGCTGTCCAAGCGCAAGAACCCCACCTCCATCACCTTCTACGAGCGCATGGGCTTCCTGCCCCAGGCACTGCTGAACTACCTGGGCCGCATGGGCTGGTCGATGCCCGACGAGCGCGAGAAGTTCAGCCTGCAGGAGATGATCGACAACTTCGATCTGTCGCGCGTGTCCCTCGGCGGGCCGATCTTCGACATGGAGAAGCTGTCCTGGCTGAACGGCCAGTGGATCCGCGAGCAGTCGGTGGAGGAGTTCGCCCGCGAAGTGCAGAAGTGGGCGCTCAACCCCGAGTACCTGATGAAGATCGCCCCCCACGTGCAGGGCCGGGTGGAGAACTTCAGCCAGATCGCCCCGCTGGCCGGCTTCTTCTTCAGCGGCGGCGTGCCGCTGGACGCCAAGCTGTTCGAGCACAAGAAGCTCGACGCCACCCAGGTGCGCCAGGTCCTGCAACTGGTGCTGTGGAAGCTCGAAGCGCTGCGCCAGTGGGAGAAGGAGCGCATCACCGCGACCATCCAGGCCGTCGCCGAACACCTGGGCCTGAAGCTGCGCGACGTCATGCCGCTGATGTTCCCTGCCATCACCGGCCACGCCAGCTCGGTGTCGGTGCTCGACGCCATGGAAATCCTCGGCGCCGACCTGTCGCGCTATCGCCTGCGCCAGGCCCTGGAACTGCTGGGCGGGGCGTCGAAGAAGGAAGCCAAGGAGTGGGAGAAGATCCGCGACGCCATCGCCGGCTGACGGATCCCGCCTGACAAAAGGCCGGCCGCCTCCGGGCGCCCGGCCTTTTTCATGTCCATAATCCCTGTGGCCGGGCCGCGGCTTAAGGGGCTGAAGCCACGGCGCAGGGGAGGGGAACCGGGCTCCTTTGCTAAGTGATTGTTCTTTGGGAGAAAAAATTTAAAAAAGTCGAAAATTCTTGTTGACAGGGTTACCTCCCGCCCCTAAGATGCGCCCCGTTCCAGCGACGAACTGAACGACAGGGCGAAGCGGAACGGTAGATGTAGCGGTACTTTGGGGCTATAGCTCAGCTGGGAGAGCGCTTGCATGGCATGCAAGAGGTCGACGGTTCGATCCCGTCTAGCTCCACCAAATTACCAGTAGGTTTCGCCGCTTCGGGGCGGAGCCGAAAATCGAAGGTTTGCGTCCCCTTCGTCTAGTGGCCTAGGACACCGCCCTTTCACGGCGGTAACAGGGGTTCGAGTCCCCTAGGGGACGCCACTTATTCCAGCGACGATGCGTTCGCGTCGTCCGCCAGAGTCATCTGGGGCTATAGCTCAGCTGGGAGAGCGCTTGCATGGCATGCAAGAGGTCGACGGTTCGATCCCGTCTAGCTCCACCAAATCGCCAGAGTCCGCCAGGCGCGGATTTCCTCGAAGGATACGTCCCCTTCGTCTAGTGGCCTAGGACACCGCCCTTTCACGGCGGTAACAGGGGTTCGAGTCCCCTAGGGGACGCCAATTTTCCCGCTCTGCGGGGCCTATAGGGCCACTCAATTTTCGAGTGGCCTTTTGTTTTTTCCCCTTTCGAAAATCTTCTCGCCCGACCAGCGGTCGCCATCGCCGCTTGCCGATTTTTATTATGAGCATAATATTTCACTCATAATATTTTTGGAGCGCGTCATGAACCCGAAGACCGGCAGCAACGAAAAAGGCCTGGGTGAGAAGAAGGCCCAGACCCGTGAGCGCATTCTTTGCGCGGCCGCCGATGCTCTGGTCCGCCGCGGCCCGCTGGAGCCGAGCGTGGCCGAGGTGATGGGCGCCGCCGGGCTGACCGTCGGCGGCTTCTACGCGCACTTCCAGAGCAAGGATGCGCTGATGCTGGAGGCCTTCCGCCACCTGCTGTCTTCGCGCCGGGCCAAGCTCAAGCACTTCGACCCGGACATGCCGTTCAGCGAGCGCCGGCAACTGGTCGCGGCCTTCTACCTGTCGCGCAGGCACCGCGACAGCGAGGAGCCGGGCTGCCCCATCCCCAGTTCCCTGGGCGACATGGCGCAACTGCCGGAGAGCTTCCACGAAGCCCTGGCCGAACACCTCGAACTCATGGTCGCCGAGCTGGCCGAGCGTCCCGAGGACGCCGACACCGTGCTCGCCGACATCGCCCTGATGGTGGGTGGACTGGCATTGGCGCGGGCCCTGGGCCCGAGCGACCTGTCCGACCGTGTCCTGCGTGCCGCCAAGAAAGCGGTGGATTGAGACCTCGAAGGAGGGCCTGGCAATGAGCAGCTTGACCTGGATCCGTGGCGTTAACGCCACCCTGGGGCGTGTGGCGCCGGAATGGGCGGCGCGACGCACGCGTGAAGTCTTCATGACGCCGCGGGCTCTGCAGCCGCGCGACTGGGAGTTGCCGCTGCTGGCCAGTTCCGAGCGCATCACCCTGCGCTTCGGCCTCTCCGCGCTGCGTTGGGGCGAGGGGCCGGCGGTGCTGCTGATGCACGGCTGGGAAGGGCGGCCGACGCAGTTCGCCCACCTGATTCGCGAGCTGGTCGGCGCCGGCTACGCCGTGGTGGCGCTGGATGGCCCGGCCCATGGCCGTTCGCCGGGGCGTGAGGCCCATCCGCTGCTGTTCGCCCGTGCCTTGCTGGAAGCGGCCAGCGAGTTGCCGCCGCTGCGCGCGGTGATCGGCCATTCCATGGGCGGCGCCAGCGCCCTGCTGGCGACGCAGATGGGGCTGCGCACCGAGGCGCTGGTCAGCATTGCCGCGCCGAGCCGGGTCATCTCCGTGCTGCGTCGCTTCGCCGGCTTCATGGGACTGCCGGCCGAGGCGAGGCACCGCTTCATCCGTCAGGTCGAGGCCTACACCGGCATGCCGGCGGCGCAACTGGACGTCAGCCGCTACACGCTGAATATGCCCGGGCTGGTGGTGCACGCCGAGGATGACCCGCAAGTGCCAGTGGCAGATGCGCAGGACATCCATGCGGCCTGGCCGCGCAGCCGCCTGTTGCGCCTGGAAGGCGGCGGCCACCAGCGCGTGCTGGCCGACCCGCGCCTGAGCGACGCCGTGCTGGCGCTGCTGGAAGGCCAGGAAGAGCAGTATCTGCTGCCCATGGCGCTGGCCTCCTGACGACAGGGGAGGGGCGGGACGCCGCCGAGCCCTGTAAACTGCCGGCTTCGAACATGCGGCCGGGTCCTCGGACCCGGCCCCGGACTGGAGCAAGCGCATGGCCTGGGACCTGCCCGACCCCTTCGTCATCGACATCAGCGTGAACGCCGAGGACATCGACGGCCTCGGCCACGCCAACAACGCCGTCTACGTGAGCTGGCTGGAGCGCTGCGCCTGGCGCCATTCGCAGCGCCTGGGCCTGGACCTGGCCGAATACCGCCGGCTCGACCGCGCCATGGCGGTGGTGCGCCACGAAATCGACTACCTTGCTGCCGCCTACGAGGGCGAGGAACTGCAGATGGCCACCTGGATCGTCGAGTCCGACCAGAAGCTGCGCATGGACCGCCGCTTCCAACTGGTGCGCCCGGCCGACGGCGTGACCCTGCTGCGCGCACGCACCACTTTCGTCTGCATCGAACTGTCCAGCGGCCGGCCCAAGCGCATGCCGGTGGAGTTCATCGAAGGCTACGGCCGCGCGCTGCTCGGCGCCGCGCCGGCCTGACGGCACTTTGCGCGGGCGGCGAGTCCCCCTAGAATTCGCCGCCTTCGACAGTAAAGGTTCCCCGCCGTGCAAATTGCCCTGGCCCCGATGGAGGGGCTGGTCGACGAAATCCTCCGCGACGTGCTGACCCGCGTCGGCGGCATCGACTGGTGCGTCACCGAGTTCATCCGCGTCACCGACCGCCTGCATCCGCTGGCCACCTACGAGAAGCTGGCGCCGGAGCTGCTGCACGGCAGCCGCACCCGCGCCGGCACGCCGATGCGCGTGCAGTTCCTCGGTTCCGACCCGCAGTGTCTGGCGGAAAACGCCGCCTACGCCTGCGAGCTGGGCGCCCCGGTGATCGACCTGAACTTCGGCTGCCCGGCGAAGACGGTGAACAAGTCCCGCGGTGGGGCCGTGCTGCTCAAGGAGCCGGAGCTGATGTTCGCCATCGTCGAAGCCGTGCGCCGCGCGGTGCCGGCGCAGATCCCGGTGACCTCGAAGATGCGCCTGGGCTACGAGTCCCCGGACGGCGCGCTGGATTGCGCCCGCGCCCTGGCCGACGGCGGTTCCGCCCACGTGGTGGTCCACGCGCGGACCAAGGTCGACGGCTACAAGCCGCCGGCGCACTGGGAGTGGGTGGCGAAGGTGGCGGACGCGGTGAAGGTGCCGGTATTCGCCAACGGCGAGGTCTGGAACCTCGACGACTACCTGCGCTGCCGCGCCATCAGCGGCGTCGACGACATCATGCTGGGCCGCGGCCTGGTCTCGCGCCCCGACCTGGCCCGGCAGATAGCCGCCTGGCGCGAGGGCCGGGAAGTGCGGCCGATGCCCTGGCACGAAGTGCGCGTGCTGCTCGACGACTTCTGGCGCCAGGCCCGGCGCAAGCTGGCGCCGCGCTACGCGCCGGGGCGCCTGAAGCAGTGGCTGGGCATGCTCACCCGCAGCTACCCCGAGGCGTTGGAGCTGTTCGCGCAGATCCGCCGCGAGAGCGACTGCGAGCTGATCGACCGGTTGCTGCAGGTCGAGGTGGAAGAAGCCGCGTAGGGAGGGTTGCGCCGGTGCTCTTCGTAGGAGCGGGCCCTGCCCGCGATTTCGCGCGCAGGGCGCGCTCCTACATGGAATGGTGCGGGTGGGGCGGCGTAGGAGCGGATCCTATCCGCGAATCGTGCCGGTGGTTCCGGCTATCGCGGACAAGGTTCGCTACGCCGCCCCGCCCACGTCATTCCCATGTAGGTGCGGGGGGGGAAATGCGGTGCCTCACGGAGCGTGTAGGGGCACGGAATCGAGCGAGCAGGCCTGCGGCCCCCTCACCCCAGCCCTCTCCCGGAGGGAGAGGGGGCCGTTCGGAGTACGTTGGTGTTTCAGCGTTAGCCGGCTAGCACAGGGACCGCCGGCTGAAACCAGGGCTTCTCTCGGCACGGACTGACTCTCTCCCAGGGGGAGTGGGAGTGTTCGGAGTGCATTGGTGTTTCTGCATTGGCCGGCTAGCACAGGGATCGCCGGCTGAAACCAGGCCTCCTCTCGGCACGGACTAGCCCCCTCTCCCTCCGGGAGAGGGCTGGGGTGAGGGGAAAGCCCGAGCGCCGATGTCATCCCCCCCTGTAGGAGCGCGCCCTGCGCGCGAATCGCGGGCAGGGCCCGCTTACAGTTCGCCGTGAGGCATGACGTTTACCCGCCCTACCGCCCGCCACTGACATCGACGAATGTCCCGGTGCTGTAGCTCGACTCCTCCCCGGCCAGGAACAGGATCGCCCGCGCCACTTCCTCCGGTTCCCCGCCACGGCCCAGCGGAATGGCGCTCTTCAGCCGCTCCACGCGCCCTGGCTCGCCGCCGCTGGCGTGGATTTCCGTGTCGATCAGCCCCGGTCGCACGGCGTTCACGCGGATGCCCTCGGCGGCGACTTCCTTGGCCAGGCCGATGGTCATGCTGTCGATGGCGCCCTTGGCCGCGGCGTAGTCGATGTACTCGTTGGGCGAGCCCAGGCGCGAGGCCATGGACGACACATTGACGATGCTGCCGCCCGCGCCGCCATGGGATTTCGCCATGCGCCGCACCGCCTCGCGAGCGCAGAGGAAGCTGCCGGTGACGTTGACCGCGAACACCCGCTGCAGGCGCGCCGCGTCCATGTCTTCCAGGCGCATCTGGCGTTCCAGCATGCCGGCATTGTTCACCAGCACGTCGAGGCGGCCGAAGGCCCGGTCCAGTTCCCGGAACAGCTTCACCACTTCCTCTTCGCAGGCGACGTCCGCGGCGAAGGCCTCGGCCTGGCCACCGGCGTCGCGGATGCGCCGTACCAGCCCGTCGGCGGCTTCGCGCTGGCGGTGATAGTTGATGGCGACGGCATAGCCGCGTTCGGCGGCGAGCAGCGCGGTGGCGGCCCCTATGCCGCGGCTGGCGCCGGTGATCAGCATGACTTTGCGCATGTGGCTGTTCCTTCGACGAGTGGTCTTGAAAGGCTGCGAGGCGACCCTATCTGTATCCGTGCGGGAGGCCGAAACCGGGTCCCGCTTCCGGAGTCCTGCAGACAGGCTCCACCAATGACCTTGCTGATTATTCAGGAGATTCGCCATGAGCAACGTACTTTCTCTTGCCCCGCTGTTCCGCCAGTCGATCGGCTTCGATCGTTTCAACGACCTCTTCGAATCGGCGTTGCGCAGCGAGAACGGCAGTTCCTACCCGCCCTACAACGTCGAGAAGCACGGTGACGACCAGTACCGCATCGTCGTCGCCGCCGCCGGCCTGCAGGAAGAAGACCTGGAGCTGCAAGTGGAGCGCGATGTGCTGACCGTTAGCGGCGGCAAGCGCGAGAAGGCTGCCAGCGACGTCACCTACCTGCACCAGGGCATCGCCCAGCGCGCCTTCAAGCTGTCCTTCCGCCTCGCCGACCACATCGAGGTCCGCGGCGCATCGCTGAAGAACGGCCTGCTGAGCGTCGAGCTGGTGCGCATCGTCCCGGAAGAGGCTAAGCCCAAGCGGATCGCCATCAACGGCCAGCGCCCGGCGCTGGAGGGTTGATGACCCAGCCATGAAAAAGGCGCCGAAAGGCGCCTTTTTCTTTTCCGCCGGTTCAGACCACGCAGGCCATGGGCGCCACCGCCTGGGCGTCGAGCAGGGCCATGAAGGCCCGCGCGGCGTTGGACAGGGTGCGCTCGGTGTGCAGGATGTAGCCCAGTTGGCGGCTGAGCTGGATGTCCTGCAGCGGCAGGCGCACGACGGTCTCGTCGAGCATGGTGCGCGGCAGCACGCTCCAGGCCAGGCCGATGGAGACCATCATCTTGATGGTCTCCATATAGTTGGTGCTCATGCCGATGTTCGGCGTCAGCCCCTCGGCCTCGAACATGCGCCGCACGATGTGGTGGGTGAAGGTGTTGCCGCCGGGGAACACCGCCGGGTGCCGCGCCACGTCGGCGAGGAACACCGGGCCCTGCATGGCCAGCGGGTGCTCGGGGGCGGCGACGAAGTCCAGCGGGTCGTCCCACACCGGCACCGCGCGCACCGGCTCGGCGGTTTCCGGGGCCAGGGTGATCACCGCCAGCTCGGCGCGACCGTGGAGAATCTCCTCGTAAGCCACTTCCGAATCGAGGAACTGGATGTCCAGCGCCACCTGCGGGTGCGCCCGGGTAAAGGCGCGCAGCAGCGGCGGCAGGCGGTGCAGGCCGATGTGGTGGCTGGTGGCGAGCACCAGGCGGCCGCTGACCTCGCCGCTGAGGTTGGTCAGCGCGCGGCGTGTGTCGTCCAGCACGTTGAGGATCTGGTAGGCGCGCGGCAGCAGGGCGCGGCCGGCTTCGGTCAGGCTCACCTCGCGGCCGACGCGGTCGAACAGGCGCACGCCGAGCTGGCTTTCCAGGGCGGCGATGCGCTTGCTCACCGCCGGCTGGGTCAGGTGCAGGCGCTCGCCGGCTTCGGAAAAGCTGCCGGACTCGGCGATGGCGAGGAAGGTGTTGAGGCTGGTCAGGTCCATTTTTTGGAGCTCCAAGCGGCAAGCCGCAAGCTTCAAGAAAAAAGCTGCGGCGTTCGCTTGCAGCTTGTGGCTTGAAGCTTATAGCTGGTGGATTCCATTTGGGAATCCTTTGAATAAAAAATATGAATTTGAGTTATTCGTCGACAGACCATAGCATCATCCCCACAAGCCCAAGGGGCATAGAAATACGCTGATGAGGAATCTCTGATGGCCGGCAAGACGCTCTACGACAAACTCTGGGAACTGCACGAGGTGAAGCGCCGCGATGATGGCTCGTCGCTGATCTACATCGACCGCCACATCCTCCACGAAGTGACCTCGCCGCAGGCCTTCGAAGGCCTGCGCCTGGCCGGCCGCAAGCCGTGGCGCATCGACGCCAACATCGCCACCCCGGACCACAACGTGCCGACCACCCGCGCCGAACGCCAGGGCGGCCTCGAAGCCATCGCCGACGAAGTCTCGCGCATCCAGGTCAAGACCTTGGACGAGAACTGCGACGACTTCGGCATCCTCGAATTCAAGATGAACGACGTGCGCCAGGGCATCGTCCACGTGGTCGGCCCGGAGCAGGGCGCGACCCTGCCGGGCATGACCGTGGTCTGCGGCGACTCGCACACCTCCACCCACGGCGCCTTCGGCGCGCTGGCCCACGGCATTGGCACCTCCGAGGTCGAGCACGTGCTCGCCACCCAGTGCCTGGTGGCCAAGAAGATGAAGAACATGCAGGTGCGCGTGGAGGGCAAGCTGCCCTTCGGCGTGACCGCCAAGGACATCGTCCTCGCGGTGATCGGCAAGATCGGCACCGCCGGCGGCAACGGCCATGCCCTGGAATTCGCCGGCAGCGCCATCCGCGACCTGTCCATGGAAGGCCGCATGACCATCTGCAACATGTCCATCGAGGCCGGTGCCCGCGTGGGCATGGTGGCGGTGGACGAGAAGACCATCGAGTACGTCAAGGGCCGCCCGTTCGCGCCCCAGGGCAGCGACTGGGACAAGGCCGTGGAAGCTTGGTCGGACCTCGTGTCCGATGAAGACGCCCACTTCGACACCATCGTCGAGTTGCGCGCCGAGGACATCAAGCCGCAGGTCAGCTGGGGTACCTCGCCGGAAATGGTCCTGGCCGTCGACCAGAACGTGCCGGACCCGGCCGTCGAGGCCGACCCGGTCAAGCGCGACTCCATCGTCCGCGCCCTCAAGTACATGGGCCTGAACGCCAACCAGGCGATCACCGACATTCAGCTGGACCGCGTGTTCATCGGCTCCTGCACCAACTCGCGGATCGAAGACCTGCGCGCCGCCGCCGCCGTGGCCAAGGGCCGCAAGGTCGCCTCCAGCGTCAAGCAGGCGCTGGTGGTGCCGGGCTCGGGCCTGGTCAAGGCGCAGGCCGAGCGGGAAGGGCTGGACAAGATTTTTATCGAGGCCGGCTTCGAGTGGCGTGAACCGGGCTGCTCCATGTGCCTGGCGATGAACCCGGACCGCCTGGAGAGCGGCGAGCACTGCGCGTCCACCTCCAACCGCAACTTCGAGGGCCGCCAGGGCGCCGGTGGCCGTACCCACCTGGTGAGCCCGGCCATGGCCGCCGCCGCCGCGGTGACCGGCCGCTTCATCGACGTCCGTGAATTGATGCAGGCCTGAGGAGACCGAACATGAAAGCCTTTACCCAGCACACCGGTCTCGTCGCGCCGCTCGACCGCGCCAACGTCGACACCGACCAGATCATTCCCAAGCAATTCCTCAAGTCGATCAAGCGCACCGGCTTCGGCCCCAACCTGTTCGACGAGTGGCGCTACCTGGACGTCGGCCAGCTGAACCAGGACAACTCCAAGCGCCCGGTGAACAAGGACTTCGTGCTGAACTTCCCGCGCTACCAGGGCGCCAGCGTGCTCCTGGCCCGCGAGAACTTCGGCTGTGGCTCCTCCCGCGAGCACGCTCCGTGGGCGCTGGACGAGTACGGCTTCCGCACGGTGATCGCGCCGAGCTTCGCCGACATCTTCTTCAACAACAGCTTCAAGAACGGCCTGCTGCCGATCATCCTGAAGGACGAGGAAGTCGACGAACTCTTCCAGCAGTGCGAGGCCACCGAGGGCTACCAACTGACCGTCGACCTCGCCGCGCAGACCGTGACCCGCCCGGACGGCAAGCAGTACCGCTTCGAAGTGGACGCCTTCCGCAAGCACTGCCTGCTCAACGGCCTGGACGACATCGGCCTGACGCTGCAGGACGCGGACGCCATCCGCGACTTCGAGGCCGGCTACAGGCAGCGCCAGCCCTGGTTGTTCCGCGACGCCTGAATGGCGTCGCACTACCCCGCGAGGAGAACGTCATGACCCAGAGTCGCCACGAAGCCGTGGTCGAGCGCCAGTTCGGCGCCCAGGCCAACGCTTACCTGAACAGCGCCGTGCATGCCCAGGGCGAAGAGTTCGCCCAGCTGCGCGAGCGACTGTCGGCGAGCAGCGGCGCCCGCGTGCTGGACCTGGGTTGCGGAGCGGGGCACGTCAGCTTCCATGTCGCGCCGCTGGCCGGCGAAGTGGTGGCCTACGACCTCTCCGAGCAGATGCTCGCCGTGGTGGCCTCGGCCGCCGCCGAGCGTGGCCTGGACAACATCCGCACGCGCCAGGGCGTGGCCGAGCGCCTGCCGTTCGAGGACGGCGAGTTCGACTTCGTCTTCAGCCGCTACTCGGCGCACCACTGGCGCGACGTCGGCCAGGCCCTGCGCGAAGTGCGCCGGGTGCTGAAGCCGGGCGGCGTGGCCTGCTTCATCGACGTGGCGGCCCCCGGGCTGCCGCTGCTGGACACCCACCTGCAAGCGGTGGAAGTGCTGCGCGACACCAGCCACGTGCGCGACTATTCGCCGTCCGAGTGGGCGCGCCTGGTCGGCGAGGCGGGCCTGGCGGTCACCGCGTGCAGCCGCCAGCGCCTGCGCCTGGAGTTCACCTCCTGGGTCGAGCGCATGCGCACGCCGGAGGTGATGCGCCAGGCCATCCGCGCCCTGCAGCTTTCCGTGGGCATTGAGGTGCGCGAATATTTCGAGATCGACGCCGAGGGTTCCTTCAGCACCGACGTGCTGGTGCTCTGGGCGAACAAGTAACGGCTGCAAGCGACGAGCTGCAGGCGACAACAAGCGCCTGCAGCCTTTTACCTATTCCGAAGGAAGAAAGTGATGAGCAAACAGATTCTGGTTCTCCCCGGCGACGGTATCGGCCCGGAAATCATGGCCGAGGCGGTCAAGGTCCTGCAGCTGGCCAACGATAAATTCCAGCTGGGCTTCGAGCTGACCGAGGACGTCATCGGCGGCGCCGCCATCGACAAGCACGGCGTGCCGCTGGCCGACGAGACCCTGGAGCGCGCGCGCAAGGCCGACGCCGTGCTGCTGGGCGCCGTGGGCGGGCCGAAGTGGGACAGGATCGAGCGCGACATCCGCCCCGAGCGCGGCCTGCTGAAGATCCGTTCGCAACTGGGCCTGTTCGCCAACCTGCGCCCGGCCATCCTCTACCCGCAACTGGCCGACGCCTCCAGCCTGAAACCGGAAATCGTCGCCGGCCTGGACATCCTCATCGTCCGCGAGCTGACCGGCGGCATCTACTTCGGCGCCCCGCGCGGCACCCGCGAGCTGGAGAACGGCGAGCGCCAGTCCTACGACACCCTGCCGTACAGCGAGAGCGAGATCCGCCGCATCGCCCGCGTCGGCTTCGACATGGCCCGCGTGCGCGGCAAGAAGCTGTGTTCGGTGGACAAGGCCAACGTCCTGGCCTCCAGCCAGCTGTGGCGCGAGATCGTCGAAGAAGTGGCCAAGGACTACCCGGACATCGAGCTGAGCCACATGTACGTCGACAACGCCGCCATGCAGCTGGTGCGCGCGCCCAAGCAGTTCGACGTGATGGTCACCGACAACATGTTCGGCGACATCCTGTCGGATGAGGCTTCCATGCTCACCGGTTCCATCGGCATGCTGCCTTCAGCGTCCCTGGATGCGAACAACAAGGGCATGTACGAGCCGTGCCACGGCTCGGCGCCGGACATCGCCGGGCAGGGCATCGCCAACCCGCTGGCGACCATCCTCTCGGTGTCCATGATGCTGCGCTACAGCTTCAACCAGGGCGCCGCGGCGGACGCCATCGAGAAGGCGGTGAGCCAGGTGCTCGACCAGGGCCTGCGCACCGGCGACATCTGGTCCGAAGGCTGCAAGAAGGTCGGAACCCGCGAAATGGGCGATGCGGTAGTCGCCGCGCTGCGGAATCTGTAATCTCTCCGGTTCGCCCGCCCCTGGGCACCCGCACAGAACGGGCAGGGGCGGCGGTCCACTACTTATTCGAAGGTGTAGTAGCGATGAAGCGTGTAGGTCTGATCGGTTGGCGTGGCATGGTGGGTTCGGTGCTCATGCAGCGGATGCTGGAAGAGCGGGACTTCGACCTGATCGAGCCGGTGTTCTTCACCACCTCCAACGTCGGTGGCGAAGGTCCGTCCATCGGCAAGGACATCGCCACCCTCAAGGACGCCTACAGCATCGAGGAACTCAAGACCCTCGACGTCATCCTGACCTGCCAGGGCGGCGACTACACCAACGAAGTCTTCCCCAAGCTGCGTGAAGCCGGCTGGCAGGGCTACTGGATCGACGCCGCCTCCAGCCTGCGCATGCAGGACGATGCAGTGATCGTCCTCGACCCGGTGAACCGCCGCGTGATCGACCAGTCGCTGGACGCCGGCGCCAAGAACTACATCGGCGGCAACTGCACCGTCAGCCTGATGCTGATGGCCCTGGGCGGCCTGTTCGAAGCCGGCCTGGTCGAGTGGATGAGCGCCATGACCTACCAGGCCGCCTCCGGCGCAGGCGCGCAGAACATGCGCGAGCTGATCAAGCAGATGGGCGCGATCAACGCCGCCGTGGCCGACGACCTGGCCAACCCGGCCAGCGCCATCCTCGACATCGACCGCAAGGTCGCCGAGGCCATCCGCAGCGAAGCCCTGCCCACCGAGCACTTCGGCGCGCCCCTGGCCGGCAGCCTGATCCCCTGGATCGACAAGGAACTGCCCAACGGCCAGAGCCGCGAGGAGTGGAAGGGCCAGGCCGAGACCAACAAGATTCTCGGCCGCTTCAAGAACCCGATCCCGGTGGACGGCATCTGCGTGCGCATCGGCGCCATGCGCTGCCACAGCCAAGCGCTGACCATCAAGCTGAACAAGGACGTGCCGCTGACCGACATCGAAGGCCTGATCAGCCAGCACAACCCCTGGGTCAAGCTGATCCCCAACCAGCGCGAAGCCAGCATGCGCGAGCTGACCCCGGCCGCCGTTACCGGCACCCTGAGCGTCCCGGTCGGCCGCCTGCGCAAGCTCAACATGGGCTCGCAGTACCTCGGCGCCTTCACCGTCGGCGACCAACTGCTGTGGGGCGCGGCCGAGCCGCTGCGGCGCATGCTGCGCATCCTGCTGGAGCGCTGATCGCAGCCTCCCCGAAGACGCCGGCCCTGTGCCGGCGTCTTGCTTTGTACAGGCGGAAAAAGTCGATCACTCGACAGAACGGCGAAGTCGCCGGCGTCGGCGTCGTTTTCTGTGACGGAGCGCGGGCTGGCGCCCGGCGCCCTGTGATTATCCTCGCTGCCCGGCCCGTTCGGGCCGGCCGGTGGGTTGGGGCCGCCGGGGGAGTCATCGACAGCAGGGGATGGGGATGTTCCGCTTCGCGCATGTATTTCTGGCCGCCGCCGTCGCGGCCGCTTTCCTGCCGGCACGCGCCAGCGCGCTGGAACTGGGGGATATCGCTTCGCAGGCCGCGCTGGGCCAGACGCTGGATGCGCGGATCGAGCTGCGCGGAATGGGCGATCTCGGCGCCGAGGACCTCAAGGTCAGCCTGGTGCCGCAGCAGGAGGCCGAGCGGCTGGGCATGGAGCCCAACTACGTCTTCCTTTCCGGCTTGCGCTTCACTCCGGAGGTCGGGCGCAACGGCCGCGGGGTGATCCGCGTACAGTCCAGCGCGCCGGTGCGCGAGCCCTACGTCAACTTCGTCCTGCAGGTGGCCTGGCCGCAAGGGCGGGCCATGCGCGAATACACCCTGCTGCTCGACCCGCCGAACTACCAGGCCGTCGCCCAGACGCCCAGCGCGCCGGTCGTTTCCGCCGCGCCGTCGGCGGCCATCGCGGCGCCGGTGAAGGCGCCGGGCGTCGCCGCGTCGGCGCCCTCGGGCAGCCACCGCATCGCCGCCGGCGACACCCTGTGGGCCATCGCCTCCCGCCACCGCCCGGCCGGGGATGCCTCGGTGATGCAGACCATGCGGGCGATCCAGGCGCTGAACCCGCAGGCCTTCATCGACGGCAACGCCAACCTGCCGCGGGTCGGCGCCGTGCTGCGCCTGCCCGACGCCAGCCAGGTCCGTGCCCAGGGGCATGCCGAGGCGGTGAGCCACTTCCAGGCCCAGGAAGCCCGCTGGCGCGAACGCCCCCGCGCACTGGACGCCACCCGCAAGGCGGCGCCCGGCGCCGCGCCTGCCGTGGCGGAGGTGCGTGACCAACTGCGCCTGCAGTCCGGGCAGGCCTCGAAGCAACCCCAGGCGAAGGCCGCCGCGGAACGCCTGGCACTGTTGCAGGAAGACCTGGACAGCGCGCGCCGCCAGGGCGAGGAGCTGACCAGCCGGATCGGCGACCTGCAGAGCCAGTTGGACAAGCTGAACAAGCTCATCGAACTCAAGGATGCGCAGATCGCCACCCTGGTGGCGCGCCTGGCGGCGCAGTCGCGGCAACAGGCCGCGGGGGCTCCGGCTGAGCCGCCGGTCGCCGTGGCGGGCAGCCCAACGCCGCAGGCGGCGCCGGCCGCCGCGCAGGAAGTCGCCCGATAGGGGGAAGGCGAACGGCGATCGACGGGCACGGGCACGATTGCCTGGGCAGGGAAGGGGGCAGTAAAGTGCTGCGTCTTGTTTCCTTCTAGCCCATGGGATTTTCGATGTCCGTCGACGTTGCTGTAGTAGGGGCCACCGGTCTGGTTGGCGAAGCGCTGGTCGAATTGCTGGAAGAGCTGGATTGCCCAGTGGCCGAGCTGCACCTGCTGGCCAGCGGCGAGTCCGCCGGCAAGAGCGTGCCCTTCCGCGGTCGCAACCTGCGGGTGCGCGAGCTGGACGGTTTCTCCTTCGCCCAGGCGAAGCTGGTGCTGTTCGCCACCTCGGCCGAGGTCGCCGGCGAGCACGCCGCGCGCGCCCTGGCCCAGGGTTGCACGGTGATCGACCTGAGCGGCAGCGTGGAAGGCGCCCTGGTACTGCCGGCGCTGAACCCGGCGCGCCTGGACGAACTCAGCTTCCCGGCGCTGCTGCGCGTGCCCTGCGCCCCGGCTGCCGAGGTGGCCGAAGTGGTCGCCGCCCTGGGCGATTGCGTCGAACTGCAGGAACTGTCGCTGACCGCCTGCCTGTCCGCCTCGCAACTGGGCCGCGAAGGCGTGCAGGAGTTGGCCCGGCAGACCGCCGAGCTGCTCAACGCGCGCCCGGTGGAGCCGCGCCTCGTCGATCGCCAGTACGCCTTCAACCTGCTGGGCCTGGTCGGTGCGGCCGACGCCTCGGGCTACAGCGCCATCGAGCGGCGCCTGAACGCCGAGCTGAACGAACTGCTGCCGCAGCTGCAGGGCAGGGTGCAGGCGGATTGCCTGCTGGCCCCGGTGTTCTTCGGCGACGCCCTGAACCTCAACTTGCGCAGCGCCGTGCCGATAGCCTTGTCGGAAGTCCGGGCCGCTCTGGAGGCGGCCGAGGGCATCGAGCTGGTCGAGGACGATTACCCGACGGTGATCGGCGATGCCCTGGGCCAGGATGCCATCCACGTCGGCCGGGTGCGTCAGGGTGCCGCCGGCCCTTGCAACCTCAATTTGTGGATTGCGTCTGATAATGTGCGAAAAGGCCTGGGACTGAATGCTGCGAACCTGGCTGCATTATTGATAAAACACTATCTGTAAAAGATACTTATCGAATATTTGAAGAAGCATTCTAGCTTGGCAATACTGGCTTGGACGGCCCTGGCGGGGGGATATCCCGGCGTTTTCGACGCCGGGAATAGCGGGCGCCAGGTGTTGTTCCGAAACGCTCGAATCCAGAAGAAAGCTGTTAAAACAAGGGATTAGATTATGGTCCGGCTTCGTAAACTGGTGCAGGCAATTGCGGCTGCTTCGGCGTTGACCACCGGCATGGCGCATGCGCTGGGGTTGGGAGACATCCACCTGCACTCGGCGCTGAACCAGCCGCTGAATGCCGATATCGACGTGACGGACGTCCGCGACCTGACGGCCGGCGAGATCATTCCCAAGCTGGCTTCGCCGGAGGACTTCAGCAAGTCCGGCGTCGATCGCAACTTCTTCCTCACCGGGCTCAAGTTCACCGCGGTGGTCCAGCCCAACGGCAAGAGCGTCATCCATGTGACCTCCGACAAGCCGGTGCAGGAGCCCTACCTGAACTTCCTCGTGGAAGTGCTCTGGCCCAGTGGCCGGGTGCTTCGCGAATACACCGTGCTGCTCGACCCGCCGCTGTACTCGCCGCAGGTGGCTGCCGCCGCCGCGCCGCGTGCGCCGGTCGCCGCGCCCGCGCCCATCGCGCGCCAGCCCGTGGCCCCGGCCGCGCCCCGCGCCGTGGAGCCGGCCCCCGCGGCCAGCGCGCCGCGCCAGGCCCGCCTGGACGGTAACGAATACCGCACCGGTTCCCGCGACACCCTGTGGGAAATCGCCTCGCGCGCGCGTCCCGACGGCAGCGTGACCGTCAACCAGACCATGCTGGCGATCCAGGATCTCAACCCCGACGCCTTCATCGACGGCAACATCAACCGCCTGAAGAGCGGCCAGGTGCTGCGCCTGCCCGATGCCGAGCAGATCCGCAGCCGCTCCGCGGGCGAGGCCGACGTGCAGGTGCGCGAGCAGCGCAGCGCCTGGCGCGAAGGCCGCAGCCTGGCCGGTTCCTCCCGCCAGCTGGACGCCACCCGCCGCGCCAATGCCGGCGCTGCGCCCGAGCAGGCCGAGAGCAAGGACAACCTGCGCCTGGTCTCCGGCGAAGCCGGCAAGGCCAAGGGCTCCGACAAGGGCGCGAAGAACGGCAAGGCGCTTTCCGACAAGCTGGCCGTCACCCAGGAAAGCCTGGACAGCACCCGCCGCGAGAACGACGAACTGCAGAGCCGCATGAGCGACCTGCAGAGCCAGTTGGACAAGCTGCAGAAGCTGATCGAACTGAAGGACGCGCAACTGGCCAAGTTGCAGGGCGAGCTGGCGACTACGCCGCAGCCTGCCGCGCCGGGCTCCGCGCCCGCCGGCCAGCCGCCGGCGCCTGGCGCCGAAGCTCCGGCCGCCCCGGCAGCGGCTCCGCAGCCCGATGCCACGCCTGCCGCCCCCGCTCAACCTGCCGCGCCGGCCGCCGCCAAGCCGGCCGAACCCAAACCGGCGGCGCCCAAGCCCGCTGCACCTGCACCGGCCGCCGAAAACGAGCCGGGGCTGATCGAGGAACTGCTGGCCAACCCGACGCTGCTGGCCGCCATCGGCGGCAGCCTGGTGCTGGTCCTGCTGCTGGTGCTGCTCCTGCTGCGCCGCCGCGCGGCCCAGGCCGAGGCCGCCAAGGTCGAGCCCGCCGCGGCCGGCCCGAGCGGAACGGACGAGCCGCTGGAACTGGCTGCCGGCGAATTCGACAGCCTGAGCCTGGAAGACGAGGACGCAGCCCCGGCAAGCGCGCCGGCCGCCGGTGAAAAGGTCGCCGCGCAGACCAGCGATCCGCTGGGCGAGGCCGACATCTACATCGCCTACGGCCGCTTCAACCAGGCCGCCGAGCTGCTGCAGGGCGCCATCTACGACGAACCGCAGCGCGCCGACCTGCGCCTGAAGCTGATGGAGGTCCTGGCCGAGATCGGCGACCGCGAAGGCTTCGCCCGCCAGGAAAACGAACTGCGCGAACTGGGCGGCGCCGAACCGCAGGTGGAGCAGCTGAAGTCGCGCTACCCGGGCATGGTCGCGGCGGCTGCCGTGGCCGGCGGCCTGGCCGCGGCCGCAGCCAGCAGCGACGAGCTGGATCACTTCAGCCTCGATGACCTCGACCTGACCCACGACGGCGCTGCGCCCGCCGGCGAACCGGTCGCACAGGCCGCCGGCGACCTGGACGACGCCTTCGACCTGGGCCTGGACGACCTGCAGCTCGACGACGAGGTGCCGCACGCCGCAGCCGAGCCGCAAGCCAAGGCCGACGAACTGTCGCTGGAAGACTTCGACCTCGAAGACGACCTGCGCCTGGACGAGCCCGCCGCGGTGGCCCAGCCGGCCCAATCGGCGAAGACGGACGACGACTTCGCCTTCGACCTCGACCTGGAAGACGATCTGGCCAAGGCCGCCCCCGCGGCGCCCACGGCCAGCGACGCGCTGGACGATTTCACCCTGGACCTGCCGGACGAGCCGGCGGCCCCCGCGGCCAAGGACGAGGACTTCCTCTTCGACCTGGGCGAGGAGGGCGCCGGGCTCGCCGCGAGCGCCGACGACGACTTCAGCTTCGACCTGGGCGCCGAGAGCGAGCCCGCGGCCAAGCCGGTCGAGGGCCTGGCGGACGACTTCGACCTGTCGCTGCCCGAAGAGGCTCCCCAGGAGCTGCCGGCCGACGACAGCTTCGCGGCCCAGCTGGACCAGGTCAGCGCCGAGCTGGACAAGCTCGCCAGCGACCTCGAGCAGCCGGCCAGCCCGGCGGCGGCGCTGGAGCCCGAGATCGAGCCGTCGCTGGACTCCGCGCTGGACGAGGGCAACATGGACGACGAGTTCGACTTCCTCTCCGGCGCCGACGAGGCCGCGACCAAGCTCGACCTGGCCCGTGCCTACATCGACATGGGCGACGCCGAGGGCGCGCGCGACATCCTCGACGAGGTCATCAGCGAAGGCAGCGACCAGCAGCAGCAGGAAGCCCGCGAACTGCTCGAACGCCTGTCCTGAGCAGGTCGCAGGTAAAGCGATGGCAGCCTTCGGGCTGCCATCGTCGTTTCAGGGCGCGGACATTGCGCGCCTGGCGGCGCCGCGCCGATCGCGGCGCATCGCCCGGGCGCGGCAATCCAGGCAGAATAGCCCGCTGAATTGCCTTTTCGGGATGGCCTGAGCAGTTGAACGAGTTCGAGAGCGCGGTGGGCGAGGTCGCCACCGCTGACGTCACCAGGATCGCCCTGGGCGTCGAATACAAGGGCGCGCGCTACCGCGGCTGGCAGCGCCAGGAGGACGGCGTGCCGTCGGTGCAGGGAGCACTGGAGCGCGCCCTGTCCAAGGTGGCCGCCGAGCCGGTGAGCGTCATGTGTGCCGGCCGCACCGACGCCTCGGTGCACGGCAGTGGTCAGGTGGTGCACTTCGACACCCGCGTCAAGCGCCCGCTGAAGGCCTGGGTGATGGGCAGCAATGCCAACCTGCCGGCGGATATCAGCGTGACCTGGGCCAAGGTCATGCCGGCTGACTTCCATGCGCGCTTCTCGGCCGTGGCGCGGCGTTACCGCTACGTCATCTACAACGATCCGATCCGCCCCGCGCACATGGCCGAGGAGGTCACCTGGAACCACCGGCCGCTGGACGTCGAGCGCATGCGCGCGGCGGCGCAGAAGCTGGTCGGCACCCATGACTTCACCTCGTTCCGCGCCGTGCAGTGCCAGGCCAAGTCGCCGATCAAGACGGTGCACCACCTGCAGGTGTTGGAGCATGGCCGCTTCATCGTGCTGGACGTGCGCGCCAACGCCTTCCTCCACCACATGGTGCGCAACTTCGCCGGGGTGTTGATGACGGTCGGGGCGGGCGAGCGGGAGCCGGAATGGGTCGACGAGGTGCTGGCGGCGCGCGACCGCCGCGCCGGCGGCGTGACCGCGCACCCCTTCGGGCTCTACCTGGTGCGGGTGGAATACCCGGAAGCCTTCGAGCTGCCGCAGCGCTACCTGGGGCCACATTTCCTTTCATCTTTGCCCGATACGCTCGGCTGACGCTGTCCGGGGCATTTGCTACCATCGACGGATTGCTTTGAAGGAAGGTCGCCGCATCTTGTCCGCCGTTCGCATCAAAATCTGTGGCATTACCCGTGTCGAGGACGCCCTGGCCGCCGCCGAGGCGGGCGCCGACGGCATCGGCATGGTGTTCTACGCCAGGAGCCCGCGCGCGGTCAGCGTGCAGCAGGCGCGCGCCATAGTCGCGGCGCTGCCGCCCTTCGTCACCAGCGTGGGCCTGTTCGTCAATGCCAGCCGCTGCGAGCTGGGGGAAATCCTTGATGCGGTGCCGCTGGACATGCTGCAGTTCCACGGCGACGAGCGCGCCGCGGACTGCGAGGGCTACCACAAGCCGTACCTGAAGGCGCTGCGGGTGAAGGCCGGCGACGACATCGCCGCTCAGGCCGCGCTTTATCCCGGCGCCGCCGGCATCCTGCTGGACACCTACGTCGAGGGCGTTCCCGGTGGAACCGGCGCGGCCTTCGACTGGTCCCTGATTCCCGAAGCCCTGCCGCGCCCGCTGGTGCTGGCCGGCGGCCTGAACGCCGACAACGTCGCCGCGGCGATCCGCCAGGTGCGCCCCTATGCCGTGGACGTCAGCGGCGGGGTGGAGGCGAGCAAGGGAATCAAGGACGCCGAGAAGATCCGCGCCTTCATCCGCCGCTGCCGCGAGGCGGATTCCCGGTGAGGTGCATGTGACGGCAGGCGGTCTGCCACCGTCATTAGGAGCTGTTGACGTTTTGTCATGCCAGCGCCGACCCCGTGTCGGCCTGGCGAAGGCGCCGCCCAGGGCGCGCCGCGATTTCGAGGGGCCGTGGCCGAGCCACGGCGCCGATGGTGATTTTTTCTGCTCACGGGCAGGCGCAAGGCTTCGGGCCGCTGAGCGCACTGTCCCCGCATTGGAGAACAGAGCATGAGCAACTGGCTGGTAGACAAGCTGATCCCTTCCATCATGCGTTCCGAGGCGAAGAAGAGCTCGGTACCGGAAGGCCTTTGGCACAAGTGCCCGTCCTGCGACGCCGTGCTGTATCGGCCGGAGCTGGAAAAGACCCTGGACGTCTGCCCCAAGTGCGACCACCACATGCGCATTGGCGCGCGCACCCGCCTGGACATCTTCCTCGACGAGGAAGGCCGCGAGGAGCTGGGCGCCGAGCTGGAGCCGGTGGATCGCCTGAAGTTCCGCGACACCAAGAAGTACAAGGACCGCCTGGCCGCCGCGCAGAAGGACACCGGCGAGAAGGACGCGCTGATCGCCATGAGCGGCAAGCTGCAGGGCCTGCCCGTCGTGGCCGCGGCCTTCGAGTTCTCGTTCATGGGCGGTTCCATGGGCTCCATCGTCGGTGAGCGCTTCGTGCGCGCCGCCAACTACGCCCTGGAGCACCGCTGCCCGATGATCTGCTTCTCCGCCTCCGGCGGCGCGCGCATGCAGGAAGCGCTGATCTCGCTGATGCAGATGGCCAAGACCTCCGCCGCCCTGGCGCGCCTGCGCGAGGAAGGCATCCCGTTCATTTCCGTGCTGACCGACCCGGTCTACGGCGGCGTTTCCGCAAGCCTCGCCATGCTCGGCGACGTAATCGTCGGCGAGCCCAAGGCCCTGGTCGGCTTCGCCGGCCCGCGGGTGATCGAGCAGACCGTGCGCGAGAAGCTGCCCGAAGGCTTCCAGCGCAGCGAGTTCCTCCTCGAACACGGCGCCATCGACATGATCGTGCACCGCGCGGAAATGCGCGACCGCCTGGCCAAGCTGCTGGCCAAGTTCACCAACACCCCCAGCACCGCCCTCGCAGGATGAGCCAGCGTTCCCTGGCCGACTGGCTCGGCTACCTCGAACAGCTGCATCCCTCGGCCATCGACATGGGCCTGGAGCGCTCCCGCGAGGTGGCCGTCCGCCTCGGCCTGGGGCGCCCGGCGCCGCGCGTGGTGACCGTCACCGGCACCAACGGCAAGGGCTCCACCTGCGCCTTCCTCGCCGAGTTGCTCGGCGAGCAGGGCCTGAAGGTCGGCGTGTACGCCTCGCCGCACCTGCTGCGCTACAACGAGCGCGTGCTCATTCAGGGCCGCGAGGCCAGCGATGAAGCGCTCTGCGAAGCCTTCGCCGCGGTCGAGGCGGCGCGCGGCGAAATCTCCCTGACCTATTTCGAGATGGGCACCCTGGCGGCCTTCTGGCTGTTCGAGCGCGCCGGTCTCGATGCGGTTGTGCTGGAAGTCGGCCTTGGCGGCCGGCTGGACGCGGTGAACCTGGTGGACGCCGACGTCGCCGTGGTCACCAGCATCGGCCTCGACCATGCCGAATGGCTGGGCGACAACCGCGACAGCGTGGCCTTCGAGAAGGCCGGCATCTTCCGCGCCGGCAAGCCGGCCGTGTGCGGCGACCTGGAACCGCCGCAGCCGCTGCTGGACCAGGCCCGCGCCCTGGGTGCGCCGCTGCTGCTGCGCGGCCGCGACTTCGACCTGGCCATCGGCGAGCACGACTGGCACTGGCACGGCCGTGGCGCCGACGGCACCCCGCTGCGCCTGCACCACCTGAGCCTGCTCGACCTGCCCATGGAGAATGCCGCCCTGGCGCTGCAGGTCTATGCGCTGCTGGGCCTGCCGTGGCAGCCCGAGCGCCTGCTCACGGCCCTGCTGCGGACCCGCGTGAGCGGCCGCCTGGACCGCCGCGTGGCGACCTGGCAGGGGCAGTCGCGCCACCTGCTGCTGGACGTCGGGCACAACCCCCATGCCGCCGACTACCTGGCCCGCCGCCTTGCCGCGCGGCCGCCGCAGGGCCGGCGCCTGGCGGTTTTCGGCCTGCTTTCGGACAAGGATCTGGACGGGGTGCTGGAACCCTTGCTCGGCTTGGTGCAGGATTGGGCGGTCGCCCCCTTGCCCACGCCGCGCTCGCGCCCGGCCGGCGAGCTGGCGGCAGCCTTGCTTGCGCGCGGCGCGCAGGCCAGCGTGCATGACGACATCGCCGCGGCGCTCGAAGCACAGTGCGCGCAGGCGTCGGCGGACGATGAGATCCTGGTGTTCGGCTCCTTCTACAGCGTGGCGGATGCCCTGAGCTGGCTGGACGGCAACCAGGACTGACAAGCGGTCAAGAAACGGGGGAGTGGCAATGGCTTTGCTGGATAAGGGGCTCAAGCAGCGGATCGTCGGTGCGCTGGTGTTGCTGGCGCTGGCGGTGATCTTCCTGCCGATGCTGTTCAGCCGCCAGGACGAGGTGCGCCAGGTGACGGTCGACGCCCCGGCGATGCCGAAGACGCCGGCCATGCCTGCGGTGGAAGTGCAGCCGACGCCGGTGCCCGAACCCCAGGCCCCGGTGGCCGAAGCGCCGCAGGCCCCCGACGCTCAGCCCCAGGTCCAGGCGCCGGTGCCCAGTCCCGCGCCGACCACCGCGCCTTCCACGCCCATCGCCAGCCTGCCGCAAACGCCGGCCCAGCAGCCCGCCGCCCCGGCGCTGCGCCCTGCCCAGCAACCGGCCACGCCGCCGGCCCAGGCCGCCGCGCCCGCCGCGCCGGCCCAGCGCCTGGATGCCGACAAGCTGGCGGTGAGCTGGTCGGTGCAACTGGCCAGCCTGTCCAACCGCGCTCGCGCCGAGGAACTGCAGAAGAGCCTCCGCAGCCAGGGCTACAACGCCTACGTGCGCAGCTTCGACGGGATGAACCGGGTGTTCGTCGGGCCGGTGATCGAGCGCGCCGAGGCCGACCGCCTGAAGGCGCAGCTGAGTAAGCAGCAGAAGCTCAACGGCTTCGTGGTGCGCTTCCAGCCCGAACGCGGCTGACACCGGCGAGCGGCTCCCGATGCATCGGGGGCTCCGCTAAACCCCGGGGCTCTGCTAAAATGCGGGGCCTTTTTCGTTTCTGGGCCGCAACGTGGCATTTACCTGGGTCGATTGGACGATGATCGGCATCATCGTCATTTCCAGCCTGATCAGTCTGAGCCGCGGCTTCGTCAAGGAAGCCCTGTCCCTGCTCACCTGGATTGTCGCGGGTGCGGTCGCCTGGATGTTCGGCGGCGCGCTGGCCGAACGTCTCGCGCCTTACATCCAACTGCCCTCCGGCCGCGTCATCGCCGCCTGCGCGCTGCTTTTCGTCGTCACCCTGCTGCTGGGGGCGCTGGTCAATTTCCTCATCAGCGAACTGGTCCGGGTGACCGGCATGTCCGGCACCGACCGCGTGCTCGGCATGGCCTTCGGCGGCGCCCGCGGCGTGCTGCTGGTGGTGCTGCTGGTCGGCCTGCTGAGCCTGGCGCCGGTGCAACAGGACCCGTGGTGGCAGCAGTCGGTGCTGCTGCCGCACTTCCTGCTGGTCGCCGACTGGTCGAAGAACATCGTCCTCAACCTGGCCGGGCACTGGTTCGCCAGTGGCCAGCTGGCACCGCCGGTCGGGATGGGGAGTATGCTGCCCAGCCAGTGACGGCTGGGCCAGGGTGGCGCAGTGCGCCGCCCGACGCCGGCCCGGGTGGGGCGGCGGGAACGGAATTTTTTAGCCTGTAAACCAACTAGGGGTTGCGTCGCATGTGTGGCATCGTCGGTATCGTGGGCAAGTCGAACGTCAATCAGGCGTTGTATGACGCGCTCACCGTTCTCCAGCATCGCGGCCAGGACGCTGCCGGCATCGTCACCTGTCAGGACGACAGGCTCTACCTGCGCAAGGACAACGGCCTGGTCCGTGACGTCTTCCAGCAGCGCCACATGCAGCGCCTGGTGGGCAAGGTCGGCATCGGCCACGTGCGCTATCCGACCGCCGGCAGCTCCAGCTCCGCCGAGGCCCAGCCGTTCTACGTCAACTCGCCCTACGGCATCACCCTGGCGCACAACGGCAACCTGACCAACGTCGAGCAGCTGGCCAAGGAGATCTACGAATCCGACCTGCGCCACGTCAACACCAACTCCGACTCGGAAGTGCTGCTCAACGTCTTCGCCCATGAGCTGGCGGTGCGCAACAAGCTGCAGCCCACCGAGGAGGACGTCTTCGCCGCGGTGGCCGGCGTGCACGCCCGCTGCGTCGGCGGCTACGCCGTGGTGGCGATGATCACCGGCTACGGCATCGTCGGCTTCCGCGACCCCAACGCGATCCGCCCGATCGTCTTCGGCCAGCGCCACACCGAGAACGGCGTGGAATACATGATCGCCTCGGAAAGCGTGGCCCTGGACGTCCTCGGCTTCACCCTGATCCGCGACCTGGCGCCGGGCGAAGCGGTGTACATCACCGAGGAAGGCAAGCTGTTCACCCGCCAGTGCGCGGCCAACCCGAAATACTCGCCGTGCATCTTCGAGCACGTCTACCTGGCCCGCCCGGACTCGCTGATGGATGGCATCTCGGTGTACAAGGCGCGCCTGCGCATGGGCGAGAAGCTGGCCGAGAAGATCCTCCGCGAGCGCCCGGAGCACGACATCGACGTGGTCATCCCGATCCCCGACACCAGCCGCACCTCCGCCCTGGAGCTGGCCAACCGCCTGGGCGTGAAGTTCCGCGAAGGCTTCGTGAAGAACCGCTACATCGGCCGTACCTTCATCATGCCCGGCCAGGCCGCGCGCAAGAAGTCGGTGCGCCAGAAGCTCAACGCCATCGAGCTGGAATTCCGCGGCAAGAACGTGATGCTGGTGGACGACTCCATCGTCCGCGGCACCACCAGCAAGCAGATCATCCAGATGGCCCGCGAGGCCGGGGCGAAGAAGGTCTACTTCTGCTCCGCAGCCCCAGCCGTGCGCTACCCCAACGTCTACGGCATCGACATGCCGAGCGCCCACGAACTGATCGCCCATGACCGCAGCACCGAAGAGGTGTGCGAACTGCTCGGCGCCGACTGGCTGGTCTACCAGGACCTGTCGGACCTGATCGACGCGGTCGGCGGCGGCAAGATCAAGATCGAGCACTTCGACTGCGCGGTCTTCGACGGCCAGTACGTGACCGGCGACGTCAACGAAGCCTATCTGAACCGGATCGAGCAGGCGCGCAACGACGCGACCAAGGCCAAGGCCAACGCGGTCAGCGCCATCATCGATCTGTACAACGACTGAAGGAGAGCAGGGGATGGCACAGGAATGGGAAGCCGGTCGCCTGGACAGTGACCTGGAAGGCGCCGCCTTCGACACCCTGGCGGTACGCGCCGGGCAGCAACGCACCCCGGAGGCGGAGCACGGCGAAGCGCTGTTCCCTACCTCCAGCTACGTGTTCCGCAGCGCCGCCGACGCCGCCGCGCGCTTCGCCGGCGAGGTGCCGGGCAACGTCTACTCGCGCTACACCAACCCGACGGTGCGCACCTTCGAGGAGCGCATCGCCGCCCTGGAAGGCGCCGAGCAGGCGGTGGCCACTTCCACCGGCATGTCGGCCATCCTCTCGCTGGTGATGACCCACTGCAGCGCCGGCGACCACGTGCTGGTCTCGCGCAGCGTGTTCGGCTCGACCATCAGCCTGTTCGAGAAGTACTTCAAGCGCTTCGGCGTGCAGGTGGACTACCCGCCGCTGAGCGACCTCAAGGCCTGGGAAGCGGCGATCAAGCCGAACACCAAGCTGCTGTTCGTCGAGTCGCCGTCCAACCCCCTGGCCGAGCTGGTGGACATCGCCGCCCTGGCCGAGATCGCCCACGCCCACGGCGCGCTGCTGGCGGTGGACAACTGCTTCTGCACCCCGGCGCTGCAGCAACCGCTGAAACTCGGCGCGGACGTGGTGATCCACTCGGCGACCAAGTACATCGACGGCCAGGGCCGCAGCATGGGCGGCGTGGTCGCCGGCAGCCGCAAGCTGATGGAGGGCGTGGTCGGTTTCCTGCGCACCGCCGGCCCGACACTGAGCCCGTTCAACGCCTGGATTTTCCTCAAGGGCCTGGAAACCCTGCGCGTGCGCATGCAGGCGCATTGCGCCGCGGCCCAGGACGTGGCCGAGTGGCTGGAACAGCAGCCGGGCATCGAGCGCGTCTACTACGCCGGCCTGGCCAGCCACCCGCAGCACGAGCTGGCCAAGCGACAGCAGAAGGGCTTCGGCGCGGTGGTCAGCTTCGAGGTGAAGGGCGACAAGGCCGCGGCCTGGCGCTTCATCGACGCCACCCGGATGATCTCCATCACCACCAACCTGGGTGACACCAAGACCACCATCGCCCACCCGGCGACCACCTCCCACGGCCGCCTGTCGCCGCAGGAGCGCGAGAACGCCGGCATCCGCGACAACCTGATCCGCGTCGCGGTGGGCCTGGAGGACGTCGACGACATCAAGAAGGACCTGGCACGAGGCCTGGCGGCACTGTGAGCGACCTGGCAGCGATCATCGGCAACGGCAAGGTCGCGCTGGTCACCGGCGCGGCGCGGGGCATCGGCCTGGGGATCAGCGCCTGGCTGATCGCCGAGGGCTGGCAGGTGGTGCTGGTCGACCAGGACCGCGAGCGCGGCGCCAAGGTCGCCGAGGCGCTGGGCGACAAGGCCTGGTTCATCGCCCTGGACGTATCCCAGGAAAGCCAGGTGGCGCAGACCGTGGCCGAGGTGCTCGGGCAGTTCGGCCGCCTCGACGCGGTGGTGTGCAACGCGGCCATCGCCCGCCCGGGCGTCACGTCGCTGGAGAGCCTGACGCTCAACGAGTGGAACCGCACCCTGGCGGTGAACCTCAGCGGCCCGATGCTGCTGGCCAAGCACTGCGCGCCCTACCTGCGGGCGCACCAGGGCAGCATCGTCAACATCGCCTCGACCCGCGCGCACCAGTCCGAGCGCAGCTCCGAAGCCTACGCGGCGAGCAAGGGCGGCATCCTCGCCCTGACCCACGCGCTGGCCATGAGCCTGGGCCCGGAAATCCGCGTCAACGCGGTCAGCCCCGGCTGGATCGACGCCCGCGACCCCCGCGAGCGCCGGGCGGCGCCGCTCACCGAGCTGGACCACGACCAGCACCCGGTTGGCCGCGTCGGCACGGTGGAAGACGTCGCCGCGCTGGTGGCCTGGCTGCTGGGCGACAACGCCGGCTTCGTCACCGGCCAGGAGTTCGTCGTCGACGGCGGCATGACGCGCAAGATGATCTATCTCGACTGAGGTCGGGGGCTCCGTGACCGACCCCGAAGCGCGCCTGGGATCGAGGTCAAACGGCGGATAACGCCGTAGGCGTTATGCGCCCTACGCCAAGGTCGAGCCTGGCGTAGGGCGCATAACCGTTCGCGGTTATCCGCCGTTACACCAGGCTCATGCCCGGCGTCGCGGTCGGGCTCGAAGCGCCCGGAAAGCAGTGCTTCGTGACCGTCCCCGAAGCGCGCCTGGGATCGAGGTCAAACGGCGGATAACGCCGTAGGTGTTATGCGCCCTACGCCAAGGTCGAGCCTGGCGTAGGGCGAATAACCGTTCGCGGTTATCCGCCGTTCACAGAGCTTATGCCCGGCGTCGCGGTCGGGCTCGAAGCGCCCGGAAAGCGGATGCTCGCAGCGGCGCGCTACGCCCAACCCCAAAGGCAACTGGCTTCCCGCGTTCCCCCAAAGCACGAAATTTCAAAAAAAATCCAACCAGGGCATTGACTTAGGAAATGCCGCCGGTAGAATGCGCCCCACTTCGAGACGAAGGGTGATTAGCTCAGCTGGGAGAGCATCTGCCTTACAAGCAGAGGGTCGGCGGTTCGATCCCGTCATCACCCACCATCTCGCAAGTTACGCGCAGCGGTAGTTCAGTCGGTTAGAATACCGGCCTGTCACGCCGGGGGTCGCGGGTTCGAGTCCCGTCCGCTGCGCCATCTTCCCCCTCCTGGAGTTCATCACCCCGAACTCGCCGCCACGTAGAGTCAAGGCTCCGTAGCGACAGGCAGGATGGAAGGCCGTAATATCCTTGGACGCAAGTCCAGCCGATGCGCAGCGGTAGTTCAGTCGGTTAGAATACCGGCCTGTCACGCCGGGGGTCGCGGGTTCGAGTCCCGTCCGCTGCGCCATTTTCCAAGCCCTCAGGCAGCCATGCCTGGGGGCTTTTTCATTGCGTCGGGAAAAGTCCTCGGTCATGTGCGCTTCATCCGCGCCGGCTAGGCTGCATCCATGACCTTGTCGAACGCGATGGGAGGCAGCCATGGACGACTACCAGGAAGAACTGCTCGAAGAGCACCGCGCCGAGTGCGATTCGCCGGAGCCGGCGGACGACGCCACTGAGATGTGATCAGCCGGCCTGCCGCTGCGCGCGGCGGTATTCCCCCGGCGGCTGGCCGCTCCAGCGCTTGAAGGCGCGCTGGAAGGCTTCGGCCGAGGCGAAGCCGAGCAGGTAGGCGATCTCGCCGAAGGCCAGGTCGGTGTCGCGGATGTAGATCATCGCCAGATCGCGGCGCGTCTCGTTGAGGATGCTGCGGAACTGCGTGCCTTCCTCGGCCAGCTTGCGGCGCAGCGTCCAGGTCGGCAGCTTGAGGCGCGCGGCGACCTCTTCCAGGTCCGGCTCGCGGCCGTTGAGCAGCGGCCCCAGCAGTTGCACCACGCGTTCGCGCAGGGTGCGCGTGCGGGTGCGCAGCTCCAGTTCCTTCTCGCAGATTTCCTGCATCTGCCGCCAGGTGCTGGGGCAGTGCTCGCGGTTGCCCAGGGCCAGGCTGGCCTGGTCCAGGCGCAGGCGGTTGGCGCCGGCGGCGAACTCCACCGGGCAGCCGAAGAATTCCTCGTAGCGGGCCGCATAGTCCGGCGCCGGGTACTCGATCTCCACCCGGAGCGGGCGCAGCGGCTGCCCGGCGATGCGCGCCAGGTAGCTGAGCCAGCCGGCCAGCACCGAATCCACCACGAAGCGGTTGTAGGCATTGTACGGGCTGATGGAATAGAAGCTCAGCCAGGCGCCGCCGGCGTCCTCGGCCAGGCTGGAGCGGCCGCGGTAATTCTGCGCGTAGAGCGGTTCGAAGCGGATCAGCGCGCGGCTGGCGGCGCGCAGGTCGGGGGCTAGGGCGGCTGTGACGCCGGGCAGGCCGAGCTGCTGGATACGGCTGAACTGGCCCATGCGCAGGCCCAGGGCGGGGTCGCCGCTGAGCTGGATGGCCGCGTGGCCCAGGCGCATGTAGCGCGGGATCGACAGGCGCCCGCCGGGCTCGGCGAAGCGCGCTGCGTCCAGCCCGTACTGCAGCAGCAGCGGCTGCGCCGGCACGCCGCGGTCTTCCAGGGCGTCGGCCAGGCCGTGGACGAAGCCTATGGAGAGGTCGCCCAGTCGCATGCCCGGTTGCTTCATGGTCACAGCCAGAGGTTGATCAGGCGTGCGCCCGGGCCGTCTTCGGCGAGCCGCTGGCCGCCACGGTCGACCACCAGGCCGGGGCCGGAGCTGCCCAGATCCCACAGCTGCCCGCGGAGGAACACCGCGATGCCGGCCTGGGCGCCGCTGGCGGCCAGGCGCCCGCCGAGGGCCAGTTGCTGCCAGGCCTGGCCTTCGCTCAGCTCGCCGGGCTTGAGCTGCACGTCGGAAGGCGTGCGCGCGCCCTTGTAGCCGCGCCAGGGCTGCTGCCACTGGCCGTTGCCGGTGAGGAAGGCGGGCACCGCCAGCAGCTCGACCTTTTCCGAGGCCAGCACCGCGTAGTTGATCGGGTACCAGCTGTCGGCGCAGATCAGCACGCCCAGGCGCCCGGCCGGCGTGTCCAGCACCTGCAGGTTGTCGCTGTGGCCGGCGCGGATGAAGGGCTTCTCGTCGTCGATGGGGAAGACCTTGCGCTGCGGCTGGCCCAGCGGCCTGCCGTCGCTGCCGAACACCAGGCTGGCGTTGTACAGGCTGCCGTTGCCGGTGACCAGCACGCCGTCCTCCACCTTGGGGTTGGGCAGGACGATGGAGCCGGCCACCAGGGTGACGCCGAACTGCCGGGCCAGGCCGCCGAACAGCGTCTGGTAGTCGTGGGCCATGTCCACCGCCTTCATGCGGAACAGGGCGTCGGTGAAGCGGTCGCGGCCTTTGGCGATGAGCCAGCCGCGGGCCAGCTTCACCGGGTTGCTGACGGCCATCCACTGCATGGCCTCGGCCAGGTGCCGGGCCTGGTAGACCTCGGGCTTCTCGCCGGCGGCCACCAGCCAGGTGCCAATGTGCTCGGGGAACACCACCACCGTGCGCGGGCCGAGCAGGCCCTCGCTGCGGGCCTTCTCCAGGTAGGCCGCAAGCTTCAGGCGCAGGCGCTCGACGTTCTGGTAGTCGGGGGCGTAGAGCTCGGGCTGCACGCCCAGCAGGTTGCCGCGTGCGGAAGGCGCGCCCTGGTTGAGCACCACCTGGCTGCGCAGGTCGGACAGGTAGTGGCCCACCGGGCGGCGCTCGGCCCAGCCGGCGTAGGCGGCGAAGAGGGTGACCAGGATGAGGAATGTCAGCTTGCGCATGCGGGGCTCCGGGACTGGCCGTCAGGGTAGGGGAGCGGCGCCGGCTTGCCAAGCCGTGCTGTCATCTTCGATCAGTAAGTTGTCATTTCCGGTCATTGAGCGCGCCCGGGGCGCTGCTTAGAGTCTGCCCCATACCGACCGTGGCCCGTCCGAGGCCCCGGCACCATGCCCGATGTGGAGGAATCATGACCGCCGCCCGCTACCCGCACCTGCTCGCGCCCCTGGACCTGGGCTTCACCACCCTGCGCAACCGCACCCTGATGGGCTCGATGCACACCGGCCTGGAAGAGAAGCCCAACGGCTTCGAACGCATGGCCGCCTATTTCGCCGAGCGCGCCCGCGGCGGCGTCGGCCTGATGGTCACCGGCGGCATCGGCCCGAACGAGGAAGGCGGCGTGTACGCCGGAGCGGCCAAGCTGACCACCGCCGAGGAAGCCGAGAAACACAAGGTCGTCACCCAGGCGGTGCACGAGGCTGGCGGCAAGATCTGCATGCAGATCCTCCACGCCGGGCGCTACGCCTACAGCCCGAAATCCGTGGCGCCTAGCGCCATCCAGGCGCCGATCAACCCGTTCAAGCCGCGCGAGCTGGACGAGGAGGGCATCCAGAAGCAGATCCAGGACTTCGTCACCTGCTCGGCCCTGGCCCAGCAGGCCGGCTACGACGGCGTCGAGATCATGGGATCGGAAGGCTACTTCATCAACCAGTTCCTGGTCGCCCACACCAACCAGCGCACCGACCGCTGGGGCGGCAGCTACGAGAACCGCATGCGCCTGCCGGTGGAGATCGTCCGCCGCGTGCGCGAGGCGGTGGGGCCGAACTTCATCATCATCTACCGCCTGTCGATGCTCGACCTGGTGGAAGGCGGCAGCACCTGGGACGAGATCGTCCTGCTGGCCAAGGCCATCGAGCAGGCCGGCGCCACCCTGATCAACACCGGCATCGGCTGGCACGAGGCGCGCATCCCGACCATCGCCACCAAGGTGCCGCGCGCGGCCTTCACCAAGGTCACCGCCAAGCTGCGCGGCGAGGTGGGCATCCCGCTGGTCACCACCAACCGCATCAACACCCCGGAAGTGGCCGAGCAGGTGCTGGCCGAGGGCGACGCCGACATGGTCTCCATGGCCCGGCCGTTCCTCGCCGACCCGGACTTCGTCAACAAGGCCGCCAAAGGCCGCGCGGACGAGATCAACACCTGCATCGGCTGCAACCAGGCCTGCCTGGACCATACCTTCGGCGGCAAGCTGACCAGTTGCCTGGTCAACCCGCGCGCCTGCCACGAGACCGAGCTGAACTACATCCCCACCACCCACGTGAAGAAGATCGCCGTGGTGGGCGCCGGCCCGGCCGGCCTGGCCGCCGCCACCGTGGCCGCCGAGCGTGGCCACCAGGTGACGCTGTTCGACGCCGCCGGCGAGATCGGCGGACAGTTCAACGTGGCCAAACGCGTGCCGGGCAAGGAAGAGTTCTACGAGACCCTGCGTTACTTCAAGCGCAAGCTGGAGACCACCGGCGTCGACCTGCGCCTGAACACTCGCGTGTCGGTCGACGACCTGGCCAAGGGCGGCTTCGACGAGATCCTCCTGGCCACCGGCATCGTCCCGCGCACCCCGGCCATCCCCGGCATCGACAGCCCGAAGGTGATCAGCTACCTGGACGCCATCCTCGAGCGCAAGCCGGTGGGGCAGAAAGTGGCGGTGATCGGCGCCGGCGGCATCGGCTTCGACGTCTCCGAGTACGTCACCCACGACGGCGAGTCCACCAGCCTGGATCGCCATGCCTTCTGGAAGGAGTGGGGCATCGACGAGAACCTGGAGGCCCGCGGCGGCGTCGCCGGCATCCAGCCGCACCCGCATGCCGCGGCGCGCCAGGTGTTCCTGCTGCAGCGCAAGAAGTCCAAGGTCGGCGACGGCCTGGGCAAGACCACCGGCTGGATCCACCGCACCGGGCTGAAGAACAAGCGGGTGCAGATGCTCAACAGCGTGGAGTACCTCAAGGTCGACGACGCCGGGCTGCATATCCGTATCGCCGAGGGCGAGCCGCAGGTGCTGCCGGTGGATACCGTGATCGTCTGCGCCGGCCAGGAGCCGCTGCGCGAGCTGCACGACGGCCTGGTCGCCGCCGGGCAGAAGGTGCACCTGATCGGCGGCGCCGACGTGGCCGCCGAACTGGATGCCAAGCGCGCCATCAACCAGGGCTCGCGCCTGGCCGCCGAACTCTGATCCCTGGCCTTTGCCGCCCGGATGCGCCGTCCGGGCGGCAAAGGGCGGAGCCCGTCACAGTTTTCTGTCTGTCGTACGTCGCCTTCTTACAGCCAGCCGAGTGACTGCCAACCCAGTCACATCGCCTGCGTCACTATTTCCCCTAGACTTGCCCCGGCAGCGGTGCGTTCGAAGCCCGGCTGCCGGCCCCTGTGCGGGCCCAACCCTGTTCGCGACAGTCCAGAGGTCCCGTCATGAGCCTGCAGAAAAAGCCTCAGATGGTCGAGGCCGTGGCCTTCTTCGATGAGCGAGGCATCTGCAAGCAGATGCTCTATCCCGAATTCGAGGCCCTGCTCGACAACGTCGTGCAGATGCACGAGTTCGCCGACCAGCAGATGCGCCTGGCCTATGTGCTGATCAACGGGCGCCTGCAGGTCAAGGCGGCGGTGTTCTTCTACCTGGATTTCGACGAGAACGGCGAGGCCGACCGCGGCTGGAACCTGCCGCTGCGCCAGCTCGCCGACCGCGCCGGGCGCGGCCCGGACATGGGCGCCGGGCCGATCCGCCTGGCCTGCCGCAGCCAGTGCCCGGTGTCCTGGCACCAGATGCACCTGTGGGACCCGAGCCTGGTGACGGGCAACAACCACCTGGTGATGCTGCGCGACGCGATCCGGCGCAACCACCTCGGCCTGCTGGTGGAGGAGGAGCCCGTCGCCGTCGAGCCGCAGCGCCTGAAGGTGGCCGCCGAGCACCAGTGGTACGCGACGCCGGCGCAGGACCCGCAGGAGCAGGCCGAGAAGCTGGCCCAGGCGATGCTGGAAGAACACCGGCAGAAGACCGCCGAGCTGCTCGGCCAGCAAGCCTCGCGCCTGTCCAGCCTGAGCCAGCAGCACGAGCAGGAGCTGCAGCGCCTGCGCCTGGGCGCCGAGGAACAGGTCAAGGTGCTGCAGGCCGAACTGGCCGCGCTGCGCGAGGGGCTCAAGCGCGAGGAAGAGATCAATGCCGGCCTGCGCCGCGAGCTGGATGAGCGGGTGGACGGCTTCCAGCGCGGCCGCGAGGAACTGACCGCGCAACTGCGCAGCATCGAGCAGCAGGGGCGCGTGGAACTGGAAGAGCTGCGCACGCAGTTCGAGGGCGAGGCCGATGCGAAGGTCGCGGCGGTGATCGCCCAGTACAAGGAACAGCTGGCGCTGCGCGATGCCGAACTGAGCTACCGCAACGAACTGGACCGCCAGCTGCAGCAGGACAACGAGGCCCTGCGCCGCGAGCTGGCTGCCCAGGCGGCGCGGGCGCAGAGCGATGCGCTGCTGGAGAAGCTGACCTCGCTCGGGGTGATCTTCGTGGTCTATCATCCCGGCGCCGGGCACCTGACCATTCCGCTGCAGGACATCCCGCGCTACCAGGAAAACCTCATGGCCTACGCCGCCACCAAATGCTTCGTCTCCGAAGCCCAGTATTGCCAGTGGCTGGCCCACTACCAGCAGCCGACCTGCGACGGCCGCCTGTCCAACGGCGAACGTTGCGCGCTGCCGGTCGACCGGGTGGATACCCCGGGCCGCTTCGTCGACGGCGACAGCAACTGCTGCGCCCGGCACAAGACCAGCGGCGGCCTGCGTGGCGTGACCGCGGGCTAGGTGGCTGCCCTGCGATTCCCCGACTGGCGCCCGCTTCCCCCGTTGCAACTGGTGCGCCTCGACTGGCTGGAACAAGCTGGCGTCGAGCTGGCGCTGTTGCGCCTGGACCTGGTCGACGAGCGGGTGTCCGGCAACAAGTGGTTCAAGCTGGCGCCCTACCTGCGCCAGGCCGCCGAACAGGGCCTGGAAGGCCTGATCAGCCTGGGCGGCGCCCATTCCAACCACCTGCACGCCCTGGCCGCCGCCGGCCAGCGCTTCGGCTTCGCCACCGTCGGCCTGCTGCGCGGAAACGAGCAGGACACGCCCACGGTGCGCGACCTGCGCGCCTGGGGCATGCAACTGCACTGGCTCGGCTACGCCGGCTACCGCGAGCGCCATGCCGAAGGTTTCTGGGCGCCCTGGCGCGAACGCTACCCGCGCCTGCTGGCGGTTGACGAGGGCGGCGGCGGTTTGCCCGGCGCGCTGGGGTGCGCGCCGTTGGTGGAGCAGTTGGTTGAGCAATTGCCGGGCATCGGCTGGAACGGCTACGACCAGCTCTGGGCTGCCTGCGGTACCGGCACCACCCTGGCTGGGTTGGTGCTGGGCGAGCAGGGTATGCACCCGCTGATCGGCGCCCTGGCCGTGCCGCCTGGCCATGGCGTGGAAGCCATGCTGCCGCGGCTGCTGGCCGAGGCGGGGCATGAAGACGCCGGTTATCGCCTGCTGGACGTTAGCCGCGGCGGTTTCGGCAAGGTGGATGCCGAGCTGGTGCGCTTCCTGGCTGACTTCGAGGCCGCAACCGGCGTGCCGCTGGAGCCGCTGTACACCGGCAAGCTGCTGCTGGCCCTGCGCGACGAGGTAAGCGCCGGGCGGGTACCACGCGGCAGCCGCCTGGTCGCCGTGCACAGCGGCGGCCTGCAGGGTAGGCGGGCGATGGAAGAGCGTTTGGGGCGATTGTCATAGGGTATTCGTTCGCGCCGGCTGGATAGATCGGCGCGGATCGCGGATAAGATCCGCTTACGACCCACCCACGTCATTCGCGCGCCCTGCGCGCGGAATCGCGGGCAGGGCCCGCTCCTACAGGTGTAGGCCGTACTCCACGGCGAACACGTAGGGCACGGTTGTAGGCGCGACTGTCTTGCCGACCGCGCCGAGATGCTCTTCGTAGGATGGGTTGAGCTTGCGAAACCCATGCTGCCATGGCGATGGGTATCGCTTCGCTCAACCCATCCTACGGAACCACCCCGCCGCTCCGGGCAGCCATCAGTGGGAATAGCCGTTATGCACCCACGGCCACTGGTCGCCGACCAGGAACAGCCGTTCGGCCTCGCACCATTCCCCCTGTTGTTCCTCCAGGCGCACCAGCAACTGCGGGAAAGCATCCGCCGGCAGTTGCGCCAACCAGGCGTCGAAGCGCTCCGGCGCCCAGCTCTGCTCGGCGGTCTTGCGCGCCGGAGCCAGCCATTCGCTGCGTGGCAGCGGCTGCCAGCGCCCCGTGCCCTGGGCGCGGTACAGCGGCCAGTGACTGCGGTGCAGCCAGGAGCCGCTCAGGTGTTCGGGGTTGGCGCCCTCCGGCGCCGCGCACTCGCCGGGCCAGGGGTAGAACAGGTAGCCGCCCAGCCAGAGCGCGGCTTGCACCGGGGCGCTGCTGAAACCGGCGATCAGGGCGCGGCCGTGCGCAGTGGAGGAGAGCGGTAGCTGGTGCTCGCGCAGGTGGCGCAGCTTGTTCGCCAGGCGGTCTTCGGCGCCGGGGCCGAGCCAGTCTTCCGGGCCTTCGCGGCTGGGGCCCAGGTAGAGCTTGATGGCCAGCTCCAGGTGGTGCAGGCCGTCGTCGTCCTCCAGCAGCAGGTCCAGCTCGCCCAGGGTGCGGCCGTTGTCGCGCACCGCCAGGTTGGCGCCGAGCAGGCGCAGGTCCGGTGCCTGCTGCAGGGCGAACTGCCAGAGGCGTTCGTAGTAGCGGCCCAGGCGTTGTTGCGGCGAACGCTGCAGCCAGGCTTGCAGCGCTTCGCTGTGCCTTTCCTGTTCGCGCAGCCAGCCGCCCAGAAGCTCCGGCTCGGCCAGCCAGCGGCTCGCCGCCAGCGGATGACGCAGGGGCAGGGCGCCAGCATCCAGCAGGGGTTCGCCGAGCAGGGTCCAGGCGAGGTCGCGTACCGCGGGTTGGCGCAGTTCGGCTAGCAGCTCAGCGAGCAGGTAGGCGGTCGACTTCATCCGTGCAGCCTAGCCGAACGCCCGCGCTGGTGCGCGGGTTTGCCGCTGTTCGGGGGTTTCCCCCATAATTCCGGGCACTACCCGCTCGCACCCGCCGCCTGGAGTCTCATGGAATCCTTTCGCAACATCGGCATCATCGGCCGCCTCGGCAGCACCCAGGTGCTGGAAACCATCCGCCGGCTGAAGCGCTTCCTGACCGAGCGGCACCTGCACGTGATCCTCGAGGACACCATCGCCGAAGTGCTGCCCGGCCACGGCCTGCAGACCTGCTCGCGGAAGATCATGGGCGAGATCTGCGACCTGGTCGTCGTCGTCGGCGGCGACGGCAGCATGCTCGGCGCGGCGCGCGCGCTGGCCCGGCACAAGGTGCCGGTGCTGGGCATCAACCGCGGCAGCCTGGGCTTCCTCACCGACATCCGCCCGGACGAGCTGGAAACCAAGGTGGACGAGGTGCTCGGCGGCCAGTACATCGTCGAGAGCCGGTTCCTGCTCGACGCCCAGGTGCGCCGCCACGGCGAATCCATCGGCCAGGGCGACGCGCTCAACGACGTGGTGCTGCACCCCGGCAAGTCGACGCGGATGATCGAGTTCGAGCTGCACATCGACGGCCAGTTCGTCTGCAGCCAGAAGGCCGACGGCCTGATCGTCGCCACGCCCACCGGCTCCACCGCCTACTCGCTGTCCGCCGGCGGGCCGATCATGCATCCGAAGCTGGACGCCATCGTCATAGTGCCGATGTACCCGCACACCCTGTCGAGCCGGCCGATCGTGGTCGACGGCAACAGCGAGCTGAAGATAGTGGTGTCGCCGAACATGCAGATCTACCCGCAGGTCTCCTGCGACGGGCAGAACCACTTCACCTGCGCGCCGGGCGACATGGTCACGGTGAGCAAGAAGCCGCAGAAGCTGCGCCTGATCCACCCGATCGACCACAACTACTACGAGGTCTGCCGGACCAAGCTCGGCTGGGGCAGCCGGCTGGGGAGCAGCGAGTGAGCGAACTCGACCCGGGCCGTGGCTACGACCTGATCGGCGATGTCCACGGCTGCGCACACACCCTCGACCGCCTGCTGGAGCGGCTGGGCTACCAGTTGCACGGCGGCGTCTGGCGCCACCCGCGGCGCCAGGCGCTGTTCCTCGGCGACATCGTCGACCGCGGCCCGCGCATCCGCGAGGCCCTGCACCGGGTGCACGACATGGTCGCCGCCGGCGAGGCCCTGTGCATCATGGGCAACCACGAGTACAACCTGCTCGGCTGGTCCACCCCGGCGGCGCCGGGCAGCGGCCGCCAGTACCTGCGTGAGCACACCCCGCGGCACGCGCGGCTGATCCAGGAAACCCTCGACCAGTTCGAGGGCCACCCCGGCGACTGGCGCGACTTCCTCGGCTGGTTCCGGCGCCTGCCGCTGTTCCTCGACGCCGGGCGCTTCCGCATGGTCCACGCCTGCTGGGACAACGAGCTGATCGATTCGCTGCGCCGGCAGTTCCCCGACGGGCGCATCGACGAGGCCTTCCTGCAGTCCTCCGCCGAGCACGGCAGCTTCGCCTACCAGGTGTGCAACCGCCTGCTGCGCGGCACCGACATGCGCCTGCCCAACGGCATGACACTGACCGGCAGCGACGGCTTCACCCGCGCGTTCTTCCGCACCAAGTTCTGGGAGGAGGACCGCGAGCCGGAGACCTACGGCGACATCGTCTTCCAGCCCGACGCGCTGCCCGACGAGGTGGCCGCCGAGCGCCTGAGCGCCGAGCAGAAGTCCAGCCTGCTGAGCTACGGCGCCGACGAGCCGTTGCTGTTCGTCGGCCACTACTGGCGCCGCGGCACGCCGGCGCCGATCCGCCCGAACCTGGCCTGCCTGGACTACAGCGCGGTCATGTACGGCAAGCTGGTGGCCTACCGGCTGGACCAGGAAACGCGCCTGCAGCGCGACAAGTTCGTCTGGGTGGACGTGAAGCGTCCGGGAGAGGATGAGTGAGCGCGGTAGTGGCCATGCGCCTGCCCCTGGCGGCGGACCTCGCCGGTTTCGTCGGCCTGCTGCACCGCCTGAACCTGCCCTTCCGGGTCAGCGAGGAGGCCGGCGAACAGGTGCTCTGGGTGCCGGACGAAAGCCTCGCCGAGCAGGTGCGCGACCTCTACCGGCGCTACCCGCAGGGCGACCCCGAGCTGGCTTCCGCGGCCCAACCGCAGCGCCGCGGCCCAGGTTTCCTGGCCCAGGTGCGGGCCAGCAGGGTGACCGCCGCGGTGCTGCTGGTGACCTTCGCGGTCGCCGCCCTGACCCTGCTCGGCGGCAACCCGGACACCCTGCGCTGGTTCACCTTCCAGGACTTCCAGCTGGTCGGCAGCGACCGGGTGCTGTTCCAGCCGCTGGCCGAGGGCCTGGCGGCGGGGCAGTGGTGGCGCCTGTTCACGCCCATGCTGATCCACTTCGGCTGGCTGCACCTGGCGATGAACGCCATGTGGTACTGGGAACTGGGCCGGCGCATCGAATACCGCCAGGGCGGCGTCATGCTGCTGGGCCTGAGCCTGGGCTTCGGCCTGGTGTCCAACGTCGTGCAGTACCTGGCTTCCGGGCCGAGCCTGTTCGGCGGCCTGTCGGGCGTGCTCTACGGGCTGCTCGGGCACTGCTGGATATTCCAGCTGCTGGCGCCGACCCCGGCCTACCGCCTGCCCAGGGGCGTGGTGGCGATGATGCTGATCTGGCTGCTGGTGTGCCTGTCCGGCGTCATCGACCTGCTGGGCTTCGGCTCCATCGCCAACGGCGCCCACGTCGGCGGGCTGGCGATCGGCTGCCTGACCGGCGCGCTGGGCGGCATGCTGGCGCGCGGGCGCCAGGCCTGATCCTTGGCGCCGTAGGATGGCGTTGAGCGAAGCGATACCCATCGCCGCAACATCCAATTCATCACCGGCACCAGGGTTATCGGTTTCCCGCATGACCGCGAGCAGGCCGGCGGCCACGGCCAACCGGCGTATAACGCGGAGCGTTATACGCCCTACGTCCATGCCACCGTTTGACCTCTGTTCGTGCGCCAGGCCGCCCGGCCCGGTAGAATGCCGGTTTTGCCCCCAGCAGGAGCCGGCCCCATGTCGTCCTTCGCCGAAACCATCGAGAACATCACCCCGGAAATCTACGAGAGCCTCAAGCTCGCCGTGGAGATCGGCAAGTGGCCGGACGGCCGCAAGCTCACCCAGGAGCAGAAGGAGCTGTGCCTGCAGGCGATGATCGCCTGGGAGCTGCAGAACCTGCCCGAGGACCAGCGCACCGGCTACATGGGCCCGCAGGAGTGCGAGTCCCACGCTGAGCCGATCCCCAACATCCTCTTCTCGTCCAATTCGCTGCACTGATGGCCGGGCTTTGATGGAAGAGCTAGGACGCGGCGCCCTGAGCAAGATGTCGGCGCGCCTTGAAAGCCCCGTGCAGTACGCCTTCCGCCTCGGCGAGGCGGAAATCGCGGTCAACCCGCTGATCGGCAGGACGCTGCGCCTGGAATACCTGGGCGCCATCCACTGCTGCCATTGCGGGCGCAAGACGAAGAAGAGCTTCAGCCAGGGCTACTGCTACCCCTGCTTCACCAAGCTGGCGCAGTGCGACAGCTGCATCGTCAGCCCGGAGAAGTGCCACTACGACGAAGGCACCTGCCGCGAGCCGGCGTGGGGCGAGCGCTTCTGCATGACCGACCACGTGGTCTACCTGGCCAACTCCTCTGGCGTGAAGGTGGGCATCACCCGCGCCACCCAGGTGCCGACGCGCTGGATCGACCAGGGCGCGCGCCAGGCGCTGCCGATCCTGCGGGTGGCCACGCGCCAGCAGTCCGGGCTGGTGGAAGACCTGCTGCGCAGCCAGGTGGCCGACCGCACCAACTGGCGCGCCCTGCTCAAGGGCGAGGCCGAGCCGCTGGACCTGGCGGCCATCCGCGAGCAGTTGTTCGACCACTGCGCCGAGGGCCTGCGCGAGCTGCAGCAGCGCTTCGGCCTGCAGGCCATCCAGCCGGTGAGCGACATCGAGCCGATCGAGATCCGCTACCCGGTGCAGGCCTACCTGGCCAAGATCACCAGCTTCGATCTGGACAAGACGCCGGTGGTGGAGGGTACCCTGCAAGGCATCAAGGGCCAGTACCTGATCTTCGACACCGGCGTCATCAATATCCGTAAGTACACAGCTTATCAGCTAGCCATCAGCTATAAGCCTCAAGCGGCAAGCTGAGCCGGCGAACCACGAACTTGCGGCTTGAAGCTCGAAGCTTGAAGCTGCCCGGAGGGCCACATGCGCACTGATCAACCGAAAGTCATCTACCTCAAGGACTACCAGGCGCCCGAGTACCTGATCGACGAGACCAACCTGACCTTCGAGCTGTACGAGGACCACACCCTGGTCCACGCGCAACTGGTCATGCGGCGCAACCCCGAGCGCGGCGAGGGCCTGCCGCCGCTGGTGCTCGACGGCCAGCAGCTGGAGCTGCAATGGGTGGCCCTGGACGACCGCGTGCTTGATGAGGGCGACTACCAGCTGGACGAGAACCACCTGACCCTGCAGCCGACCGCGAAACAGTTCACCGTCGACAGCACCGTGCGCATCCACCCGGAGAAGAACACCGCCCTGGAAGGCCTGTACAAGTCCGGCAAGATGTTCTGCACCCAGTGCGAGGCCGAGGGCTTCCGCAAGATCACCTATTACCTCGACCGCCCGGACGTGATGAGCAGCTTCACCACCACCGTCTCGGCCGAGCAGCACAAGTACCCGGTGCTGCTGTCCAACGGCAACCCGGTGGCCAGCGGTTCGGAAGAGGATGGGCGGCACTGGGCCACCTGGCAGGACCCGTTCAGGAAGCCGGCCTACCTGTTCGCCCTGGTCGCCGGCGACCTCTGGGCGGTGGAAGACACCTACACCACCTTGAGCGAGCGCGAAGTCGCCCTGCGCATCTACGTCGAGCCGGAAAACATCGACAAGTGCCAGCACGCCATGGACAGCCTGAAGAAGGCCATGCGCTGGGACGAGAAGGTCTACGGCCGCGAGTACGACCTGGACATCTTCATGATCGTCGCGGTCAACGACTTCAACATGGGCGCCATGGAGAACAAGGGGCTCAACATCTTCAACTCCAGCTGCGTGCTGGCCAAGGCCGAGACCGCCACCGACGCCGCGCACCAGCGCGTCGAGGGCGTGGTGGCCCACGAATACTTCCACAACTGGTCGGGCAACCGCGTGACCTGCCGCGACTGGTTCCAGCTGTCGCTCAAGGAAGGCTTCACCGTGTTCCGCGACAGCGAGTTCTCCGCCGACATGAACTCGCGCACCGTCAAGCGCGTGGAAGACGTGGCTTTCCTGCGCACCAACCAGTTCGCCGAGGACGCCGGCCCCATGGCCCACCCGGTGCGCCCGGACTCCTTCATCGAAATCTCCAACTTCTACACCCTGACCGTCTACGAGAAGGGCTCGGAAGTGGTGCGCATGATCCACACCCTGCTCGGCGCCGAGGGCTTCCGCAAGGGCACCGACCTGTACTTCGAGCGCCATGACGGCCAGGCGGTGACCTGCGACGACTTCGTCAAGGCCATGGAAGACGCCAACGGCGTCGACCTGACGCAGTTCAAGCGCTGGTACAGCCAGGCCGGCACCCCGCGCCTGGCGGTGGAGGAAAGCTACGATGCCGCCGCCCAGAGCTACACCCTGACCTTCCGCCAGAGCTGCCCGCCGACCCCGGGCCAGAAGGACAAGCAGCCCTTCGTCATCCCGGTGGAAATGGGCCTGCTCGACCACCTGGGCAACCCGCTGCCGCTGCGCCTGGCCGGCGAGGAACACGCCCACGGCAGCAACCGCGTGTTGCAGGTGACCGAGGCCGAGCAATCCTTCACCTTCGTCGGCCTGGCCGAGAAGCCGCTGCCGTCGCTGCTGCGCGGCTTCTCCGCGCCGGTGAAGCTGAGCTTCCCCTACGACCGCGACCAGCTGATGTTCCTCATGCAGTACGACGAGGACGGCTTCAACCGCTGGGAAGCCGGCCAGCAGCTGTCGGTGCAGGTGCTCCAGGAGCTGATCGGCCAGCACCAGCGCGGCGAGCAGCTGGTGCTCGACGAGCGCCTGATCGCTGCCTTCCACACCCTGCTGCAGGACAACGCCCTGGACCAGGCGATGGTCGCCGAGATGCTCTCGCTGCCCAGCGAGGCCTACCTCACCGAGCTGAGCGAAGTGGCCGACGTCGAGGCCATCCACGCCGCCCGCGAGTTCGCCCGCAAGCGCATCGCCGAGGCCCTGCGCGAGCCGCTGTGGCAGCGTTACCAGGCCAACCGCGAGGCCTCGCGCAAGACGCCGTACCTGGCCGAGGCCGAGCACATCGCCCGGCGCAGCCTGCAGAACATCGCGCTGTCCTACCTGATGCTGGTGGGCGGCGACGAAGTGCTGGCGGCTTGCCTTGAGCAGTACGAGGGCTGCGACAACATGACCGAACGCCTCAGCGCCCTGGCGGTGCTGGTCAACTCGCCGTACGACGACGAGAAGGCCAAGGGCCTGGAAATGTTCGCCGACTACTTCAAGGACAACCCGCTGGTGATGGACCAGTGGTTCAGCGTGCAGGCCGGCTGCACCCTGCCCGGCGGCCTGGAACGCGTGCAGGCGCTGATGGGCCACCCGGCCTTCACCCTGAAGAACCCGAACAAGATCCGCGCCCTGATCGGCGCCTTCGCCAACCAGAACCTGGTCAACTTCCACCGCGCCGACGGGGCGGGCTACCGCTTCCTGGCCGACCAGGTGATCACCCTCAACGCGCTCAACCCGCAGATCGCCTCGCGCCTGCTGGCGCCGCTGACCCGCTGGCGCAAATACGCCCCGGCGCGCCAGGCCCTGATGCGCGCCGAGCTGGAGCGCATCCTGGCCTCCGGCGAGCTGTCCAGCGACGTCTACGAGGTGGTCAGCAAGAGCCTCGCCTGACGCTGCTCTTGGCTGACGAAAAAAGGTGTTATCGGCCCTGCCGGTAACACCTTTTTTTCGCCTGTGGATTTGCGGGCGCAGCGCCGGGACGCTTTTCGTAGGATGGGTTGAGCCTGCGATACCCATCGGACCCTGGCGATGGGTATCGCTTCGCTCAACACCATCCTACGGTGCCCTCCTGCCAGGCAGGGGCAAGGGTTTCGCCGACAGCGCCGAGGTGCTTTTCGTAGGATGGGTTGAGCCTGCGAAACCCATGCTGTCGTGGTGATGGGTATCGCTGCGCTCAACGCCATCATACGGCGGTGCTCCTTTTGCCATGCAGAAGCAACTGCCTCGCCGCAGCGCCGAGGCGCTTTTCGTAGGATGGGTTGAGCTTGCGATACCCATCGGACCATGGCGATGGGTATCGCTTCGCTCAACGCCATCCTACGGTTCTCCGGACGGCCCCCTCTCCCGCTTGCGGGAGAGGGTTGGGGAGAGGGCGCTCTTAACCTCAACGCACACAGCCGCCGGCAACTCCCGTTCGCGAGCAAGCTCGCTCCTACGGGAAAGCATCCGCCCGCCGACCGAGCCAAGCTCCCAAGTGTTCCCGCGAGCGCTTCCAGGTACCCGGAAATACCCGGAGTGTTACCGTCGGTATCTTTTTTCCTGTGCGCTGGAGGCCGCGTGGCTACTGGGCTGCAGCTTTCCCTAGTCCTTTTGGATGACTCCCGCTGCGCTTAACAAAAGATAACGTGCCTTTAATTGTCAGGCTGCAGAAAGGCTGGCATATAACGACCACTCCCTATCCGCCTGCAATAAAAACAAAGAGGTAAGGCTATATGCGTGAGCATCTGCGGCACGCCACCGGCGAGCTGTCCGTGCGTTCGTCCGGGCTCTCGGTTTCCGCCACCCCGTCACCCCTGCGCAAATCGCTTTCGCTGCTCGGCGCGTTCTCGCTGCTGTGGCTGGCGGCCGCGCCGCTGCATGCCGGCGCGAGCGAAGCCCCGGCCAGCGACACCGATGGCTACGCCATCGCCTCGGCCAAGGCCCCGAGCAGCCTGCTGCTGAGCGTCAGCCACGCCGGCAAGCGCCTGGTGGCGGTCGGCGACCGCGGGCACATCCTCTATTCCGACGACAACGGCAAGACCTGGACCCAGGCCAAGGTGCCGACCCGCCAGCTGCTGACCGCGGTGTTCTTCGTCAACGACAAGAAGGGCTGGGCGGTCGGCCACGACGCGCAGATCCTCGCCAGCGAAGACGGCGGCGCCACCTGGACGCGCCAGTTCGAAGACCTCAAGCGCGAAGCGCCGCTGCTGGACGTGTGGTTCCAGGACGAGAACCACGGCCTGGCCGTGGGCGCCTACGGCGCCATGCTGGAAACCCACGACGGCGGCAAGAGCTGGGAAGACGTCAGCGAGCGCCTGGACAACGAGGACCAGTTCCACCTCAACGGCATCGCCGCGGTGAAGGATTCCGGCCTGCTGGTGGTGGGCGAATCCGGCAGCCTGTTCCGCTCGAAGGACTGGGGCGCCACCTGGGAGAAACTGCAGGGCCCCTACGAGGGTTCGCTGTTCGGCGCCGTCGGCACCGCCCAGCCCGGCACCGTGCTGATCTACGGCCTGCGCGGGCACCTGTTCCGCTCCACCGACTTCGGCGACACCTGGCAACAGGTGGCGCTGCCCATCGCCGGTGACGGCACCCTGGAGTTCGGCCTGGCCGAAGGCTCGCTGCTGCCCGACGGCAGCATCGCCGTGGTCGGCAACAGCGGCAGCGTGCTGGTGAGCAAGGACGACGGGCGCACCTTCAACATCTTCAACCGGCCCGACCGCCTGGCGCTGGCCGGGGTCGGCGCGGCCGGCGACGGCAACCTGGTCCTGGTCGGCCAGGGCGGCATCCACCTGGCTTCGGCGACCGGCGCCGAGCTGACAGAACAACAATGAGCCGGGGAAGCGCTATGAACGCAGTCAACTCGCATCACCAGGACAAGGCGACCCTGCTCGAACGCCTGATCTTCAACAACCGTCCGATCGTTATCATCCTCTGCCTGCTGGCGACCCTGTTCCTCGCCTTCCAGGCGACCCAGGTGCGGCCGTCCACCAGCTTCGAGAAGATGATCCCGCTCAAGCACCCGTTCATCCAGAACATGCTGAGCCACATCAACGACCTCTCCAACCTTGGCAACACCGTGCGCATCTCGGTGGAAGCGGTGAACGGCGACATCTTCACCAAGGAATACATGGACACCCTGCGGCAGATCCATGACGAGGTGTTCTACATCCCCGGCGTCGACCGCTCCGGCCTGAAGTCGCTGTGGAGCCCCAGCGTGCGCTGGACCGAGGTGACGGAAGAGGGCTTCGCCGGCGGCGAGGTCATCCCGCAGACCTACGACGGCTCGGCCAAGGCCCTGGACAAGCTGCGCGACAACGTCCTCAAATCCGGCCAGATCGGCCGCCTGGTGGCGAACAACTTCAAGTCCAGCATCGTCGACGTGCCGCTGCTGGAGGTCTACCCCGACGCCCAGGACCAGAGCAAGCTGCTGAAGCTGGACTACCGCCAGTTCTCCCATGAGCTGGAAGAGAAGATCCGCGACAAGTACCAGGCGCAGAACCCCAACGTGAAGATCCACATCGTCGGCTTCGCCAAGAAGGTCGGCGACCTGATCGACGGTCTGGTCATGGTGGTGGGCTTCTTCGGCATCTGCTTCGTCATCACCCTGGTGCTGCTGCTGTGGTTCACCAAGTGCGTGCGCTCGACCATCGCCGTGCTCTCCACCACCCTGGTGGCGGTGATCTGGCAGCTCGGCCTGCTGCACACCATCGGCTTCGGGCTGGACCCGTACTCGATGCTGGTGCCCTTCCTGATCTTCGCCATCGGCATTTCCCACGGGGTGCAGAAGATCAACGGCATCGCCCTGCAGTCCAGTGACGCGGAAACCCCGCTGCTGGCCGCGCGGCGCACCTTCCGCCAGCTGTTCCTGCCGGGCATGATCGCCATCCTCGCCGACGCCGTGGGCTTCATCACCCTGCTGGTGATCGACATCGGGGTGATCCGCGAACTGGCCATCGGCGCTTCCATCGGCGTGGCGGTGATCGTCTTCACCAACCTGATCCTGCTGCCGGTGGCGATCTCCTACATCGGCATCAGCAAGCGCGCCGTGGAGCGCAGCAAGAAGGACGCCGTGCGCGAGCATCCGTTCTGGCGCCTGCTGTCCAACTTCGCCAGCGCCAAGGTGGCGCCCATCTCCATCCTGATCGCCCTGGTGATGTTCGCCGGCGGCCTCTGGCAGGGCCACCACCTGAAGATCGGCGACCTCGACCAGGGCGCGCCGGAACTGCGCCCGGACTCGCGCTACAACCAGGACAACGACTTCATCATCCGCAACTACTCCACCAGCTCCGACGTGCTGGTGGTGATGGTCGAGTCGGCGGCCGAGGGCTGCTCCAGCCACCAGACGCTGCAGGCCATCGACGAGCTGTCGTGGAAGCTGGAGAACACCGAGGGCGTGCAGTCGGCCATCTCCCTGGTCACCGTGTCCAAGCAGGTGATCAAAGGCATGAACGAGGGCAACCTGAAATGGGAAACCCTGTCGCGCAACAAGGACGTGCTGAACAACTCCATCAGCCGCGCCGACGGCCTGTACAACAGCGCCTGCTCGCTGGCGCCGCTGCTGGTATTCCTCAACGACCACAAGGCCGAGACCCTCGACCGCGCCGTGCACGCCGTGCAGGAGTTCGCCAAGGACCACGAGAAGGATGACCTGAAGTTCAAGCTCGCCGCGGGCAACGCCGGCATCGAGGCGGCCACCAACGAGGTGATCAAGCAGTCCGAGCTGATCATCCTGGTGCTGGTGTACATCTGCGTGGCGGTCATGTGCATGATCACCTTCCGCTCCTTCACCGCGACCCTCTGCATCGTCCTGCCGCTGATCCTCACCTCGGTGCTGGGCAACGCGCTGATGGCCACCCTCGGCATCGGCGTGAAGGTGGCGACGCTGCCGGTGATCGCGCTGGGCGTGGGCATCGGCGTGGACTACGGGATCTACATCTACACCCGCCTGGAGACCTTCCTGCGCCAGGGCCTGTCGCTGCAGGAGGCCTACTACGAGACGCTGAAGTCCACCGGCAAGGCCGTACTGTTCACCGGCCTGTGCCTGGCCATCGGCGTGGCCACCTGGATCTTCTCGGCGATCAAGTTCCAGGCCGACATGGGCCTGATGCTGACCTTCATGCTGCTGTGGAACATGTTCGGCGCGCTCTGGCTGCTGCCGGCCCTGGCCCGCTTCCTGATCAACCCGGAGAAGGTCCGGGCGAAGAAGGCCTCGATCCTGGTCCACTGATCCTGGCGTGACCCAGAAAACCGCGGCTCCGGCCGCGGTTTTTTTTGCCCGTCGGGGCGAGGGCGGGTCCACAGACGGGAAATATCCGAACGTGTAGGAGCGGGCCCTGCCCGCGAATCGCGCGCAGGGCGCGCTCCTACAAGGAAGCGCTGCCGAGGTGCTTTTCGTAGGCGCGAGCTTGCTCGCGAACGGGGTTTGCAGGGGACTTTAGGTGCTGGGCTTTAGAGCGCCCTCTCCCCAACCCTCTCCCGCAAGCGGGAGAGGGGGCTGTCCTGGGCGGCCGGAAAATCCGCAGCAATCCTGATACTCCTGGCTACGTCGCCACTCCCGCCGTTGGCCTTGGCCGCCCCCCGGGATTTCGTCGGAAATCCGCGCCACACCTGGCCTCGGCAAAGTTGGAACACTTCCTGCAAATACCCTGTCGGCGCCACTCTCGGCGTCAAAAGTTTGTTGTACCAGGGTAGGGGAGTTCGGGGTGGATCGTACGCAATTGATCGGAACAGTGCGCAGCAACCTGGCCGGCCTGGGCCGTGGCAACCTGGGCGTGCCGCTGCTGCTGCTGGCGATGCTGGGCATGATGACCCTGCCGATCCCGCCGTTCCTGCTGGACGTGCTCTTCACCTTCAACATCGCCCTGTCCATCGTCGTCCTGCTGGTCTGCGTGTACGCCCTGCGCCCGCTGGACTTCGCCGTGTTCCCGACCATCCTGCTGGTCGCCACCCTGCTGCGCCTGGCGCTGAACGTCGCCTCCACCCGCGTGGTGCTGCTCCACGGCCACGACGGCCACGCCGCCGCCGGCAAGGTGATCCAGGCCTTCGGCGAAGTGGTGATCGGCGGCAACTACGTGGTCGGCATCGTGGTCTTCGCCATCCTCATGATCATCAACTTCGTGGTGGTCACCAAGGGCGCCGGGCGGATCTCCGAGGTGAGCGCACGTTTCACCCTCGACGCCATGCCCGGCAAGCAGATGGCCATCGACGCCGACCTCAACGCCGGCCTCATCGAGCAGGCCGAGGCCAAGAAGCGCCGCGCCGAGGTGGCCCAGGAAGCCGACTTCTACGGCTCCATGGACGGTGCCTCGAAATTCGTCCGCGGCGACGCCGTCGCCGGCCTGCTGATCCTCTTCATCAACCTGATCGGCGGCGTCGCCATCGGCGTGATCCAGCACTCCATGTCGTTCGGCGACGCCGGCAAGGTCTACGCCCTGCTGACCATCGGCGACGGCCTGGTGGCGCAGCTGCCGTCGCTGCTGCTGTCCACCGCCGCGGCGATCATGGTGACCCGCGTGTCTTCCTCCGAGGACATGGGCCAGCAGGTCAACCGGCAGATGTTCGCCTCGCCCAAGGCGCTGGCCATCTCCGCCGCCATCCTCATCGCCATGGGCCTGGTCCCGGGCATGCCGCACGTGTCCTTCATCGGCCTCGGCGCCGTGGCCGCCGGCGGCGCCTGGATGATCGTCCAGCGCCAGCGCAAGGCGGCCCAGGCCGAGGTCCAGGAAGCCCAGCGCCAGCAGGAACTGCTGCCGGCCCAGCGCAGCCAGGAAACCAAGGAGCTGGGCTGGGACGACGTGACCCCGGTGGACATGGTCGGCCTGGAGGTCGGCTACCGGCTGATCCCGCTGGTGGACCGCAACCAGGGCGGCCAGCTGCTGGCGCGGATCAAGGGCGTGCGCAAGAAGCTGTCCCAGGACATGGGCTTCCTGATGCCTTCGGTGCATATCCGCGACAACCTCGACCTGCTGCCCAACGCCTATCGTTTGACGCTCATGGGCGTCAGCGTGGCGGAAGCGGAGATCTACCCGGACCGCGAGCTGGCGATCAACCCCGGCCAGGTGTTCGGCACCCTCAACGGCATCGCCGGCAAGGACCCGGCCTTCGGCCTGGAAGCGGTGTGGATCGAGCCCGGCCAGCGCGACCAGGCGCAGTCCCTGGGCTACACCGTGGTGGACGCCAGCACCGTGGTCGCCACCCACCTCAACCAGGTGCTGCACAAGCACGCCCACGAGCTGCTCGGCCACGAGGAAGTCCAGCAACTGCTGCAACTGCTGGCCAAGACCTCGCCGAAGCTGGCGGAAGAACTGGTTCCGGGGCTGATTTCCCTGTCCACCCTGCTCAAGGTCCTGCAGAACCTGCTGCAGGAGCAGGTGCCGGTGCGCGACATCCGCACCATTGCCGAGGCCATCGCCAACGTTGCCGCCAAGAGTCAAGATCCCGCCGCCATGGTGGCAGCGGTGCGGGTGGCGCTGAGCCGCGCAATCGTCCAAGGCATTGTGGGACTAGAGCCGGAGCTGCCCGTGATCACCCTGGAGCCCAGGTTGGAACAGATCTTGCTGAACAGTATGCAGAAGGCCGGGCAAGGTTCGGAAGACGGCATTCTGCTGGAGCCGGGCATGGCGGAAAAACTGCAACGCTCGCTGGTCGAGACCGCGCAGCGCCAGGAAATGCTCGGCAAGCCGGCGATCCTGCTGGTGGCCGGGCCGATCCGCGCGATGATGTCGCGTTTCGCGCGGATGGCGGTGCCGAGCATGAGCGTGCTGGCCTACCAGGAAATTCCGGATAACAAGCAAGTCACCATCGTCGCCACCGTTGGACAGAACTGAAGGACAGCGCCATGCAGGTTAAACGCTTCTTCGCCGCCGATATGCGTCAGGCCATGAAACTGGTCCGTGACGAGCTGGGCGCGGATGCCGCCATCATCGGCAACCGCCGGGTCGCCGGCGGTGTCGAGCTGACCGCGGCGCTGGACTATCAACCGCCGGCAGCGGCCAGCAAGCCGAACCCGGCGCTGGAGGCCGAGCTGCGCCAGACCCAGGCGCGCATCGCCCAGGCCCGCGCCGAGCTGGACAGTCCGGTGCGCGCCGCCGCCACCGCGCGCAAGGACCGTCAATTGTACGGCGCCGAGCCAGCCAAACGCCCAAGCCTGGCCGAGGCCATGGCCGCCCCGGCGCCCGCCGCCGCGCCCGCCGCCGCGCCGGCCGCCGTCAGCCAGCAGGCGCTGGACGCCATGCGCTTCGAACTCAACGGCCTGCGCGAACTGCTCGAAGTGCAGCTGGGCTCCATCGCCTGGAGCCAGCTGCAGCACCAGCGTCCGAAGCAGGCCGGCCTGTGGCGCCGCCTGCAGCGCATGGGCCTGCCGGCGGACCTGAGCCGCCAGCTGCTCGAACGCGTGGCCTCCATCGCCGAGCCCAAGCAGGCCTGGCGCATGCTCCTGGCCCACCTGGCGCGCGCCATCCGCACCCCCGACGAAGACCTGCTGGAGCAGGGCGGGGTGATCGCCCTGGTCGGCCCGGCCGGCATGGGCAAGACCACCACCCTGGCCAAGCTGGCGGCGCGCTACGTCCTCAAGTACGGTGCGCACAACCTGGCGCTGGTCAGCATGGACAGCTTCCGCCTGGGCGCCCAGGAGCAGATCAAGTCCCTGGGCCGCATCCTCAACGTGCCGGTGAGCCTGGTCGACCCCGGCCAGTCGCTGCTGCAGGCCATGGCGCCGCTGGCGGGCAAGCGCCTGGTGCTGATCGACACCGCCGGCCTGCCGGCCAGCGACCCGGCGCTGCGCATGCAGCTGGAAGCCCTGGCGGCGCAGAGCCTGAACGTGAAGAATTACCTGGTGCTGGCCGCGACCAGCCAGAGCCAGGTGCTCAAGGCTGCCTTGCACGCCTATCGCAGCTGCGGCCTGGCCGGCTGCATACTGACCAAGCTGGACGAGGCGGGCAGCCTGGGCGAGGCCCTGGCGCTGGCGATAGCACAACGCTTGCCGGTTGCCTATCTGGCGGACGGGCCGCGAATTCCGGATGATCTGCAGGTGGCGCGCGCGCACCAGTTGGTCAGCCGCGCGGTCAGCCTGCAGGCTCCGGAGGAGCCGTGCGAAGACACCATGGCCGGCATGTTCGCCGGCCTCTATCAGCAGCCGGCGCGACACGTCGGCTGACGGATTCCAGGGGCGCCCCCGCACGTGGGGGCGCCAGGCGGATACGGATGCTCGAGCAGATCCGTAAGCGCTGGTTGCGGGAGAGCACCGCGACCGGCAGACCCAGGCGCCAGCCGCGCCGGGGACGATGAAGAGACAAGGTAAGACTATGGGTATGCATCCCGTTCAGGTAATCGCGGTCACCGGTGGCAAGGGTGGCGTCGGCAAGACCAACGTCTCGGTGAACCTGGCGATGGCGCTGGCCGACCTCGGCCGCCGCGTCATGCTGCTGGACGCCGACCTCGGCCTGGCCAACGTCGACGTGCTGCTGGGGCTTTCGCCCAAGCGCACCCTGGCCGACGTCATCGAAGGCGAATGCGACCTGCGTGACGTGATCCTCCAGGGCCCCGGCGGCATCCGCATCGTCCCGGCGGCTTCGGGCACGCAGAGCATGGTGCAGCTCTCGCCCATGCAGCACGCCGGGCTGATCCAGGCCTTCAGCGACATCAGCGAGAACATCGACGTGCTGCTGGTGGACACTGCCGCCGGCATCGGCGATTCGGTGGTCAGCTTCGTCCGCGCGGCCCAGGAAGTGCTTCTGGTCGTCTGCGATGAACCGACCTCGATCACCGATGCCTATGCGCTGATCAAGCTGCTCAACCGCGACTACGGCATGACGCGCTTCCGCGTGCTGGCGAACATGGCGCACAGCCCGCAGGAAGGGCGCAACCTGTTCGCCAAGCTGACCAAGGTCACCGACCGCTTCCTCGACGTGGCGCTGCAGTACGTCGGCGCCATCCCCTACGACGAGTCGGTGCGCAAGGCCGTGCAGAAGCAGCGCTCGGTCTATGAAGCCTTCCCGCGCAGCAAGGCCTCGCTGGCCTTCCGCGCCATCGCCCAGAAAGTCGACAGCTGGCCGCTGCCGGCCAACCCGCGCGGGCACCTGGAGTTCTTCGTGGAGCGCCTGGTGCAGCATCCCACCACGGGTTCGACCGTATGATGAGCGGCTCCGGAGCGCTTATGTACAGCAAGACGCAGGCGCGCAATGCCCAGGAAGAACTGATCCAGCGCTATGCGCCGCTGGTCAAGCGGATCGCCTACCACCTGCTGGGCCGGCTGCCGGCCAGCGTGCAGGTGGAAGACCTGATGCAGGCCGGGATGATCGGCCTGCTCGAGGCGGCGAAGAAGTACGACCAGGGCAAGGGCGCCAGCTTCGAGACGTATGCCGGCATCCGCATCCGCGGGGCCATGCTCGACGAGGTGCGCAAGGGCGACTGGGCGCCGCGTTCGGTGCACCGCAACACCCGCATGGTCAGCGACGCCATCCGCACCATCGAGGCGCGGACCGGACGCGATGCTAAAGATCAGGAGGTCGCTGCCGAACTCAATATGAGTCTCGACGATTACTACGCGATCCTGAGCGACACCCAGGGCAGCCGCCTGTACAGCTTCGACGACCTGCTGCAGGAAGGCGCCCAGGGCCCGGCGGAAGACACCACGCACCTGGACAACGAGCCCTCCCACGGCCTGGAGGACGAGCGTTTCCAGCAGGCGCTGGCCGACGCCATCACCAAGCTGCCCGAACGCGAGCGCCTGGTGCTGGCGCTGTACTACGACGAGGAGCTGAACCTCAAGGAGATCGGCGAGGTGCTCGGGGTCAGCGAGTCGCGCGTCAGCCAGTTGCACAGCCAGTGCGCCGCGCGCCTGCGGGCCCGGCTTTCGGAGTGGCGGGCGCACTGAGCGACCGGTGGGCGCAAGGAAGTAACGGATTTCTCCGGCGGGGCGTATAGAATCCCGTCGGTTCGACACTGCTGGCCCTTTGCTATGAGGGCGGCGAAAAGGGCGGGGCACCCCGCCACCGACAAGCAACACGGCAGGCGCCGCCAAGGGCGCCCGCCCAAGGGTATTCAAGGCGCGCCCGCCACGGCGCGCCGGGACTGGACGGAGGCAGGTTTGGACAAGAACATGAAAATTCTCATCGTGGACGACTTTTCCACGATGAGGCGCATCATCAAGAACCTCCTGCGTGACCTGGGGTTCACCAACACCGCGGAAGCCGATGACGGCACCACCGCGCTGCCCATGCTGCACAGCGGCAACTTCGACTTCCTCGTCACCGACTGGAACATGCCCGGCATGACCGGCATCGACCTGTTGCGCGCGGTGCGCGCCGACGAGCGCCTGAAGCACCTGCCGGTGCTGATGGTCACCGCCGAGGCCAAGCGCGACCAGATCATCGAAGCGGCCCAGGCCGGGGTCAACGGCTACGTGGTCAAGCCTTTCACCGCCCAGGTGCTGAAAGAGAAGATCGAGAAGATATTCGAGCGGGTCGGCGGCTGAAGCCGACCAAGAGGGCGTCATGGATCTCGTCAACGAATCCAAGGGGGGCGACTTCGAGTCGACCCTGAAGAAACACGCGCGCGAATTGGTCGAGAGCCTGGAGCGCGGCGAAGTGCAGCAGGCCGTGCAGCTCATCCAGGAGCTCAACGAAGCCCGCGACCGCGGCCTCTACCAGGAGGTCGGCAAGCTCACCCGCGAGCTGCACAACGCCATCGTCAATTTCCAGATCGACCCGCGCTCGCGCCACGCCGAGGAAATGTCGCAGATCGCCGACGCCACCGACCGCCTGTCGTACGTGGTGCAGATGACCGAGAAAGCGGCCAACCGCACCATGGACCTGGTGGAAGAGTGCACGCCGCTGGTCGGCCACATCGAGGGCGAGGCCAAGGAGCTGCAGGAACAGTGGTCGCGCTTCATGCGCCGCGAGCTGGGCCCGGAGGCCTTCCGCGAGCTGGCCAAGCGCGTCGAGGCCTTCCTCTACAGCAGCGCCCAGGACAGCCGCAAGCTCTCCGCGCACCTGAACGACATCCTCCTGGCGCAGGACTTCCAGGACCTCACCGGGCAGGTGATCAAGCGCGTCACCAAGCTGGTCACCGAGGTGGAGAGCAACCTGGTCAAGCTGGTCTGGATGGCTGGGCAGGTGGATCGCTACGCCGGCATCGAGCACGACCACGAGGGCCTGCGCACGGCGGTGGAAAAAGAAAGATCGTCCAAGGGTGAAGGTCCGCAGGTTGCTGCCGATAAGAGAGTGGACGTCGTATCCGGTCAGGACGATGTCGATGACCTGTTGTCCAGCCTTGGTTTTTGAGGTGTGTGAACACACCGTGGGGAGCACCGAATGAGCTTCGACGCCGATGATGAGATCCTCCAGGACTTTCTGGTGGAGGCCGGCGAGATTCTCGAGCAACTGTCCGAGCAACTCGTCGAGCTGGAAAGCCGGCCCGACGACATGGACCTGCTCAATGCCATCTTCCGTGGTTTCCACACCGTCAAGGGCGGCGCCGGCTTCCTCCAGCTGAACGCCCTGGTGGAGTGCTGCCACATCGCGGAGAACGTCTTCGACATCCTGCGCAAGGGCGAACGCCGCGTCACTTCCGAGCTGATGGACGTGGTCCTGCAGGCGCTGGACACGGTCAACGTCATGTTCGCCCAGGTCCGCGACCAGGAAGAGCCGACCCCGGCCACCCCGGAGCTGCTCGCCGCGCTGGCGCGCCTGGCCGAGCCGGGCGACGACGACGCCGTCGAAGCCGCGCCCCAGGAACAGGAAGAAGCCGCCGCGCCGCAGCCCGCCGCCGAGCCGGCCGCCTATGGCGACATCACCGACGCCGAGTTCGAGCAGCTGCTCGACGCCCTGCAGCCGGGCAGCCAGGCTGCGCCGGCCGAACAGCCGCCGCAGGCTGAAGCGCCACAGGCCGAGGCTGCCGGCGCCAGCGACGAGATCACCGACGACGAATTCGAGGCCCTGCTCGACCAGTTGCATGGCAAGGGCCAGTTCAGCGGCGCCAGCAGCCAGCCGGAAGAGCCGGCCGCCGCCGCGCCCGCTCCAGCCGAAACGCCGGCCGCTGGCGACGAGATCACCGACGACGAATTCGAAGCGCTGCTCGACCAGCTGCACGGCAAGGGCAAGTTCGGCGGTGCGACGGAAGAACCCGCCGCGTCGGTCGCCTCCGCTGCGCCGGCCGAAGCCGAGGCGCCCGCCGCTGGCGGCGACAACATCACCGACGACGAATTCGAGGCGCTGCTCGACCAGTTGCACGGCAAAGGCAAGTTCAGTGCCGACGCCGCTGCCACGCCGGCCCCGCAAGCCGCCCCCGCGCCGGCCAAGGCCGTCGAGCCGGCTGCCGTGGCCAAGCCCAAGCCCGCGCCCAAGCCGGCCGCCAAGCCCGCGGAGACCCCGCGCCCGGCCGCGGCGCCCGCGCCGGCCCACGAAAAGAGCGCCAGCGAGGCGGAAACCACGGTGCGCGTGGACACCGCGCGCCTGGACGAGATCATGAACATGGTCGGCGAACTGGTGCTGGTGCGTAACCGCCTGGTGCGCCTGGGCAGCAACAGCGGCGACGAAGCCATGGCCAAGGCCGTGGCCAACCTCGACGTGGTCACCGCCGACCTGCAGATGTCGGTGATGAAGACGCGCATGCAGCCGATCAAGAAGGTCTTCGGACGCTTCCCGCGGCTGGTGCGCGACCTGGCGCGCAACCTGAAGAAAGAGATCAACCTGGAGCTGGTGGGCGAGGAGACCGACCTGGACAAGAACCTGGTCGAGGCCCTGGCCGACCCGCTGGTGCACCTGGTGCGCAACGCCGTGGACCACGGCATCGAGTCGCCCGAGGAGCGCGAGGCCGCCGGCAAGGCGCGTGGCGGCCGGGTGGTGCTGTCCGCCGAGCAGGAGGGCGACCACATCCTGCTGTCGATCTCCGACGACGGCAAGGGCATGGACCCGGACATCCTCCGCGCCAAGGCGGTGGAGAAGGGCCTGCTGGACAAGGACGCCGCCGAGCGCCTGAGCGAGTCCGACTGCTACAACCTGATCTTCGCCCCGGGCTTCTCGACCAAGACCGAGATTTCCGACGTGTCCGGCCGCGGCGTCGGCATGGACGTGGTGAAGACCAAGATTTCCCAGCTCAATGGCATCATCAACATCTACTCGGCCAAGGGCCAGGGCTCGAAGATCGTCATCAAGGTGCCGCTGACCCTGGCGATCATGCCGACGCTGATGGTGATGCTGGGCGACCAGGCCTTCGCCTTCCCGCTGGTCAACGTCAACGAGATCTTCCACCTCGACCTGTCGCGCACCAACGTGGTCGACGGCCAGGAGGTGGTGATCGTCCGCGACAAGGCCCTGCCGCTGTTCTACCTCAAGCGCTGGCTGGTGCCGGGCGCCGAGTGCGACGAATCCAGCGAGGGCCACGTGGTGATCATCTCGGTGGGCACCCAGCGCATCGGCTTCGTGGTCGACCAGTTGGTGGGCCAGGAAGAAGTGGTGATCAAGCCCCTGGGCAAGATGCTCCAGGGCACCCCCGGCATGGCCGGGGCGACCATCACCGGCGACGGGCGCATCGCGTTGATCCTCGATGTGCCGAGCATGCTCAAGCGCTACGCGCGGCGTATCTGATCCGGCGCGCGGGGACGCCCGCGCGCCCGCAAGGCTTTAATCAGGAGTGTTTATGGCTGTCAAAGTCCTGGTAGTGGACGATTCGGGATTCTTCCGCCGCCGCGTCTCGGAGATTCTTTCCGCCGACCCGCAGATCCAGGTGGTCGGCACGGCCACCAACGGCCGCGAGGCGATCGAGCAGGCGCTGGCGCTCAAGCCCGACGTCATCACCATGGACTACGAGATGCCGCTGATGGACGGCATCACCGCGGTGCGCAACATCATGCAGCGCTGCCCGACGCCGGTCCTGATGTTCTCCTCGCTGACCCACGAAGGCGCCCGCGTCACCCTAGACGCCCTGGACGCCGGCGCGGTGGACTACCTGCCGAAGAACTTCGAGGACATCTCGCGCACTCCCGAGAAGGTGCGCCAGCTGCTCTGCGAGAAGGTCCACAGCATCGCCCGCGCCAACCGCCGCTATGCCTCGGTCCTGAGCGCGCCGAGCAGCAGCGCCAGCGCCCCGGCGCCGGCCAGCAGCGCGCCGCGCGCCTCCACACAGCCGGCGCCTGCCTCGACCCCGGCGGCCTCCGCGGCGCCAAAGCGTAAGCCCTACCGGCTGGTCGCCATCGGTACTTCCACCGGTGGGCCGGTAGCCTTGCAGCGGGTGCTGACCCAGCTGCCGGCCAACTTCCCCGCGCCGCTGGTGCTCATCCAGCACATGCCGGCGGCCTTCACCAAGGCCTTCGCCGAGCGTCTGGACAAGCTCTGCAAGATCAGCGTCAAGGAAGCCGAGGACGGCGACCACCTGCGCCCCGGCCTGGCCCTGCTGGCGCCCGGCGGCAAGCAGATGATGATCGACTCGCGCGGAGTGGTGCGCATCCTCCCCGGCGACGAGCGCCTGAACTACAAGCCCTGCGTCGACGTCACCTTCGGCTCGGCGTCCAAGGCCTACGGCGACAAGGTCCTGGCGGTGGTGCTCACCGGCATGGGCGCCGACGGCCGCGAGGGCGCGCGCATGCTCAAGCAGAGCGGCAGCCAGGTGTGGGCCCAGGACGAGGCCAGCTGCGTGATCTACGGCATGCCCATGGCCATCGCCAAGGCCGGCCTGGCCGACGCCGTGTACAGCCTCGACGACATCGGCCGGCACCTCTCCGAGGCCTGTGGCTGATGGATGTGCTGAGCCTGGTCGGCCTGATCCTCGCGCTGGTCGCCATCATCGGCGGCAACTTCCTCGAGGGCGGGCACATCAGCGCCCTGGCCAACGGCCCGGCGGCGCTCATCGTGGTCGGCGGCACCCTGGCCGCGGCCCTGGTGCAGACCCCGGTGCTGGTGCTCAAGCGCGCCCTGAGCCTGCTGCGCTGGATAGTGCTGCCGCCGAAGGTCGACCTGCCCGGCGGCATCAACCGCGTGGTGGGCTGGAGCATGACCGCGCGCAAGGAAGGCCTGCTGGGCCTGGAGACCATCGCCGACGCCGAGCCCGACCCCTACGCCCGCAAGGGCCTGCAGCTGCTGGTGGACGGCGTGGAGCCGGAGGCCATCCGCAGCATCCTCGAAGTCGACCTGTTCAACCAGGAAGGCCGCGACCTGCAGGCCGCCAAGGTGTTCGAGGCCATGGGCGGCTATGCGCCGACCATCGGCATCATCGGCGCGGTCATGGGCCTGATCCACGTGATGGGCAACCTGGCCGACCCCAGCCAGCTGGGCAACGGCATCGCCGTGGCCTTCGTCGCCACCATCTACGGCGTGGGCATGGCCAACCTGCTGCTGCTGCCGGTGGGCAACAAGCTCAAGAGCCTGGTGCTGCGCCAGTCCAGCTACCGCGAGATGCTGATGGAAGGCCTGCTGTCCATCGCCGAAGGCGAGAACCCGCGCTCCATCGAACTGAAGCTGCAAGGCTTCGTCGGCTGAGGGGCGCTGCGCCATGGCCCGTCGACCGCCCCGCGAGGAGCACGAGAATCACGAGCGCTGGCTGGTGTCCTACGCGGACTTCATCACCCTGCTGTTCGCCTTCTTCGTGGTCATGTACTCCATCTCCTCGATCAACGAGGGCAAGTACAAGATCCTCTCCGAGACGCTGACCGGCGTGTTCAACCAGCCGGACCGTTCGATCAAGCCGATCCCGGTGGGCGACGACCGCCCGCGCACCACCCAGCAGCCCAACGACGCCATGCAGCAGGGCGGCGAGGACAACGTCGACGGCGACCCGCTGACGCAGATCGCCGACGCCGTGCGCGAGCAGTTCGGCGACCTGATCGGCAGCGACCAGCTGAGCGTGCGCGGCAACGAACTGTGGATCGAGATCACCCTCAACTCCAGCCTGCTGTTCCCCAGCGGCGACGCCATGCCGGCGGACGCCGCCTTCGGCATCGTCGAGAAGGTCGCCAGGATTCTGGCGCCCTACCAGAACCCCATCCACGTCGAGGGTTTCACCGACAACGTGCCCATTCACAACGCCCAGTATCCCACCAACTGGGAGTTGTCCACGGCGCGGGCAGCGAGCATAGTCCGCCTGCTGGCCCAGGACGGCGTCGCCCCCTCGCGCCTGGCCGCGGTGGGCTACGGCGAGTTCCAGCCGGTGGCGGACAACGCCAGCGCCGAGGGCCGCGCGCGCAACCGCCGGGTGGTGCTGGTGATCTCCCGCAACCTGGAAGTGCGCCGCAGCGTCAGCGGCGTGGGCAGCGCCAAGGCGCAGCCCGACGGCGCCCTGCGCCAGGCTGGCACGCAACCTGCACCGGTGGCTGCCAGTGGTGCGCCCGCGGCCGGCGGCGTCAATTCCCCGCCGCCGGCGCCGGCGCCTGGAAGCTGAGAAAGATGAAGTACATGAACCGAGCATACGGACCGGGGAGAGCAGCATGAAAGTCTGGGCGGTAGCCAACCAGAAGGGCGGCGTCGGCAAGACCACCTCGTCCATCGCCCTGGCCGGCCTGCTGGCCGACGCCGGCAAGCGCGTGGTGGTGGTCGACCTCGACCCCCACGGCTCCATGACCAGCTACTTCGGGCACGATCCGGACACCCTGGAGCACAGCGTCTTCGACCTGTTCCAGCACCAGGGCGCGGTGCCCGAGGGCCTGCCGCGGCAACTGCTGCTGCCCACCAGCCACGAGAAGATCGCCCTGCTGCCGTCGAGCACCGCCCTGGCCACCCTGGAACGCCAGTCGCCCGGGCAGAACGGCCTGGGCCTGGTGATCTCCAAGGCCCTGGCGCAGCTGTGGCAGGACTTCGACCACGCCATCATCGACAGCCCGCCGCTGCTGGGCGTGCTGATGGTCAACGCCATGGCCGCCAGCCAGCACCTGGTGATCCCGGTGCAGACCGAGTTCCTCGCCCTGAAGGGCCTGGAGCGCATGGTCAATACCCTCAACATGGTCAACCGCTCGCGGCGCCAGGCGCTGCCCTTCAGCATAGTGCCGACGCTGTTCGACCGCCGCACCCAGGCCTCCATCGGCGCCCTGCGCATGCTGCGCGACACCTACCCGCAGACCCTCTGGCCGGCGTTCATCCCGATCGACACCCGCCTGCGCGACGCCAGCCGCCACGGCGTGGTGCCGTCGCGCCACGACGCCAACAGCCGCGGGGTGATCGCCTACCGCGCGCTGCTCAAGCACCTGCTCGGCCAGGTGCCGGCGAGCCAGGTGGCCTGAGCGATGTTTTTCCGACGGCTGCCTTCAAGTCCGGGCCCGGTCCAGCCGATAGACTGGGTGAACCCTTTGCGCGGATTTTCTGCATGAGCCGCTCCGCTACCGCCACACGCCCCCAGCTCGCGCTGCAGTCCTACCTGGACGCGCTGCTGCAGGAGGCCACATTCGACGATTTCGAGGTCGAGGCGCCGGCCCCCGCGCCGGCCGCCCCGGTCCTGGCCGCCGTGCCGGCGCCGGTCGCCGAGCCCGTCAGCAGCGTCAGCCTCGACGAGTTCGAGGCCGCGGTGCTCGAGGAACAGGTGCGCGATGCCCACCGCGTCACCCGCGCCGCTGTCCCGCTGCCGCTGGCCGAGGCGCCGTTGCCCGTCGCGCCGGTGGTCGAAGCCGCGCCGCCGGTGGAGGCTGCCGACGAGGTGATCGACCTGCACCGCCCGGGCAGCGCGCAGATGCCCCCGGCGCCGCTGGCGCTGCTCGACGACGGCCGCCCGGAGTGGGCCGCCGAGCCCTTCGAGTGCCTGCTGTTCGACGTCGCCGGGCTGACCCTGGCGGTGCCGCTGGTGTGCCTGGGCTCGATCTACCCGCTGGCCGGCAAGGAACTGACGCCGCTGTTCGGCCAGCCGGACTGGTTCCTCGGCATCCTGCCCAGCCAGTCGGGCAACCTGAAGGTGCTGGACACCGCGCGCTGGGTGATGCCCGAGCGCTACCGCGACGACTACCGCGAGGGCCTGCAGTACGTGATCTCCGTGCAGGGCTACGAGTGGGGCCTGGCGGTGCACCAGGTCAGCCGCTCGGTGCGCCTGGACCCGTCCGAGGTGAAATGGCGCAGCCAGCGCCAGCAACGCCCGTGGCTGGCCGGCACGGTGATCGAACAGATGTGCGCGCTGCTCGACGTCTCGGCCCTGGCCGGGCTGATCGACAGCGGCGCGCTCCGCAGCCAGGCCCGTCACTGACGGGCCGGCAACGCAATTGAACGACAACCGCCGCGCTACCCTTCAAGCGTGGCCGAACACGAGAGGCTAGGGATATGAACAAGACGTCTGCGCAAGGTGCCGAGGATCCGATCCTGCAGTGGGTCACCTTCCGTCTGGACAACGAGACCTACGGCATCAACGTGATGCAGGTCCAGGAAGTGCTGCGCTACACCGAGATCGCCCCGGTGCCGGGCGCGCCCAGCTACGTGCTGGGGATCATCAACCTGCGCGGCAACGTGGTCACCGTCATCGACACCCGCCAGCGCTTCGGCCTGGCCCCGGCGCCGGTCTCGGACAACACCCGCATCGTCATCATCGAGGCGGACAAGCAGGTGGTGGGCATCCTGGTCGACAGCGTCGCCGAGGTGGTCTACCTGCGCCAGTCGGAGATCGAGACCGCGCCCAACGTCGGCAACGACGAGTCGGCCAAGTTCATCCAGGGCGTGTGCAACAAGAACGGCGAGCTGCTGATCCTGGTCGAGCTGGACAAGATGATGACCGAGGAAGAGTGGTCGGAGCTGGAGAGCATCTGAGGTGCTCGAGCTCGTCATCCTGCTCGCCGTCGCCTGCCTTGGGCTGGGCGGCTTCTGCGCCTGGCTGCTGCAGGGGCAGCGCCGCCAGGCCGCGCAACTGGCCGAGCAGGCTACGCGCCAGGCCGCCCTGGAACAGCGCCTGAAGGAGCTGGCCAAGCGCAGCGAGGCCTACCAGCGCGTCAACGTGCGCATGGGCGAGGAGCTGGGCGAGCTGCGCAAGCAACTGGCCAACCTGCCCGAGCGCCTGGCGCGCCTGGAGCAGCGCGACCCCACCAGCCTGTCCTTCAGCCAGGCCGCGCGCCTGGCCGGGATGGGCGCCTCGGCCGCCGACCTGGCCCAGGCCTGCGGGCTGTCCCAGGCCGAGGCGGAGCTGATCACCCGCCTGCACAGCGGCCACAAGCCCGAGGAATGATGCCGGGCGGCCGCTCGGTATACCCTTAGGTGCTTTTCGGATTTGTCCGATCTCTTTCCTCAGAAGCTGTCTTTACAGTGGCTGCTGTCGCCATCTTCGAGGAAATCGCCATGTTGCCGCTGTCGCGCCGCACCCTGGTGTTCTGCCCGCATCCCGGCTGTCTGCAGCAGTACGGCATCCTGCTGAACCGCCTGGAAGTCTTCCACCTGAGCCTGTGCGTGAGCCTGGCCGAGGTGGACCAGGCGCTGTCCGGCGGGCAGCACTACAACCTGTTCATCTACGACAAGTTCAGCCTTTGCGAGGACGACCTCGCGACCCTGCTGCACCTGAGCCGCAACCCGCAGATCCAGCAGTTCCTGCTGGTCGGCAGCTTCAGCGACACGCAGCGCCGCGAACTGCTGGACTGGGCCTGGAACCAGCACGTGCCGCTGCTGCAGGTGCTGGAACGGCCCTTCAGCCTCGGCCAGCTGCGCGCGGTGGTCGCCAGCCTCGTCGACTATTCCGAAGCCGACCAGGGAAGCTTCCCGGGTGCCCATCCGCTGGTTCCCAGCGAAGCCCCGTCGCTGAAGCCGGTCCACGGCATGCCGGAGTGGCCGGCGCGCGGATAGGGCTGGCGTTCGCCAAGCCATGCCATCGATAGCGAAGGCACTTCACCCCGAAGTGCCTTCGTTGTTTCTCTAGGGCCGCAACATCAAGGCCTTCGCGGCGTCCTGCGGCGCTCGCGGCGGCGGGCTCTTGCCCTTGAGGTACCAGGCGAAGGCGATGATCTCCGCCAGGGTGCGGTACAGCGGCTCGGGGATGGCGTCGCCCAGTTCCAGGCGGGCCAGCAGGCGCACCAGTTCTCCGTTCTCGTAGATCGGCACCTCGTGTTCGCGGGCGATGGCGAGGATGGCTTCGGCCAGTTCGGCGTCGCCCTTGGCGCTCAGCGTCGGGGTGTTCTGCCCGTCGTAGTTGAGGGCGATGGCCTGGCGCGGCGCAGTCTGTTTCTTCATGCCTTTTCGTCCACCCAGCGTTGTTCCAGTGCGGTGCGTGCGCCTTGTGGCGCGCGGCCTTTGTTGCAGCACAGTTCACGCACGGTGAAGCCGGCGTCCTGCAGGCGCTGGCGCAGGTAGCCGAGTTCGCTTTCCATCAGGCTCGCGGTGCTTTCGCGTTCGGCCCAGAACTGGCTGCTCAGGCCCAGCGGCGCCAGGGTGGCCTGGACCTGCAGCGGCCCCAGCGGGTCGAGGTCGAAGGCCAGGTCGATGCGCCACAGGCTTTCCCGCGGCTGTTCCGGGTCGTTGGATTCGCGCCGGTCCTCGTGCTGGATGCGCACCTGCAGCGGCACCAGCGAATCCTCGGTGCGCATGGGCACCTCCATCTGCCAGGTGTGCAGTTGGCCGCCGCCACGCAGCGGCTCGCTCTGCACCAGGCTGCTCAGCTGGTGCGTCTGCAGCCGCGCGACGGCGGCCGCGGCCAGTTTCAGCAGGGACTCCAGGTCGTTTTCGTCTTCCAGCTTCTGCAGCATGCGCGAGGGCAGCGGGAAATCCGCCTGCTGCAGGCGCGGGCTGCCGTTCTGGTTGAGCGCGCCCAGGGCGTTGCGCACGAACGCCGGCAGGCTGCTGGCCAGGTTGGCGGCGGCGTTGTTGGCGAGGTTCGCCAGCAGGCCCGGTGTGGCGTTGCCCTGTTCGGCGGGCAGGAGCTGGCCGAGCAGGCGCAGCAGGTTGGCCTTGAAGTCGCCCGGCAGCGGCGGCAGGCCCTGCAGCAGGCGCGCTTCGAGGAAGCCGCCGCTCTGTTGCAGGGCCTGGGCCAGGCCCTTGGCGTCGCTCAGCTGGCGCACGTCGGGCAGGCCGGCGAGCAGGCGCTCGACGGCGCCGCGCAGGGTCTCGGGCAACTGGTTGCCGGCCTTCAGCGCCAGCAGGTTGTCGAGCAGGCCCTCGGTCGAGGCCTGGCGGGCCTGCTGGGTGCCCAGCTGGCTGGTCAGTTCGAGGCGGTCGAGGCGCCCGGCCAGGGGCAGGAAGAGCAGGGCGCGGCTGTCCTGGACCTGGGCGCTGAGCAGGCTGCCGGCCTTCAGCGGGCGCGCCGAGTCGATGTCCAGCAGGCGGCCGGCCAGGGGGCCGCCGAGCAGGCTGAGCAGCACCCGGTAGCTGGCCGGCTGCGCAGGCGTGCCGCCCTGGGGCGTGCTGGACAGCACCTTGCCTTGCAGCAGGCTGCCCACCGGCAGTTGTTCCAGGTCGAGGCTGTCCAGCGGCGGCAGGTCGCCCAGCGCCTGCTGGGCGCTGGAGAGCAGGGTGGCGGCCAGGCTGGTGGCGCTCAGGGCGGAAATGTTCAGGGTGCTGCCCTGGGGCAGGGCCTGCGGGCTCTCGGCGGTGACCAGCGTCTGCTGGCCGCCGGCCAGGGTCAGGCGCAGCAGCAACTGGAAGTTGTAGGCCGCCTGCTTCACGCCCAGCACCTCGGCCTGGGCGCTCTGTCCGGGCGGCAGCAAGTCGCCCAGGCTGCGGGCGAGCGTGAGCGACAGCTGCGCGGCGTTCTGCACGGAGCGGCTGGCCGTGGCCATGGGGAGCGGGCGGGAAGCGCCAATCTCGCTCGGCATCTGCGTCCTTCAGGGCTTGCGGCGCATCGTCGCGGGGGCGGCGAATGCCTGAAAAGCCTTAACAAGCTGTCGAAATTGCCGGCGCCGGGGCCGGAAACAGGCGTGTATAATGCGCCGCCCGTGGCCACTATAGCGGCCTGCGCTGCACCGACTTTAGCCTGATTTCGATTTTCCCGATGGGTGCCGATGCCTTGACCAGCCCGCTTCTCGAAACCGTGGCGCTCGCCTGCGAGCGGGACTGGCGCATGCTCTTCGAGCGCCTGGACCTGCGCCTGGCCGCCGGCGAGATGCTGCAGGTGGTCGGCCCCAACGGCAGCGGCAAGACCAGCCTGCTGCGCCTGCTCTGCGGGCTGATGCAGCCCACCGCCGGGCAGGTGCGCCTGAACGGCCGGCCGCTGGAGGAACAGCGCGGCGAACTGGCGCGCAACCTGCTGTGGATCGGCCACGCCGCCGGCATCAAGGGCCTGCTCAGCGCCGAGGAGAACCTCGCCTGGCTCTGCGCCTTGCACCAGCCGGCGGACAAGACGGCGATCTGGCGCGCCCTGGAGGCGGTCGGCCTGCGCGGTTTCGAGGACGTGCCCTGCCACACCCTGTCCGCCGGCCAGCAGCGCCGCGTCGCCCTGGCGCGCCTGTACCTGGAGGCGCCGCCGCTGTGGATCCTCGACGAACCCTTCACCGCCCTCGACAAGCAGGGCGTCGCCCAGCTCGAAGAGCACCTGGCGCGGCACTGCGAGGACGGCGGCCTGGTGGTGCTCACCACCCACCACACGCTGAGCCGCATGCCCAGCGGCTATCGCGACCTGGACCTCGGCCAGCACGCCCGCGAAACGGCCGGGGAGGGCGCATGAGCAACGTCTTCGGCCTGCTCCTGGCCCGCGAGGCGCGCCTGCAGTTCCGCCGCCCGGCGGAGCTGGCCAACCCGCTGGTGTTCTTCGCCATCGTCATCGCCCTGTTCCCCCTGGCCGTCGGCCCGGAAACCCGGATGCTGCAGGACCTCTCGCCCGGCCTGGTGTGGGTGGCGGCGCTGCTGGCGGTGCTGCTGTCGCTGGACGGCCTGTTCCGCAGCGATTTCGAGGACGGCTCCCTGGAACAGTGGGTCCTTTCGCCGCACCCCCTGCCTCTTCTGGTACTGGCCAAGGTGCTGGCACACTGGCTGGTTTCGGGGCTGGCCCTGGTCCTGCTGTCGCCGCTGCTGGCCCTGATGCTGGGTTTGCCGGTACGCTGCCTGCCGGTGCTGCTGCTGTCGCTGTTGCTCGGCACCCCGGTGCTGAGCCTGCTCGGCGCGGTCGGCGCGGCGCTGACCGTGGGGCTCAAGCGCGGAGGGCTGCTGCTGGCGCTGCTGATCCTGCCGCTGTACATCCCCGTACTGATTCTCGGCAGCGGTGCCCTCCAGGCCTCGCTGCAGGGGCTGCCGACCGCCGGGCACCTGCTCTGGTTGGCCAGCCTGACGGCGTTAGCATTGACGCTGACGCCCTTCGCCATCGCTGCCGGCCTGAAGATCAGCGTGGGCGAATGACGCCTGCCGGTGCCGCAGGAGCGGCGCCGGCACTAGAAAAAAGTGCCCTGACACACAGAGCCTGATGATGAACTGGACTTGGTTTCACAAGCTTGGGTCGCCCAAGTGGTTCTACGAGATCAGCGGACGCTGGCTGCCCTGGTTCGCCGTCGCCGCGGCGTTGCTGATGGCCGTCGGCCTCGTCTGGGGCCTGGCCTTCGCGCCGCCGGACTACCAGCAGGGCGACAGCTTCCGCATCATCTATATCCACGTGCCGGCGGCCTTCCTGGCGCAGTCCTGCTACGTGATGCTGGCGGTGGCCGGCGCCATCGGCCTGATCTGGAAGATGAAGATCGCCGACGTCGCCGTGCAGTGCGCCGCGCCCATCGGCGCCTGGATGACCTTCGTCGCCCTGGTCACCGGGGCCATCTGGGGCAAGCCGACCTGGGGCGCCTGGTGGGTGTGGGACGCGCGCCTGACCTCGATGCTGATCCTGCTGTTCCTCTATTTCGGCGTCATCGCCCTCGGCCAGGCCATCGGCAACCGCGACAGCGCGGCCAAGGCCAGCGCGGTGCTGGCCATCGTCGGGGTGGTCAACATCCCGATCATCAAGTTCTCCGTGGAGTGGTGGAACACCCTGCACCAGCCGGCCACCTTCACCCTCACCGAGAAGCCGCCGATGCCGCCGGAGATGTGGATTCCGCTGCTGCTGATGGTGCTCGGCTTCTACTGCTTCTTCGCCGCCGTGCTGCTGATGCGCATGCGCCTGGAAGTGCTCAAGCGCGAAGCCCGCGCGTCCTGGGTCAAGGCTGAGGTGGAGCGCGCGCTATGAGTTTCCATTCCTTCGGCGAATTCCTCGCCATGGGCCACCACGGCCCCTACGTGTGGTCGGCCTACGCCATCAGCCTGGTGGTGCTGGCGATCAACGTGGCCGCGCCCATCCTGGCGCGCAAGCGTTACCTGCAAGAAGAGGCGCGCCGTCTGCGCCGGGAGGCCAGCAAGTGAATCCGGTCCGCAAGAAGCGTCTGTATATCGTTCTCGCCATCGTCGCCGGCGTCGGCGTCGCGGTGGCCCTGGCGCTGTCGGCGCTGCAGCAGAACATCAACCTGTTCTACACGCCGACGCAGATCGCCAACGGCGAAGCGCCGCACGACACACGCATCCGCGCCGGCGGCATGGTGGAGAAGGGCTCGCTGAAACGTTCGGCCGACTCCCTGGACGTGGAATTCGTGGTCACCGACTTCGCCAAGGAAGTCACGGTGAAGTACCGCGGCATCCTCCCGGACCTGTTCCGCGAAGGGCAGGGCATCGTCGCCCTCGGCAAGCTCGACCAGAACGGCGTGCTGACCGCCGACGAGGTGCTGGCCAAGCACGACGAGAAATACATGCCGCCGGAAGTCACCAAGGCGCTGAAGGACAGCGGCAAGCTCGGTGAATACCAGCAGGGCGGCCAGCCCGGCGCCGCGGCCCAGGGGAGCAACTGACGATGATCCCGGAACTCGGCCACCTGTCGTTGATCCTGGCGCTGTGCATGGCGCTGGTGATGTCCTTCTTCCCGCTGGTCGGCGCCTGGCGCGGCGATCGCCAGTGGATGAGCCTGGCGCGCCCGGCGGCCTGGGGGCAGTTCGCCTTCCTGGTGTTCGCCTTCGCCTGCCTGGCCTGGGCCTTTCTGCATGACGACTTCTCCGTGGCCTACGTGGCCAGCAACTCCAACAGCGCGCTGCCCTGGTACTACAAGTTCAGCGCCGTGTGGGGCGCCCACGAGGGCTCGCTGCTGCTCTGGGCGCTGATCCTCGGCGGCTGGACCTTCGCCGTGTCGATCTTCTCCCGCGAGTTGCCCGAGCCGATGCTGGCGCGGGTGCTGGCGGTGATGGGGATGATCAGCACCGGCTTCCTGCTGTTCCTGATCATCACCTCCAACCCTTTCAGCCGCCTGCTGCCGCAGGCGCCGGCCGACGGCAACGACCTCAACCCGCTGCTGCAGGACCCGGGCCTGATCATCCACCCGCCGATGCTCTACATGGGCTACGTCGGCTTCTCGGTGGCCTTCGCCTTCGCCATTGCCGCGCTGCTCGGCGGCCGCCTCGACGCGGCCTGGGCGCGCTGGTCGCGGCCCTGGACCCTGGTGGCCTGGACCTTCCTCGGCATCGGCATCGTGCTCGGCTCCTGGTGGGCCTACTACGAGCTGGGCTGGGGCGGCTGGTGGTTCTGGGACCCGGTGGAGAACGCCTCCTTCATGCCCTGGCTGGTGGGCACCGCGCTGATCCACTCGCTGGCGGTGACCGAGAAGCGCGGGGTGTTCAAGAGCTGGACGGTGCTGCTGGCCATCGCCGCCTTCTCCCTCAGCCTGCTGGGCACCTTCCTGGTCCGCTCCGGGGTGCTGACCTCGGTGCACGCCTTCGCCTCCGACCCGGAGCGCGGGGTGTTCATCCTGGCCTTCCTGCTGGTGGTGGTCGGCGGCTCGCTGACGCTGTTCGCCCTGCGCGCGCCGGTGGTCAAGAGCCAGGTCGGCTTCGCCCTGTGGTCGCGCGAGACCCTGCTGCTGCTGAACAACGTGGTGCTGGTGGTGACCGCCGCGATGATCCTGCTCGGCACCCTCTACCCGCTGGTGCTCGACGCTATCAGCGGCGCCAAGCTGTCGGTCGGCCCGCCGTACTTCAACGCGCTATTCGTGCCGCTGATGACGGGGATGATGCTGGCCCTGACCGTGGGCGTGCTGGTGCGCTGGAAAGACACCCCGACGCAGTGGCTGCTGCGCATGCTGACGCCGGTGCTGATCGGCGCCGTGGTGCTCGGCGGCGTCGCCACCTTCCTCTACGGCGACCTGCACTGGCCGGTGCTGGCGGTGTTCCTGCTGGCCTTCTGGGTGATCCTCGGCGGGGTGCGCGACTTCCTCGACAAGGTCCGCCACAAGGGCCTGGTGGCCGGCGCCGCGAGCCTCAACCGCAGCTACTGGGGCATGCAGGTGGCGCACCTGGGCATCGCCGTGTGCGCCATCGGCATCGTCCTCACCAGCCAGTTCAGCGCCCAGCGCGACCTGCGCATGGCCCCGGGCGAGAGCGTGGAGCTGGGCGGCTACCAGTTCGCCTTCGAAGGCACCAGGCACTTCGAAGGCCCCAACTTCACCTCCGACAAGGGCACCATCCGCGTCACCCGCAAGGGTAGCGAAGTGGCCGTGCTGCACCCGGAGAAGCGCCTGTACAGCGTGCAGCGCTCGATGATGACCGAGGCCGGCATCCATGGCAGCCTGACCCGCGACCTCTACGTCGCCCTGGGCGAGCCGCTGGATAACGGCGCCTGGGCCGTGCGCCTGCACATCAAGCCGTTCGTCCGCTTCATCTGGCTGGGCGGCCTGCTCACCGCCCTGGGCGGTGTGCTGGCGGCGTGCGACCGGCGCTACCGGCTGAAAGTGAAAACCAAGGTGCGCGAGGCGCTGGGCCTCGCCGCCGGACAGGGAGCCTGAGTGTGAAGCGTGCGATCCTGCTGTTGCCGCTGGCGATCTTCCTGGTCGTCGCGGTATTCCTGTTCCGCGGCCTGTGGCTCGACCCCAGCGAGCTGCCCTCGGCGCTGATCGACAAGCCGTTCCCGGCCTTCGCCCTGCCCGGCGTGCTGGAGCCGGGCAAGACCTACACCCAGGCCGACCTCAAGGGCCGCCCGGCGCTGGTCAACGTCTGGGGCACCTGGTGCCCGACCTGCCGTTTCGAGCACCCGGTGCTGGCCAAGCTGGCCGAGCAGGGCGTGGTGATCGTCGGCATCAACTACAAGGACGACAACGCCGCCGCGCAGAAGTGGCTGCAGGACCTGCATGACCCCTACGTGCTGAACATCGCCGATGCCCAGGGCACCCTGGGCCTGGACCTGGGCGTGTACGGCGCGCCGGAGACCTACGTGATCGACAAGGACGGCATCATCCGCCACAAGCTGGTCGGCGCCGTCGACGAGAAGGTCTGGCGCGAGCAGCTGGCGCCGATCTACCAGCGCCTGGTGGACGAGGCGGGGGGCAAATGAAGCGATTCCTCGCCGCGGCCCTGCTGGGCCTGAGCCTCGCCGGCGTGGCCCACGCCGCCATCGACACCTACGAATTCCCCAACGAGGCCGAGCGCCAGCGCTTCCGCAGCCTGACCACCGAGCTGCGCTGCCCGAAGTGCCAGAACCAGGACATCGCCGACTCCAACGCGCCCATCGCCGCCGACCTGCGCAAGCAGATCTACGAGCAACTGCAGCAGGGCAAGAGCGACGAGCAGATCGTCGACTACATGGTCGACCGCTACGGCGACTTCGTGCGCTACAAGCCGCCGGTCAACGCCCGCACCTGGCTGCTCTGGTTCGGCCCGGCGGCCCTGCTGGGCCTGGGGGTGCTGGTGGTGGGCGTGCTGGTGGCGCGCCGCCGCAGCGCCGCCGGTCCGTCCGCCAGCCTGTCCGCCGAGGAACAGGCCCGCCTGAATCAATTGCTGGATAACCAAGACAAATGATCGACTTCTGGCTCGCCGCCGGCCTGCTTGCGCTGGTGGCCATGGCTTTCCTGCTGATTCCTCTGCTGCGTGGCCGCCGCGCCCAGGCCGAGGAAGACCGCACCGCCCTCAACGTCGCCCTGTACCAGGAACGCCTCGCCGAGCTGGACGCCCAGCACGCCGCCGGCACCCTGGACGACGCCCAGCTGCAGGCCGGGCGCGCCGAGGCCGCCCGCGAACTGCTGGCCGACACCGAAGGCGAGGGCGAGCGCCGCTCGCGCCTGGGCCGCGCCGCGCCGCTGCTGGCGGCCGTGCTGCTGCCGTTGCTGGGCCTGGGCCTGTACCTGCACTGGGGCGCCAGCGAGAAGCTGGCGCTGTCCCGCGAGTTAGCCGAGCCGCCGCACTCCATGGCGGAGATGACCGAGCGCCTGGAGAAGGCCGTGCAGGCCCAGCCGGATTCCGCCGAGGGCTGGTACTTCCTTGGCCGCACCTACATGACCCAGGAGCGCTTCGAGGATGCCGCCAAGGCCTTCGAGCGCGCCGCCAACCTCTCCGGGCGCCAGTCCGAGGTGCTCGGCCAGTGGGCCCAGGCGCTGTACTTCGCCAACGGCAAGAAGATGGCCGGCGCCGCCCAGGCCCTGGCTGACGAGGCGCTCAAGCAGAACCCGGAGGAAGTCACCACCCTCGGCCTGATGGGCATCGCCGCCTTCGAAGACCAGCGCTACGCCGATGCCGTGGACTACTGGCAACGCCTGGTCGCCGCGCTGCCGGCCGACGATCCGTCGCGCGCGGCCATCCAGAGCGGCATCGAGCGCGCCCGCCAGCATCTGGTCGAGCGCGGCGAGAAGCTGCCGGAAGCGCCGGCCGCGGCAGCCACCGCCGGCGTGACGCTGAAGGTGCGGGTGGACCTCAGCGACGCGGTGAAGGGCCAGGTCAAGCCGGACGACAGCGTGTTCGTCTTCGCCCGCGCGGTGAACGGCCCGCCGATGCCGCTGGCGGTCAAGCGCCTGAAGGTGGCCGACCTGCCGGACGAGGTGTCGCTCAGCGATGCCGACGCCATGATGCCGCAACTGAAGCTGTCGGCCTTCCCGCAGGTGGAGCTGGTGGCGCGGGTGTCGCGCGCCGGCAATGCCATCAGCGGCGAATGGATCGGACGCAGCCAGCCGTTGTCTACTGCCGGCGCGGGCGATCAGGCGGTGACCATCGACAGCCCGGACCAGCATTGACCGAACCCTTCCTGGAGGTGCGCCCGTGAAAGGCCGAATCCTCGCCCTCGCGGCCCTGCTCGCCCTGGCCGGTTGCGCCGGCCAGCAGCCCCACACGCAAGCCCCGGCGCCGGCCCCGCAACCCGGCGCCAGCGGCCAGCCGCCGGCGGCCCTGCCGTCGAACAAGCCGGCGCCGCGCACGGCCATCACGCCGAACCCGCAGAACCCTTCGAACAAGCCCCGCAGCACCCACACCCAGTTCGCCCCGCCGCCGGGCGGCAAGGGCCGCTGGGACCCGAACCTGGGCGTCTACGTGATCCAGGGGCAGAAGGACCTGTACTACCGCCAGCGCACCTACTACCACTGGGACGGCGCCTGGTACTGGGGCGTAAGCCCGCAGGGCCCCTGGACCGCCACCGATGCCAACGGCGTGCCGCCGGGGTTGAGCCGCCGCTACGCGCAGCCCTGAGGCGTAGGAGCGAGCTTGCTCGCGAATGGTGCTTCCCGGTAGCTGCGGTGTTTGGGTTGACTCCGCCCCCTCACCCCAGCCCTCTCCCAGAGGGAGAGGGGGCAGTCCCGAGCGAGCGGCGAGGCCGGAGTCATCCTGAAACGCCTACGCGGCTACCCGCCGCCGAGGCCGGCGAATCCAATCGCGGACGGAGTCCGCTCCTACATGGCAGGTAGGCACATCGTCGTAGGATGGTGTTGAGCGAAGCGATACCCATCACCACGGCCTCCCTGGAACCGTAGGGCGCATAACCGTTCGCGGTTATCCGCCGTTGGCTGGAACACCGGTGCCACCGATATCGGCGGATAACGCCGTAGGCGTTATGCGCCCTACGGGCTGGCAGTCACGACAGGGTATGAGGATGGCGCCTGACTTCCAGGCCGCTCAGGACAGCTCCCTCTCCCTTCAGGGAGAGGGTTGGGGAGAGGGCGCTCTTGAACCCAACATCTATAGCGCCGGGAAACCCCATTCGCGAGCAAGCTCGCTCCTACACAAAAGCTCACTCCAACGTCCCATGGGGCGCTGCATCCATCACCTCCACCCGGTTGCGCCCGCTGGCCTTGGCCCGGTACAGGGCCTGGTCGGCCGTGCTGTAGAGCCTTTCGTAGGTGCTCGACACGCCGCTGGCCAGGCCGGCGATGCCGAAGCTGGCGGTGAGGTAGAGCAGGCCGTCCTTCATCGGCAGCGGGGTGTCTTCCAGCAGCTTGCGCAGCTTCTCGGCGATCACCCGGGCCTGGGGCGCGGCGGTGTCCGGCAGCAGCAGGAGGAACTCCTCGCCGCCCAGGCGCGCCACGCTGTCGCTGCTGCGGGTGTGCTTGCGCAGCAGGGTGGCGGTGTGGCGGATCACCTCGTCGCCCAGCGGGTGGCCGTAGCGGTCGTTGATGAACTTGAAGTGGTCCAGGTCGATCATCAGCAGGCTCACCGGCATCGGCTGGCGGTCGCAGCGCGCCAGTTCCTGCTTCACCAACTGGTCGAACTGGCGGCGGTTGAACAGCCCGGTCAGCGGGTCGTGGCCGGCCAGGTATTCCAGCTGCAGGTTCTTCTCTTCCAGCTCCTTGCGCTGCCGGCGCAGGTGCTGGCGCTGGCGCAGGTTGCGCAGGTGGCCGAACCAGAGGATCTGCGACAGCAGCAGGCCGATGCCGCAGATGGTCAGGCCGCCCATCTGGTTGGACAGGCGCAACTGCGGGTCCGGCTGGGCCACTTCCATGGCCAGTTCGAAGGCGATGAACAGCGCGACGTAGAGCAGCGTGGCGAACACCGGGCGTAGCAGCAGAATCAGCGCCGTGGCCACCGCGCCCATGAGGAAGGGCGTGATGCTGCTGGTCACCTCCTGGTCGAAGCAGGTGATGACCAGGCCGAAGCCCAGCAGCACGCTGGCGCCCAGCAGCGCCAGCAGCTCGCAGTACCATGGCGGCGGCGCCTGCGGGCGCTGGCGGGCCTGCCAGGCGAGCAGGCCGAGGCCGAGCAGCAGCACGGCCACCACCGCGTGGGTGAGGATGATGTGCTGGCGCCAGCCGTCGAATTCCGGAAGGCTGCCCTGCAGGTTGAGCCAGAACACCAGGATGTGCACCAGGCCGAAGGGCACGGCCAGCAGCGCCAGCCAGGCCAGGCGCCTGAGGTTCTCCGTGGCCACCGGTCGCGCCAGGGAGCGGGCGAGCCGGAATTGCTGGCGAAGGCGTTGCGGGAACGGCTGGGACACGGGGCTCGTCCTGTGCGCGATGGCATCCGGCTATGAGCATAGCCATATGCCGCCAGGCTGTCCCGCCGCCTGCCGGGGGAGCGCGGCTTTTCGCTTGCAGCCTGGCCTGGCGGCTGGGCATAGTCCGCTACCTGTCAGGCAGCACGGCGAAAGGAGTAGGACATGGGCGAACGGGTACTGCGGTTTTCCGCACAGGACGGCCTGGATGCCGAACGCACCGCCCTGGACCAGGTGTTCAGCGGCCAGGCCGACAGCCGCCTGCTGTTCTGGCGCCCGCTGCAGCAGGCGCTGGTGATGCCGCGCCGGCTCAGCCGCCTGGCCGGTTTCGCCGAGGCCGAGGCGCGCTGCGCCGAACTCGGCTGGCCGATCGCCCTGCGCGACACCGGCGGCGAACCGGTGCCGCAGTCGCCGGCGGTGCTCAACGTCGCCCTGTGCTACGCGGTGCCCGATGGCGACAACGAGCAGACGCGCATCGACACCGCCTACCTGCGCCTGTGCCAGCCGCTCTGCGACTGGCTCGCGGCCATGGGCCTGGACGCCGGCGTGGGCGAGGTCGACGGCGCCTTCTGCGACGGCCGCTACAACGTCAACATCGGCGGCCGCAAGCTGGTCGGCACCGCCCAGCGCTGGCGCCGCCGGCAGAGCGACGGGCGCTACGTGGTGCTGGCCCACGGCGCCATCCTCATGGAGAACCAGCGCTCGGCCATGGCCGAGGTGGTCAACGCCTTCTACCGCGCCGTCGAGTTGCCGGCCGACATCCGTGGCACCAGCCACGTCGCGCTGGACGAACGGCACGCGCAGCCCTGGCAGCAGGTCGAAGCGCTCGCCGGGCAGTTCCAGCGCCACCTGATCGACCAGGGCCTGCCGCCGGTCTGATCGACACCCTTTCCGTTCCACCCGCCCGGCCGCGCGCCGGGCCTCATCCTGCCAAGGAGCGTTCCGGCATGGAGCATGGTTCCAACTATCTGCAATCGACGGTGGTCTTCCTCATCGCCACCGTCTTCATGGTGCCGCTGGCCAAGCGCCTGCAACTGGGCGCGGTGCTCGGCTACCTGCTGGCCGGGGTGCTGATCGGGCCTTCGGTGCTGCGCCTGATCGACGATCCGGAAAGCGTCGCCAGCCTGTCCGAGCTGGGCGTGGTGCTGCTGCTGTTCATCATCGGCCTGGAACTGTCGCCCAAGCGCCTGTGGGTGATGCGCAAGGCGGTGTTCGGCATCGGCCTGGCCCAGGTGCTGCTCACCGCGCTGGTGATCGGCGTGCTGGCGCACCTGGCCTTCGAGCTGCCGCTGAACACCTCGGTGGTGCTCGGCGGCGGTCTGGCGCTGTCGTCCACCGCCTTCGGCCTGCAGATCCTCGCCGAGCGCAAGGAGCTGGCCAGCCCCCACGGCCGCCTGGCCTTCGCCATCCTGCTGTTCCAGGACATCGCCGCCATCCCGCTGATCGCCGCCGTGTCGCTGCTCGGCGCGCGGGCCGACGAGGCCGCGCCGGGCGGCGATTGGCGCCACTTCCTCGAAGTGGTGGGGAGCATCGCCGTGGTGGTGGTCGGCGGGCGCTACCTGTTGCGCCCGGTGTTCCGCACGGTGGCGCGCACCGGCATGGCCGACCTGTCCACCGCCACCGCGCTGCTGGTGGTCGTCGGCACTGCCTGGCTGATGGAGCTGGCCGGGGTGTCCATGGGCCTGGGCGCCTTCCTCGCCGGCCTGCTGCTGGCCGACTCGGAGTACCGCCACGAGCTGGAATCGCAGATCGAGCCGTTCAAGGGCCTGCTGCTGGGGCTGTTCTTCATCAGCGTGGGGATGAGCGCCGACCTCGGCCTGCTGCTGCATTCGCCGCTGCTGGTGCTGGGCCTGACGCTGCTGCTGATCGGCCTGAAGCTGCCGCTGCTGTACCTGCTCGGGCGCCTCACCGGCGGCCTCGACGGCCATTCGGCGCTGCGCCTGGGCATCGTCCTGGCGGCCGGCGGCGAGTTCGCCTTCGTGGTGTTCAAGCTGGCCCGCGCCGAAGGGCTGCTGGACGCCAACCTGCACAGCCTGCTGGTGCTGTGCATCACCCTGTCGATGGCGGTGACGCCGCTGCTGGTGCTGCTGGCCGCGCGCCTGGTGCAGCCCAAGCCGGAGCCGGTGCGCGAGGCGCCGGAGGAATACAAGCGCATCGAGGGCGATGCGCCGCGGGTGGTGATCGCCGGCATGGGCCGCATGGGCCAGGTGGTCGCGCGGATCATGCGCGCCCAGCGCGTGCCCTTCATCGCCCTGGACACCTCGGTGGACACCATCGAGCTGAGCCGCAGCTACGGCAGCATCCCGATCTTCTACGGCGACCCGCTGCGCCCGGAAATCCTCCGCGCGGCCCAGGTGGACAAGGCCGAGTTCTTCGTCGTCGCCACCGACGACCCGCAGACCAACATCGATACCGCGCGCCTGGTGCGCAAGCTCTATCCGCACGTGAAGATCATCGCCCGGGCGCGCAACCGCCAGCACGTCTACCACCTGCTCGACGCCGGGGCCAGCCCGGTGCGCGAGCTGTTCCACTCCAGCCTGGAGATGAGCCGGCGGGTGCTGGTGGAAATGGGCCTTTCCGAGGAGCAGGCGCTGGCGCGCATCCGCCGCTTCCGCCGCCACGACGAGGAAGTGCTGATGGCCCAGTACAAGGTCTACGACGACGCCGCGGCGGTGATCCAGACCGCCCGCGAGGCGCGCCAGGAACTGGAGACGCTGTTCGAGGCCGACCAGTTGGAAGACCGCGGCGTCGGCAAGCCCTGAGCGGGTTGGGCGCTACGGATGGACCGGCCGCGCTTTAGCCGCGCATGCGGCGGCGCGGCGGTTCGTCGATGCGGATGGGCTCGCCGGGCGAGCGCAGGTCGGCGTGGGCCAGGCGCGAACCGCCGGGGCCGTCCAGCGGCTGCTGCGGCGGGGCCGCGGGGTCGGCCTGGGCGCCTCGGGCCAGCAGGCCGCAGAGCGGCAGGGTGGCGAGCCGGCACGGGCGTTCGGCCATGGGTCTGCCTCTTGCCAGGGAGTTTTCCTCAGCCTGGCCGGCATGGCTCAGCGCGGGTAGAGCGGTGGCAGGCTGTTGCCCTCGGCCGTCGCCGCGCTGCCGCCTTCCGCGGCGGGCAGGGTGCGGATCGCCCGCCAGAGGTCCTCGCCTTCCCAGTTGTGGCCGCCCTCGCTGTCGCTGTAGAGCGCGCCGTTGAGGCCGTCCATGGCGTCGGACAGCGGCACGAAGCGCGCCGCCATGTCGGCCAGGGTTTCCGGCTGCTGGCGCGCCCAGGCGTCGAGGGCCTGGCGGGTGGCGTGGGGGTCGTTGGCCTGGCAGCAGCGGCGCAGTTCGTCGAGCAGGGTGCGGGCGCTGGGCGCGTTGGCCGCGGCGCGGACGATGGCCGGCTGGCGCCGGGCGCGCCACCAGAGACCGAAGCCGAGCAGGCTGGTCAGGGCCAGCAGCAGGGTCGCCAGTTGCCACGGCCAGAGGCGCTGGCCGTCGCTGCTCACGGCGCCTTCCAGGGGCGCCGGGGGCGGGGCCGCCAGCTGCGGGTTGGCGCCGACGTCCAGGCTGCGGCCGGGCAGGGTGGTGTGCTCCAGGCGGTCTTCCTGGGTGTTCCACCAGGTGATCTCGATGTCCGGCAGGCTCAGCTGGCCGGCCTGCTCCGGGATCAGGGCCTGGCGCTCCTCGCGGCTGCCGATCACTCCCTGGTCGCCCTGTTCCTCGGCCAGCTGCGGCTGGTCGGGGTAGTGCCGCAGCCCGGCCGGCAGGGCCTGGGGCAGCGGCGGCAGCTGGGCGCTGGAGAGGCCTTCCACGCGCAGCATCAGGTTGCGCGTCAGGGCTTCGCCGGCCTTCGCCTGCTCCGGCTGCGGCGCCCAGCTTTCGCTGAGGCTGACGGCGCGGGCCGGCAGCCAGGGCGCGTCGGCCGGGTAGTCGGCGGGCTTGGGCTTCACTTCCAGGGGAATCTCCGGCGAACTCACCCGCAGGCGCTTGCCAGGCAGCACGCCGAAGGTGTCGCCGGGGTTGTTGCGCGCCACCCGGGTGGCGCTGAAGTTCAGCGCCGGGATGGTCAGCTCGCCGCTGTGCTGCGGGAAGATCGCGAAGCGCACCTCGATGACGCCGTGGCGCACGCCGTTGATTTCCTTCTCGTAGGTGCGCGGCTGGCCGAGCTGCTCGACCTTGGCGTCGTCGATCTGCAGCGGGCTGAGGCTGCTGTCGTCGTACAGCGACACCGAGTGGTAGATGCGCAGGGTGAGGATGGCCTGGGCCTGCACGTAGACCGACTCGTGGTCGAGGCTGGCGTCGATGAACACTGGCGAGAGTTTCTGCTGCTCGTCCGCGTCCTCGGCCTTGAGCACTTGCAGGCCGATCGGCTGGGTCTGGCTGTTGCCCATGCGCAGCGCCGGTATCTGCAGGGCGCCGCTGCGGGTGGGGCGCAGGGTGATGATCCAGCGCGTGGTGGCCTGGGCCTGGCCGTCGAGGGTGGTCAGGCGGTTGACCTGGCGGGTGCCGAGGATTTCGAAGGCGTCGCCCAGGGGCGTGAGGTCCGGCTTGCCGAACTGCGTGGGGTCGTCGGACTCCAGCGTCAGGTCCAGGCTCTCGCCCTCGGTCAGGCGCGCGCGGTCGACGCTGGCGGTGAAGCTGGCCTGCGCCTGGAATGCGAGCAGGCTGAGCAGGATCAGGCAGATCATCCGTTTCATGGCAGGTTTTCCTGGCGCTGCTGCTGTTGGTACCAGAATTTGCGGCGCAGCAGTTCGGAGGGTTCGTCGGGAATCTGCCGCAGCCACTGTTCCAGGGCCTGGCGGCTTTCGTCGCTGAGCTTCCCTTCGTCCGCCGTGGGGGCGGGGAGTTCCGTCGAATCGGCGGGCGGCTCGTCGTCCGGGCCGGCGGCCTGCAGGCGCTCGGCGCTGGCCTGCTGGCGGTTCTGCAGGGCCGCCGAGGGGCGCGTGGGCCGTTCTTCCAGGTTCTGCTGCTCCGAAGGCTTGGCCGCTGCCGTCGGCGCCGGCTCGGTTTCGCCGCTGCGGCTGGCCTGGGAGGCATTGGGGCGCTGCTGGGCGGCGTCCTGCTCGCGCTGGCGCAGCAGGTCCTCCAGCAGCGCCTTGTTGCGCTGGGCCTGTTGCAGGCCGGGCTGCAGTTCCAGCGCCCGCTCGTAGGCGTCGATGGCGGCCTCGTACTGCTCGGCGCGGGCCAGGGCGTTGCCGCGGTTGTAGTGGTCGGCGGCGCTGTCGCCCAGGGCGAAGGCGTGGGCCGCGCCGTCGTAGTCGCCGGCCTGGTAGAGGGCCAGGCCGCGCCAGCGGAAGTCGGCAAAATGCCGGGCGGCGTCGGCCGGGCGCTGCTCGGCGAGCAGGCGCTGGCCCTGCTGGTCGGGGCGCAGCCAGAGGTCGGCGAACTCGAAGGCCATGGCCGGTTGCGGCGCGCCCAGCCACAGCGGCAGCAATAATGGCAGGCTGAACAGCCAGCCGCGGCGGCCGGCGCAGGCGGCCAGCAAGAGCAGCGGCAGGAGCAGCCAGTAGCCCTGGTCGGCCCAGCGCTGCAGGCGCAGCACGGCGTCGTTGCCGGCGGCTTCCAGGCCGCGGTTGGCGTCCAGCAGGCCGAGGGCCCTGAGGTCGCGGTCGCTGGCGCCCAGGCGCTGGTAGCTGGCGTCGAGGCTGGCGGCGAACTGGCGCAGCCCGGCCTCGTCGAGGCGCGGCAGGAGGATGCCGCCCTGGTCGTCCTTCAGGTAGGTGCCGTCTTCCTGCGGGATGGGCGCGCCGCCGGCAGTGCCCACGGCGAGGATGGCGAAGTCCCGGCCGTGGCCATGCAGGGCCTGGCGGATGCCCTGCCGTTCGCTTTCCTCCAGCCCGCCGGTGAGCAGCAGCAGGCGCCCGTTGCCCTGGGCGCCCTGGTCGAGCAGGCGGCGCGCCTGCTGTACGGCGAGGTCGGCGCGCTGCCCCGGCTCGGGCATGATCGACGGCTTGAGCGCATCGAGCAGGTTGCGCGCGGTGAACAGGTCGTTGGACAGCGGCACCAGGGTGTGGGCGCTGCCGGCGTAGACGACGATGGCGGTCTGCGCGTCGGGGCGCGCGCGCAGCAGGTCGAGGAGCTTGCGCCGGGCCTGTTCCAGGCGGCTGGGCGGCAGGTCGCCGGCGAGCATCCGCGGCGTCAGTTCGAGGATCACCACCAGCGGGTCGCTGCGCTGCATGGCCGGCTGCTCGACGCGCTCCCAGCTCGGCCCGAGCAGCGCCAGCACCGCCAGCAGCCAGGCCAGGCCCAGGTACAGCCAGGGGCGGCGGTCCGGGCGGCCGCTGCCGCCCTGCAGCAGCCAGGGGTGGAAGGCCGCCGGCAGCAGCAGTTGCCAGCGCCCGGCGCGGCGCTGGCGGTGCAACAGCTTCCACAGCAGCCAGGCGAGCAGCGGCAACAGCAGCAGCCAGCCGGGGTAGAGCAGGTGCGGCCAGAGGCTCATGGACGCCTCCACGGCCAGCGCCAGTGCTGCGCCGGCCAGAGTTCCGCGGCCACCAGCAGCAGGCTCAGCAGCAGCGCGGCGGCCAGCGGCCAGTGGTAGAGCGCCAGGGCCGGGCGCGCCTGGGTGGGCTTCTGCGTCACCGGTTCGAGGCTGTCCAGGGTGCTGGAGACGGCCTCCAGCTCGGCGCCGTTGCGGGCGCGGAAGTATTCGCCGCCGGTGAGGCCGGCGATCGCCTTCAGGGTGGCTTCGTCCAGGTCCAGGCCGGGGTTGAGGCCGAGCATGCCGAGCACGCCGCCGGGCTGCGGATCGGCGCCGATGCCGATGGTGTAGATCTTCACGCTCTCCTCGGCAGCCAGGCGCGCGGCGGTCAGCGGCGGGATCTCGCCGGCGGTGTTGGCGCCGTCGGTGATCAGCACCAGCACGCGGCTTTGCGCCGGGCGCTGGCGCAGGCGCTTGACGGCAAGGCCGATGGCGTCGCCCAGGGCGGTGTCCTTGCCGGCGATGCCGATCAGCGCCTCGTCCAGCCAGACGCGCACGGTGTGGCGGTCGAAGGTCAGCGGCGCCTGCAGGTAGGCCTTGCTGCCGAACAGGATGAGGCCGACGCGGTCGCCGCGGCGCGCCTCGATGAAGTCGCCGAAGAGCTTCTGCACCAGGTTCAGGCGGCTGATCTCGCTGCCCTGCCAGGTGAGGTCGGCGGTGTCCATGGAGCCGGAGACGTCCACCGCCAGCAGCAGGTCGCGGCCGCTGGCGGGGATCGGCAGCGGCTCGCCGACCCACTGCGGGCGCGCCGCCGCCAGCAGCAACAGCAGCCAGAGCAGCACGAAGGGCGCCTGCAGGCGCCAGGCCGGCAGTTGCGCGCGGGCGCGGCGGCCGGCCAGGCCTTCGAGTTCGGCGAGGAAGCTGACCTTCAGCGCTGCCTCGCCGCTGTCGGCCGGCGGCAGCAGCACGCGCAGCAGCCAGGGCAGCGGGGCGAGCAGAAAGACCCAGGGCCAGGCGAACTCAAACATGCTTGCGCACCCAGGTTTCCACGGCGGCGGCGAGGCCGTCGATGGCCTTGTCGTCGAGCTTGCATTCGGCGCGGTAGCCGCCTTCCACGAGGATCATCCAGCGTGTCAGGCCGGCGGCCGGGCAGCGGTTGTCGAGGAACGCCAGCCAGGCGCGGCCGCTCAGAGTGTGGCAGCTGTCGTCCGGCCAGCGCGCCCGCGACAGGCGCTTGAGCAGGGCGTTCTGCGCCTGCAGCCAGGGGCCGGCGGGGGCGCCGCCGTAGGGCCGCGGCAGGCGCGCCAGTTCTTCCAGGGCGGCGACGCGGATGGGCTCCAGCGGCGCTTCCGCCGGAACTGGCGCGCGGCGGCGCGGCAGCAGGCGGTGGCGCCAGCGCCACAGCGCCCAGGCCAGCGGCGGCAGCAGCGCGGCCAGCAGCCACCAGCCCGGCGCCGGCGGCCACCAGGGCACGGCGGCGGGCTGGATCAGCGGTTCCAGGGCGTCGAGGGGATTCACGGGCGTTTCCCCGCGGCGGGCTGTTCGAGTTGGTCGAGCAGTTGCTCGACCAGGTCCAGCTGGGTGCTCAGCGGCAGCAGTGGCACGCCCAGGCGCTGGCTGACCCGCGCCCAGCGCTCGCGGCGCGCCTCGCCCAGGGCGCGGTAGGCCAGGCGCTGTTCGTCGACGTGGGTGTCCACTTCGAGCAGGGCCTGGCCTTCGGCGAAGCGCATCAGCCCGGCGGCCGGCAGGGCGTGGTCGAGCGGGTCGGACACCGGCAGCAGGACCAGGTCGGTGTGCCGCGCCAGCAGGCCCAGCTGCTGCTCGGCCAGGTCGCCCTGGGGCGAGTGGGCGAGGGCGCGTTCGTCGCAGACGATCATCACCAGGCTGCCCGGCCGCAGCACCTCGCGGGCGCGGCGCAGGGCCAGGCCGAAGTTGTCGCCGGAGGACGCCGCGGCGCCGTCGGTGAGCAGCGCGTGGTTGGCGCGGACGATCAGGTTGAGCAACTGCAGCTGGCTCTGCTTGCTGCGCCGCGGCTTGATCTCGTGGGTGTCGTGGTCGCTCAGCACCAGGCCGCCGATGCGGTCGTTGTGGGCCAGCGCGGCCCAGCCGAGCAGGGCCGCGGCGCGCGCGGCCAGCACCGACTTCAGGCACAGGCCGGAGCCGAAGAAGGTCCGCCGGCTCTGCTCGACGAGGACGAACACCGGGCGCTCGCGCTCCTCGTGGAACAGCTTGGTGTGCGGCTCCTGGGAGCGCGCGGTGACGCGCCAGTCGATGGTGCGCACGTCGTCGCCGGGCTGGTACACGCGCACCTGGTCGAAGTCCACGCCGCGCCCGCGCAGGCGCGAGTGGTGCAGGCCGATCAGCGGGCTGCGCCGGGCCGGGGTGGAGAACAGCTGCACCTCGCGCAGGCGATGGCGCATGTCGATCAGCTCTTGCAGGCTGACCGTCACGCCGTTGCTGGCGGTGTCCGGCATCAGGCCACGGCGACCACGTCGAGGATGCGCTGGACCACGCGGTCCTGGTCGATCCCCGCGGCTTCCGCCTCGAAGGAGAGGATCAGGCGGTGGCGCAGCACGTCGAACAGCACCGCCTGGATGTCCTCGGGGCTGACGAAGTCGCGCCCGGCCAGCCAGGCGTGGGCGCGGGCGCAGCGGTCCAGGGCGATGGAGCCGCGCGGGCTGGCGCCGTAGGCGATCCACTCGGCCAGCTCGGCGTCGAATTTGGCTGCGGTGCGGGTGGCCATGACCAGCTGCACCAGGTATTCCTCCACCGCGTCGGCCATGTACAGGCCGAGGATTTCCTTGCGCGCGGCGAAGATCGATTCCTGGGTCACCTGGCGCTCCGGCCGCGTCTCGCCGTTGAGCGCCTCGCCACGGGCCTGCTGGAGGATGCGGCGCTCCACCGAGGCTTCCGGGTAGCCGATCTTCACGTGCATCAGGAAGCGGTCGAGCTGGGCCTCGGGCAGCGGGTAGGTGCCTTCCTGCTCGATGGGGTTCTGGGTGGCCATCACCAGGAACAGCGGCGGCAGGTCGTAGGTGCTGCGGCCGATGCTGACCTGGCGCTCGGCCATGGCTTCCAGCAGCGCCGACTGCACCTTGGCCGGGGCGCGGTTGATCTCGTCGGCCAGCACCAGGTGGTGGAAGATCGGCCCCTGCTGGAAGCAGAAGGTGCCGTTTTCCGGGCGATAGATCTCGGTGCCGGTGATGTCCGCCGGGAGCAGGTCGGGGGTGAACTGGATGCGATGGAACTCGGCCTCCAGGCCTTCGGCGAGGTCCTTGATGGCCTTGGTCTTGGCCAGCCCGGGCGCGCCTTCCACCAGCAGGTGGCCGTCGGCGAGCAGGGCGATGAGCAGGCGCTCGACGAGCTTTTCCTGGCCGAGGATCTGGCTGGAGAGGAAATGTCGCAACGCGAGGAGCGACTCACGGTGTTCCATCGAATGCGGGTTCCTGGAATGGGGAAGGCGGCGTGCCGGGGCCGCCGGGGGCATTACTTTACTGCATCGGCGCAGGCGCGTGCAGGGTGGCGTGGCGCTGCCGCGCGGCTCCCTGGTTCCACGGGCCGACGAGGAGGCTTCCCACGGCACAAGGACGCGTTTCCGAAGCGCACTGCCACTAATTTGGGAAGCTCCTCATGGACAACGTGGAGTAGATGGACATGGAACGCAATGCTCTGCATTTCCCGGCCGTCCTGGCCGGCCTGCTGTTCTTCGCTCACCCGCACGCCGCGGCCGCGCCGCTGAGCCTGGCCCCCGGTTCCGGCAACGCCGGCCTGGGTTCCGCCGGCAACGGCGTGCCCGTCGTCAACATCGCCACCCCCAACGCCAATGGCCTGTCGCACAACAAGTTCGGCCAGTTCAACGTCGGCCGCGAAGGCCTGATCCTCAACAACTCGCCGGGCGGGGCGCAGTCGCAGCTGGGCGGCGCCATCGCCGGCAACCCCAACCTGGGCAAGGGCGCGGCGCGCAAGATCCTCGGCGAGGTCACCGGCGGCAGCCCCTCGCAGTTGCTGGGCGCCATCGAGGTCGCCGGGCCGGGCGCGTACTTCATCCTCGCCAACCCCCACGGGGTGACCTGCAACGGCTGCGGCTTCATCAACATGCCGCGGGCCACCCTGACCACCGGCAAGCCGATATTCGACGGCGAGCGCCTGGCGGGCTACGACGTCGACGGCGGGCACATCGGCATCGAAGGCGCCGGGCTCGACGCCCGCCAGGTGGGGCGCTTCGAGCTGATCACCTGCAGCGCCACGCTCAATGCCGCGCTGCATGCGCAGCAGCTCGACGTGGTGGCCGGGCGCAACCGCGTGGACGGCGAAAGCCTGGCGGCCAGCGCCAAGGCCGACGATGGCCGCCCGCGGCCGCGCCTGGCCATCGACAGCTCGGCGCTGGGCGGCATGTACGCCAACGCCATCCGCCTGGTCGGCACCGAGCAGGGCGTGGGCGTGAAGCTGGCCGGGGAACTGGCCGCCAGCGCCGGCGACATCCGCATCGACGCCAACGGCCGCCTGGAGCTGGCGCGCCTGCAGAGCGCCGGCGGCGTGCGCCTGAAGGCCGGGGACATGCACCTGAGCGGGCCGGTCAGCGCAGGGGGCGACACCGAGCTGTGGGCTTCCGGGAGCCTGACCAACCAGGGCCGGCTGGACAGCGCCGGCGGCCTGTTCATGCGCCTGGGCGGTGGCCTGGTCAACCGGGGCGGCGAGCTGCGCGCCCAGAGCATGGACCTGAGCCTGGCCGGGGCGCTGGACAACAGCCGGGGGCTGATCGAAAGCCGCGGCGGCCTGCGCCTGCACGCCGCGTCCCTGAGCAACGGCCAGGGACGCATCCGCGCCCGTGGCTGGGAGGGCGGCACCGACATTGGCATCGGCGGTGTGCTGGACAACCGCAACGGCAGCCTGGAGACCTACGCCCGCGACCTCAAGCTGCGCAGCGGCAGCCTGCTCAACGACAACGGCTGGGTCTGGCACGGCGGCAACGGCCGCTTCGGCATCGACCTGGCGCAGCTGGGCCTGGCCGGCGGCCGCTTCGTCACCCGTTCCGTGCTGCACATCAAGCGCGACCACTGGCTCAACAACAGCAGCCTGCAGGCCCGCGAGCTGATCCTGGAGGTGGGTGAGCTGGAGCAGGGCGCCAGCGGGCGCCTGAACGGCACCCTCGGTGTGCGCGGCAGCGGCCACGACTGGCGCAATGCCGGGTTGATCGCCAGCGAGTCCGGGCTGTCGCTGGAGCTGAGCGGGCGCTACAGCGGCAGCGGCCGGTTGCTCAGCCAGGATGGCCTGAGGCTCAGTGCCGACTCTCTGGAGCTGGAGCGCGGTGGCAGCCTGATCAGTGGGATGTATGCCCAGCTCGATATCCGCAACGCGTTCGTCAACCACGGCACTCTCCTGGCCTATGACGAGATCTGGCTGAATGCCGGGCGGTTGGTCAACTACGGGGTGCTGGGCAGCGGCTCCGAGTTGTACCTGGACGTGGGTAGCCTGGAGGATGAAGGGAACATGTTCAGCAATGGCGATGTGGAGTCGCATATTCCCTGGAAGTGGACGCTCTAGATCGGGGCTCCGAGCCTGATGCCGTTTCTCTGCCCGGGAGAAGCGGCCCCGTAGGATGGGTTGAGCGAAGCGATACCCATCACCCTGGCCCGATGGGTATCGCAAGCTCAACCCATCCTACGAAAAGCACCTCGGCGCGGCCTGCAAGACAGCTGCAGGGAAGCACGGGCGTAGGAGCGGACTCCGTCCGCGATTGGATTCACCGGCCACACCGGACGCTCCGGTGGCACGAACGGCCCCCTCTCCCGCTGTGGGAGAGGGTTGGGGTGAGGCCCCCCGGAAAGGGACGCTTAGCCCTTGCCCGAATGAACCGCATCAGGCACCCCGAACCGGGCCTCCCCCACTGGCCCGGCGGCTGCGCCGGGGATCGGCGTCAGGCAGCGCAGCGGGCTGTTGCCGTTGCGCACCTGGCGCATCTTCGGCGCGCCGCCGAGCACCACCGCCAGGTAATAGACCCAGGCCAGCGGGCGGGGCATGCCGGCATTGCGCAGCATCCGCAGGAACAGGCGGTCGGCGCTGGCCTTGCCTAGCGGCGAGACGTTGAGGAACTGGTAGAGCGCGTCGTGCACCAGGCTGGCATGGTGCGCCACCGGCCAGAATACTTGCCTGCGGCGGATTTCGCCGTCGCGGATGCAGGCCACGTCTTCCAGGTGCTCCCACCAGTCCGGGGTGCCGAAGATCGCCAGCCAGTAGAAGGGCACCTTCGGCGAACAGCCATCCCAGGCGTAGGTGCGCGGCCGGTCGAAGTGGTAACGCACCTCGCCGCGGGCCAGGTCGACCTCGCTGTGCCCGGGGTTGACGATGATGCGCCCGTCGTGGATCACCAGCCATTCGCTATAGAAGAAGCGGCCGCGGGCCTCTTCGCAGAACACCGTCAGCGGGAAGTCGATGTAGTTGACCCAGGGGCCGGGCCTGTCGCGGCTGCAGAAGCCCCAGCGCTCCACCGAGGCTGCCCGCGCGGCACGCACACGCCGCAGGCGTTCGCGGCGGCCGACCAGTTGCGGCAGCAGCACGCCCAGGTACACCGGCAAGGCGCCGGCCAGCAGGTATTGCAGCAACAGCGGCTGCAGCAGCCAGGCCAGGCCCAGCAGGAGCAGGCCCAGGGCGGTGACCAGCAGGTTGGCGAGGTGGCGCAGCAGCGGGCGCTGCAACGGGGGAACGGCTTGCATGGCATCCTCCGTGATGTCGAGGATGCCATTGTGCCATTATCGTTGGCCGGCTTCAGTCGACCTGTCGCCATTGCGCCAGCAGTTGCCGGTGCGCCGCCAGCGCCGCGGGCTGCACGCTGGGCCGCAGGCGCAGCTCGGCGCCCGGCAGGCATTGCGCCAGGCGCGCCAGGGCCCTGGGGCTGAGGGCGCCCAGGCGCGGGTAGCCGCCGATGGTCTGGCGGTCGTTGAGCAGCACGATCGGCTGGCCGTCCGGCGGCACCTGCACGGCGCCCAGGGGGATGCCCTCGGAGATCATTGGCCAGCCCAGGTACTGCAGCGCCGGGCCGAGCAGGCGCATGCCCATGCGGTCGGCGCGCTGGTCGAGGGTCCAGGTGGCGTCGAAGGCGTCGAACAGGCTCTGCCCGGCGAAGTCGCCGGCCTGGGCGCCGAGCACCAGTTCCAGCTCCGCCGGGCCGTCGTAGCGCGGTTGCTGGTGGGCCTGCATATGGCGCTGCGGGGGTGTTCCGCCGGCGGCGCGCAGTTCGTCGCCGGCCATCAGCGGCTTGCCCTGGCCGTCGAGGCCGCCGAGCCCTTCGCGGACGACGGTGGCGCAGCTGCCCAGCACCGCTTCGCCGAGGAAACCGCCGGGCGCCGCCAGGTAGGCGCGGGCACCGCTGCGCGGCTGGATGAAGGCCAGGCGTTGCCCGCTGCGCAGTTCGAAGGCCTGCCAGGGCGCCAGCGGTTGGCCGTCGACTTCTGCCGCCAGGTCCGCGCCGGCCAGGGCCAGGCGCACGTCGGCATGGGCGCGCAGGGTCACGCCGCCCAGGGGAATCTCCAGCACCGCCGCGTCCAGGCGGTTGCCCAGTAGCCAGTTGGCCCAGGCCTGGGCTTCCCAGTCCAGGGCGCCGCCCTGGGTCACGCCCAGATGGCGCACGCCGAAGCGGCCGCCGTCCTGCAGCTGGGCCAGCGGGGTGCTCTTTTCCACGTGGAGGATTTTCATGCCTGGCCCTCCTCGGCGGGCATGGGCGTGTCGTCGCCGCCCAGGCGGATGAATTCGGCGTGGTCGATGGCCTCGAAGCGCACCCGGTCGCCGGGTTGCAGCAGGCTGTAGCCGTCGCGCCCGCGGTCGAACAGGCGCGCCGGGGTGCGCCCCAGCAGGTTCCAGCCGCCAGGGGAGGCCAGCGGGTAGGCGGCGGTCTGGCGCTCGGCGATGCCGACGCTGCTGGCGGCGACGCGCTGCCGCGGGGTGGCCAGGCGCGGGGTGGCCAGGGCCGGCTCGACCAGGCCCATGAAGGCGAAGCCCGGAGCGAAGCCGAGGGCGAACACCTGGTAGGCGCGGCCGCTGTGGCGGCGGATCACCTCGGCCACGGCCAACCCGGTGTGCCGCGCCAGGCGCGCCAGGTCGGGGCCGACGCTGGGGTCGTACCACACCGGCAGCACCTGCTCGCGGCTGTTCTCCCCGGCCAGCGGCCGCAGGCCGTCGAGGGCGGCGAACAGGCGCTCGCGGATCGCCAGCGGCTCCAGCCGCAGCGGGTCGAAGCGCAGCATCAGGGTGGTATAGGAAGGCACCAGCTCCAGCAACTCGTCGCCGAAGACTGCGCGCAGGCGCTGCGCGGCGGCCAGCAGCCAGGGCATGTTGGCTTCGTCGATGGCGTCGAACAGGCGCAGCATGTAGCTGTCCAGGGCGACCACTTCCAGGCGCGGCCTCATGCCGGCACCAGGGCGCCGAGGGCGGCGCGCAGCTGGCGCACGGCTTCCACCGAGCCGGGGTTGTCGCCGTGCACGCAGATGCTGTCGGCGCGCAGGCGCAGCGCGCTGCCGTCGCTGGCGCCGAGCGCCTCGCCGCGGGCCAGGGTCAGCGCCTGGGCGATCACCTGGCGGCTGTCGTGGTGTACCGCGCCGGGCAACTGGCGCGAGACCAGGTGGCCTTCGGCGGTGTAGGCGCGGTCGGCGAAGGTCTCGAACCACAGGCGCAGGCCGAACTCGGCGGCCATGGCCAGGGCGCCGTGGTTATCGCGGGTGGACAGCAGCATCAGCGGCAGCCCGCGGTCGTAGGCCGCGACCGCGCGCATCACCGCGCGCAGTTGCTCGGGCTTGCGCATCATGTCGTTGTACAGCGCGCCGTGCGGCTTGACGTAGCTCACCCGGGCGCCCTGGGCGCGGCAGATGCCGTCGAGGGCACCGATCTGGTAGTGCAGCATGTCCTCGATCTCCTGCGCGCTGCATTCCAGCGAGCGACGGCCGAAGCCGAGCAGGTCGGGGTAGCCGGGGTGGGCGCCGATGCGCACGTCGTGCTCCAGCGCCAGGGCCACGGTGCGGCGCATGCTGCCGGGGTCGCCGGCGTGGTAGCCGCAGGCGATGTTGGCGCAGTCGATGTACGGCATGACCTCGGCGTCCAGGCCCATTTTCCAGGCGCCGAAGCTTTCGCCGATGTCGCAGTTGAGCAGGGGGAGGTGCATGGTCGTCCTCGTAGGTCGCTGCGGCTCAGGGTTCCAGCTGCTTGCCGCGGGTTTCCGGCAGGCTCAGGGCGGCGAGGATGACCACGCCGTAGGACACCGCGGCGAAGCCGCCGATGCCCAGGCCCAGCGGCACGTGCTGGCTGATCATGCCGATGAGCATGGGGAAGAGCGCGGCGATGGCGCGCCCGGCGTTGTAGCAGAAGCCCTGGCCCGAGCCGCGGATGCGGGTGGGGAAGAGTTCGGTGAGGAAGGCGCCCATGCCGCTGAAGATGCCCGAGGCGAAGAAGCCCAGGGGGAAGCCCAGCCAGAGCATGGCCGCGTTGGCGATCGGCAGCTGGGTGTAGAGCAGCACCACGATGAAGGAGCCGACCGCGAACAGGATGAAGTTCTTCTTGCGCCCCAGCAGGTCGGTGAGGAAGGCGCTGACCACATAGCCGACGTAGGAGCCGAGGATGACCATGGCCAGGTAGCCGCCGGTGCCGAGCACGCTGAGGTGGCGCTCGGTCTTCAGGTAGGTCGGCAGCCAGGAGGTGATGGCGTAGTAGCCGCCCAGGGCGCCGGTGGTGAGCAGCGAGGCGCGCAGGGTGATGCTGAGCATGCCGGGGGCGAAGATTTCGTGGAAGCTGGTCTTTTCGTCGCTTTCCAGGGCCTTGGCGCGCTGGTAGACCTCCGGCTCCTTGACCAGGCGCCGGACGAACAGCACGAACAGCGCCGGCAGCAGGCCGAGGAGGAACAGCGCGCGCCAGGCGTACTCGGGCGGCAGCACGCTGAACAGCAGGGCGTAGAGCAGGGCGGTGACGCCCCAGCCCAGCGCCCAGCCGGACTGCACCAGGCCCACCGCCTTGCCGCGGTCGCGGGCGCGGATCACCTCGCCGATCAGCACCGCGCCGGCGGTCCACTCGCCGCCGAAGCCGAAGCCCATCAGGGTGCGCGCGATCAGCAACTGCTCGTAGTTCTGCGCCAGCCCGCAAAGGAAGGTGAAGAAGGCGAACCACAGCACCGTCAACTGCAGGGTGAGGACGCGGCCGATGCGGTCGGAGAGAATGCCGGCAACCCAGCCGCCGGCGGCGGAGGCCAGCAGGGTGAGGGTGTGGATCAGGCCCGCCTCGCCGGTGCCGATGCCCCACAGGGCGATCAGCGTGGGAATGACGAAGCTGAGCATCTGGGTATCCATGCCGTCCAGGCCGTAGCCGATCTTGCAGCTCCAGAAGGTCCGTCGTTCCTGCTTGTCCAGGTCACGGTACCAGCCGAAATAGCTGCCGCTGCTCACGTCGAGGGGGACGGCCGGGCTCGCCTGCTTTTCCATGGGGGATCTCCGCTCTTGCGTTCTTGGAATTGTTCTAGCGGCCGGTACCACATCTCGCCGTCGCCTGGGCCGGGATTCTTCGAGGCGCGGGGGCATGCGTCCAACTAATTTATGCGGTCGCCGGTGACAAGAATTTCCGATACCCGCCCCTGGCGCGGCATTCGCGGCGCCGGCGGGGCGGGGGTATGCTTGCGCGTCCCC
>NZ_JWMC01000093.1:0-48897 GCF_000812405.1 Pseudomonas sp. PI1
CGCCCGCCTGTTGCAGGCGGTGATCGACCGCGACGAGGCGGTCATCCGCGAGGTGCTTCTGGACTACGGCCGCCACAACAGCCAGCTGGTGCTGGCTGCCCTGGCCGAACGCTGAGGAGAGCGGCATGCGCCTCAAATGCATCAAGCTGGCGGGCTTCAAGTCCTTCGTCGACCCCACCACCGTCAGCTTCCCGAGCAACATGGCGGCCGTGGTCGGCCCCAACGGCTGCGGCAAGTCCAACATCATCGACGCCGTGCGCTGGGTGATGGGCGAAAGCTCGGCGAAGAACCTCCGCGGCGAGTCGATGACCGACGTCATCTTCAACGGCTCGAACACGCGCAAGCCGGTGACCCAGGCGTCCATCGAGCTGATCTTCGACAACAGCGACGGCACCCTGGTGGGCGAATACGCGGCCTACGCCGAGATTTCCATCCGCCGCCGCGTCACCCGCGACGGCCAGAACACCTACTTCCTCAACGGCACCAAGTGCCGGCGCCGCGACATCACCGACATCTTCCTCGGCACCGGCCTGGGCCCGCGCAGCTACTCGATCATCGAGCAGGGCATGATCTCCAAGCTGATCGAGGCCAAGCCGGAGGATCTGCGCAACTTCATCGAGGAAGCCGCCGGCATCTCCAAGTACAAGGAGCGCCGCCGCGAGACCGAGAACCGCATCCGCCGCACCCAGGAGAACCTGGCGCGCCTGTCCGACCTGCGCGAGGAGCTGGAGCGCCAGCTCGAACGCCTGCACCGTCAGGCCCAGTCGGCGGAGAAGTACCAGGAATACAAGGCCGAGGAGCGCCAGCTCAAGGCCCAGCTCGGCGCCCTGAAGTGGCGCGAGCTGAACGAGCAGGTGGGGCAGAAGGAGCGGGTGATCGGCGACCAGGAAGTGGCCTTCGAGGCCCTGGTGGCCGAGCAGCGCAGCGCCGACGCCAGCATCGAGCGCCTGCGTGATGGCCACCACGAACTGTCCGAACGCTTCAACCAGGTCCAGGGCCGCTTCTACTCGGTGGGCGGCGACATCGCCCGCGTCGAGCAGAGCATCCAGCACGGCCAGCAGCGCATGCGCCAGTTGCAGGACGACCTGCGCGAGGCCGAGCGCACCCGCCAGGAAACCGAATCGCACCTGGGCCACGACCGCACCCTGCTGGCGACCCTGGCCGAGGAGCTGGAAATGCTCGCGCCCGAACAGGAAACCAGCGCCGCCGCCGCCGAGGAAGCCAGCGCCCTGCTGGAAGCGTCCGAGGCCGGCATGCACGACTGGCAGCAGCGCTGGGACGCCTTCAACCAGCGCAGCGCCGAGCCGCGCCGCGAGGCCGAGGTGCAGCAGTCGAGCATCCAGCACCTGGAGCACAGCCTGGAACGCCAGGGCGAGCGCGAACGCCGCCTGAGCGAGGAACGCGCGCAGCTGGCCGCCGACCCGGAAGGCGCGGCCATCCTCGAATTGAGCGAACAGCTGGCCGCTGTCGAGCTGCAGCTGGAAGAGCTGCAGGCCGAGGAACTGGAACTGGTCGAGCGCCTGGAACAGGTGCGCCAGGGCCTGCAGGACGGCAACGCCGCCCAGCACCAGGCCCAGGGCGAACTGCAGCGCCTGAACGGCCGCATCGCCTCCCTGGAGGCCCTGCAGCAGGCCGCCCTGGACCCGGGCGCCGGCGCCGCCGACTGGCTGCGCGAGCAGGGCCTGGAGCAGCGTCCGCGCCTGGCCGAGGGCCTGCGCGTGGAGCCGGGCTGGGAGCTGGCGGTGGAAACCGTGCTCGGCGCCGACCTGCACGCCGTGCTGCTGGAGGATTTCGCCGGGCTGCCCTATGCCGGCCTGGAGAAGGGCGAGCTGCGCCTGCTCGACCTGCCGCGCGGCGCCGCCAGTGCCGCCGGCAGCCTGCTGGACAAGGTCAGCGCCGACCACGACCTGTCGCCCTGGCTGGCCGGGGTGCGCCCGGTGGAAAGCCTGGAGCAGGCCCTGGAACTGCGCGCCTCGCTGGGCGCCGGGCAGAGCCTGGTCAGCCGCGACGGCTACTGGGTCGGCAAGCACTTCCTGCGCGTGCGCCGCGGCGACTCCGCCGAATCCGGCGTGCTGGCCCGCGGCCAGGAGCTGGAGCGGCTGTACGCCGAACGCGAAGAACTGGAAGAACGCCTGGCCGCCCTGGAAGAACAGCTGGAAGCCCAGCGCCAGGCCCAGCGCCAGGCCGAGGACGGCCGCGAGCAACTGCGCCGGCGCATCCAGGAGGAAGGCCGCCGCCACGGCGAGCTGAAGGCCGCGCTCTCGGCCCAGCAGGCCAAGGTCGAACAGCTGACTCTGCGCCGCCGCCGCCTCGACGAGGAACTGGCCGAACTGGCCGAACAGCGCGCCCTGGAGCAGGAACAGCTGGGCGAGGCACGCCTGCACCTGCAGGTGGCGCTGGACGCCATGGCCGAGGACACCGGCCGCCGCGAGGCGCTGCTGGCCGAGCGCGACGAACTGCGCGAACGCCTCGACCGCATCCGCCAGGAAGCCCGCCAGCACAAGGACCACGCCCACCAGTTGGCGGTGCGCGTCGGCTCGCTCAAGGCCCAGCACGAATCCACCCGCCAGGCCCTAGAGCGCCTCGACGTGCAGGCCGTGCGCCTGGTCGAGCGCTGCGAGCAGCTCAGCCTCAACCTGGAGGAGGGCGCCGCGCCCCTGGAAGAACTGCGCATGCGCCTGGAAGAGCTGCTGGAGCGGCGCATGGGCGTGGAAGAGGAACTCAAGACCGCGCGCCTGACCCTGGAAGACGCCGACCGCCAGCTGCGCGACGCCGAGAAGCGCCGCACCCAGGCCGAGCAGCAGTCGCAGCTGCTGCGCGGCCAGCTGGAGCAGCAGCGCATGGAATGGCAGGCCCTGACCGTTCGTCGCAAGGCGCTGCAGGAGCAGCTCGGCGAAGACGGCTACGACCTGCACACGGTGCTCGGCACCTTGCCCCACGACGCCGCCGAGAAGGTCTGGGAAACCCGCCTGGAGGAACTGGCCGGGCGCATCCAGCGCCTGGGCGCGATCAACCTCGCGGCCATCGACGAATACCAGCAGCAATCCCAGCGCAAGCGCTACCTGGACGAGCAGAACGACGACCTGGTGGAAGCCCTGGACACCCTGGAAAACGTCATCCGCAAGATCGACAAGGAAACCCGCAACCGCTTCAAGGAAACCTTCGACCAGATCAATGCTGGCCTTCAGGCATTGTTCCCCAAGGTGTTCGGCGGCGGTCACGCCTACCTGGAACTTACCGGCGAAGATCTACTCGATACAGGGGTGGCGATCATGGCGCGCCCGCCGGGCAAGAAGAACAGCACCATCCATTTGCTGTCCGGCGGCGAGAAGGCGCTGACCGCGCTGGCCCTGGTGTTCGCCATCTTCCAGCTCAACCCGGCGCCGTTCTGCATGCTCGACGAGGTCGATGCGCCGCTGGACGACGCCAACGTCGGGCGTTATGCCCGCCTGGTCAAGGAAATGTCCGAGAAAGTGCAGTTCATCTATATCACCCACAACAAGATCGCCATGGAAATGGCCGACCAGTTGATGGGCGTGACCATGCACGAACCGGGATGTTCGCGCCTGGTGGCGGTCGACGTGGAAGAAGCCGTGGCACTGGCGGAAGCCTGACGAAGTGCCTCCTGGACAAATTTCGTACAGTATTCGCCAGCGCCGGGCGCTGACTTGTGCTGTACTGGGGGATATGCCTAACCCCTTGATTCGATTGGGGTAAGCCTGATCTTGGGCGGGCCTGGGAAAAGTTGCGATTATTGCTGCGGACAACAGCCGCAGACGGTGTAAAAGTTGTGTCGGGCATGCTAGCTTAATGCCCACTTTGTTACGCGCGAACATACAACTCGAGGTTCGCGTTTTACCGGGATAGGACATCCCTTTTTCATCATCATTTTTATCAGGGGCACTGGGATTAGATGGATATCGGTCTGCGCGAATGGCTGATCGTCATTGGGCTTATCGTGATCGCCGGCATTCTGTTCGATGGCTGGCGGCGCATGCGGGGCGGAAAGGGCAAGCTGAAGTTCAAGCTGGACCGCCACTTCGCCAACCAACTGGACGACGATGACGACGGCGGCAGCGCCGAGGTGCTGGGCCCCTCGCGGGTGGTCGAGCACCACGAACCTTCGCTGGACGAGCACGACCTGCCCAAGGTCAGCGCCAAGGACCCGGCCCGCGGCAAGCGCCGTGGCGAGCCGCGCCAGGGCGACCTGGCCCTGGACGACCCGGCGCCGAACCTGCTCGGCCCGCTGGACGAGGAAGACTTCCCCGACCCCCTGGCCGAGGCGCCCAAGGAAAAATCCCGCGGCAAGGAACGCAGGAAGGACAAGGAAAAGGACAAGGAGCGCCCGGCGCCCGCCGCCGCTCCCGCTCCGGCTCCGGTGGAAGAAGTGCTGATCATCAACGTGATCTGCCGCGACGAGGGTGGCTTCAAGGGCCCGGCCCTGCTGCAGAACATCCTCGAGAGCGGCCTGCGCTTCGGCGACATGGACATCTTCCACCGCCACGAGAGCATGGCCGGCAACGGCGAAGTGCTGTTCTCCATGGCCAACGCGGTCAAGCCGGGCACCTTCGACCTGGACAACATCGACCAGTTCAGCACCCGCGCGGTGAGCTTCTTCCTCGGCCTGCCGGGCCCGCGCCATCCGAAGCAGGCCTTCGACGTGATGGTCGCCGCCGCCCGCAAGCTGGCCCACGAGCTCAACGGCGAGCTGAAGGACGAGCAGCGCAGCGTGATGACCGCGCAGACCATCGAGCACTACCGCCAGCGCATCATCGAGTTCGAACGCCGCGCGCTGACGCAGAAAAGATAAGCTGGAAGCCTAAAGCCCGAAGCCGGAAGCGACCCCTGTCCTTCCGGCTTTGCTTTTTGGCTTTCAGCTTCTAGCTTCCAGCTTCCAGCCTTTCGCTTATGGCTTCTTCTATGACCACCCAGACCGCCGCCCAACGCATCGCCCAGCTCCGCAGCGAGCTGGACGCGCACAACTACCGCTACTACGTGCTCGACGAGCCCAGCGTGCCGGACGCCGAGTACGACCGCCTGTTCCGCGAACTCAAGGAACTGGAGGCCGAGCACCCCGACCTGGTCACCCCCGAATCGCCGACCCAGCGCGTGGGCGGGGCCGCCGCCTCGGCCTTCGGCGAAATCCGCCACGAAATCCCCATGCTCAGCCTGGGCAACGCCTTCGAGGAACAGGACCTGCTGGACTTCGATCGCCGCGTGCGCGAAGGCCTGGCCGACCTGCTGCCGGGCGGCGACCTGCTCGGCGGCGGCGCCGAGGTGGACTACAGCTGCGAGCCCAAGCTCGACGGCCTGGCGGTCAGCCTGCTGTACGAGAACGGCCGGCTGACCCGCGGCGCCACCCGCGGCGACGGCACCACCGGCGAGGACATCAGCGCCAACGTGCGCACCGTGCGCAACATCCCCCTGCGCCTGCACGGCGAGGGCTGGCCGGCGGTGCTGGAAGTGCGCGGCGAGGTATTCATGTCCAAGGCCGGCTTCGAGGCGCTCAACGCCCGGCAGATGGAGGCCGGCGCCAAGACCTTCGCCAACCCGCGCAACGCCGCGGCCGGCAGCCTGCGCCAGCTCGACCCGAAGATCACCGCCAGCCGCCCGCTGGAGTTGTGCGCCTACGGCTTCGGCCGCGTCGAGGGCGGCAGCCTGCCGGACACCCAGATCGGCATCCTCGAAGCCTTCAAGGCCTGGGGCATCCCGGTCAGCCGCGAGCTGAAGCTGGCCCGCGGGGTGAAGGGCTGCCAGGACTACTACGCCGACATCGGCGAGCGCCGCGACAGCCTGGCCTACGAGATCGACGGCGTGGTGTTCAAGGTCAACCGCATCGACTTCCAGCGCGAACTGGGCTTCCGCGCCCGCGAGCCGCGCTGGGCCATCGCCCACAAGTTCCCGGCCCGCGAGGAACTCACCGAACTGCTCGACGTGGAATTCCAGGTCGGCCGCACCGGCGCCGTGACCCCGGTGGCGCGCCTGAAGCCGGTGCAGGTGGCCGGCGTCACCGTATCCAACGCCACCCTGCACAACATGGACGAAGTGGCGCGCCTGGGCCTGATGATCGGCGACACCGTGATCATCCGCCGCGCCGGCGACGTGATCCCGCAGGTGATGCAGGTGGTCGTCGAACGCCGCCCGGCCGACGCGCGCCCGGTGCACATTCCCGAGACCTGCCCGGTGTGCGGCTCGCAGGTCGAGCGCACGCAACTGGTCAAGCGCGCCAAGGGCCGCGAGTCGGTCAGCGAAGGCGCCATCTACCGCTGCGTCGGCCGCCTGTTCTGCCAGGCGCAGCTCAAGCAGTCGATCATCCACTTCGTCTCGCGCCGGGCCATGGACATCGACGGCCTAGGCGACAAGATCGTCGAGCAACTGGTGGACAAGAGCCTGGTCAAGTCGCCGGCCGACCTCTACCGCCTGACCTACGAGCAGGTGATCGAGCTGGAAGGCTTCGCCGAGGTGTCCAGCAACAAGCTGCTCAAATCCATCGCCGACAGCCGCCGGCCGAGCCTGGCGCGCTTCGTCTACGCCCTGGGCATCCCCGACGTCGGCGAGGAGACCGCCAAGCTGCTGGCCCGCGCCCTGGGTTCGCTGGCGCGCATCCAGAAGGCCCTGCCGGAAGTGCTGACCTACCTGCCGGACGTCGGCGCCGAGGTGGCCTACGAGATCCACAACTTCTTCGCCGACGAGCACAACCGCAAGGTGATCGCCGAACTGCTCGACGCCGAGCACGGCGTGCAGTTGCAGGAGGAGGGCGAGGTGGCTGCCGAGTTCGCCGCCTGCGCCACCCTGGCCGGCTTCATCGACAAGCTCAACATCCCCTTCATCGCCGCCACCGGCGCGGAAAAGCTGGCCAGCCGCTTCGGTTCGCTGGAAGGCATCATCCACGCCGACTGGCTCGACCTGCGCCAGGTCGAGCGCCTGCCCGAACGTGCGGCCAAGAGCCTGCGCGAGTTCTTCGACGACGCCGGCAATGCCAAGCGCACCCGTGAGATCGAGGAGCAACTGCGCGAGTTCGGCATGCACTGGGCGAGCGAGAAGAAGCAGGCCGAGGGCCTGCCGCTGGCCGGGCAGACCTGGGTGCTCACCGGCACCCTGGAGACCATGAGCCGCGACGTCGCCAAGGAGAAGCTGGAAAGCCTGGGCGCCAAGGTCGCAGGCTCCGTGTCAGCCAAGACCCATTGCGTGGTGGCCGGCCCCGGCGCCGGCTCCAAGCTGGCCAAGGCCCAGGAACTCGGCGTCGACGTCATGGACGAAGAAGGGCTGCTGAAGCTGCTGGCCGACCACGGCCTGAACGCCTGAACCCATTCCCAAGACCATTCGGAGAAGCAACACATGGCAATGACCAAGGAACAACTGGTACGCGACATCGCCGAGTCCCTCGACCTGACCCAGGCCTCGGTGCGTGGCGTGTTCGAGCAGTTGGCGCAGATCGTCCAGGACAGCCTGGAGAACGACGGCGAGCTGACCCTGCCGGGCATCGGCAAGCTCAAGGTCAGCGAGCGCGCCGCACGCACCGGGCGCAACCCGCAGACCGGCAAGAGTATCGAGATCGCGGCGAAGAAGGTGGTGCGCTTCGTCCCGGCCAAGGCCCTGGCCGATAGCCTCAACTGACCGGAGGCGGCGATGGACAAGGCTAGAAAGCAGCGGCTCGCGGGGCTGATCGCCCTGGTCCTGCTGTTCGCCCTCTACGTGGCCTGGACCGAGCGTCCGCAGATCCAGCTGCACTACGACGCCAACGCCAGCGCGCCGGCGAGCTACAGCTTCAAGGAGAACGGCGAGGAAACCCTCTCCGGGGAAATCCAGCCGGGCGCCGTGCTGAACTTCCCGCTGCGCCTGCTGCGCGGCAGCGACTACCGCGTGGCCTTCACCTTCCACCGCGGGCAGGAGAAGTACGCCAGCTTCAGCAGCCGGCCCGGCTTCGAGAAGAGCGACCTCTACCTGGGGCCGAACCTGGAGGTCTCCACCCAGCCGATTCCCGGCGGCATGATCCGCGCCGAATGAGGCTATCCCCCACGCCGCCGGGCGAGTGGGGGAGGGGAAACTCAGAGGTAGGTGATGTTCAGCATCAGCGGCCGCCCGCTGCTGCGGCCGTCCAGGTTGCGCAGCACCAGGTTCATGCCGCCGTCCTGCGCCTCGTTCTCGGCGCCGAGGTCGACCTTGCGGCCGTCCAGGTCGGTCACCGCCAGTTGGCGGGCCGCTTCCTGCCCGGACGGTTCGCTGAACGACAGGCGCGAGGTCTCGCCGCAGCCGGCCAGGTCCAGGCGTGCCTGTTGCGTGCTGGCCTGGCTGGTGAAGTCGATGATCTTGCACGGCGGCGAGTAGACGTGCCCGCTGAAGCTGATGGTGCCGCCATTGGCGAAGGCAGTGGAAGAGAGAGACAGGCCCAGGGCCAGAACAGCGAAAGCAGACTTGATCATCGGAATTCTCCCAAAGCGTTGAGGGCTGAAGCGCCGAGGGGGAGTCCTTCCCCTCCACCTCACCAGTGCCATGGCAGTGTGCCATCATGTCGCGGAGCAAAGTGATATCAAAATGCTATTTATGTGTATGCCATCGCGGAATTCACCGGTAAGTGCTTGAAGTGCTTGTAACTTGCGCTGGGCTCGGTACAATGTCGCCGCCCGCCACCTAGGCGGGCTTCGTTATGGTGGCCCTGTCGGTCCCCCCGCAACGATCAGCCGTGAACCCGGTCAGGCCCGGAAGGGAGCAGCCGCAGCGGTGACATCGTGTGCCGGGGTGTGGCTGGTGGGGCCGCCTCCATTTCTTTAAGTAATTGATTTCTAACGGTTTTTCGCTCCCTAGCACGCAAGTGATCCAAGGGGTGATCCACCGTGTCTTCCGTACCTTCCTACCTCTGGTTGTCCCGACACTCGATCTTCTATTTCAGGATCGTGGTGCCAGAAGTCCTTCGTCCGTTGTTCCCCTGTGCCGAGATTCGTCGCTCCCTGCAGACCCGCTGCAAGCGCGAAGCCTTGATCCGTGGCCGTGAGTTGCTCCTGCAGGTTCAGCGCCTCTACACCCAAGCCTTCCAGGGTGTTCGTCCTTGCCTTGATGCCTTGCGTGGTGCCTGGGAGGCTGGAGGCAAGCGAGTCGCCAGTTGGGCCTCATGGCTCCGCCAGCAGCAGTTGGTCGAGATGGCGGCTGCTGGAGTGCCCCCACAGGGACAGCCCGGAGCGAATGGCGATGTGGGGCAAGGTAGAGCGGCGGAAGGCTCTCAGAAGCTCCGCAGAGCCTCTACAAGAGCTTCTTCAGGTCACGGCATGGGGTTAGTACCAGATTCGCCCAGTAGGTCTCCTCGCTTCTCCAAGGTGGTCGAGGAGTGCTTGGGGCAGCAGGAGCATGAAGGCGTCTCGACCAAGACCATCGACGACAAGCGATCCGTTGCATCCCTACTGGTGCGGATCATCGGTGACATGCCCATTGACCTGATCACCCGCCAGGATGCCAGGAAGTTCCGCGAGACAGCCCTCAAGCTGCCCCCGCGTCTCAATCAGCTCCCCGAAGGCCAGTCCTTGGAGGAGATCATCAAGACGGCAACCAGCACGATCAGCCTCACTACGTTCAACAACTATGTGAAGAACCTGACCACCTTCTTCACCTACGCCATCCGTGAGGGCTACTGCGAGCGCAATCCCTTCGATGGGCTGAGGGTGAAGCAGCGGGGCAAGGTCAGCGAGGAGCGCAGTGTCTTCACCGAGAAGGATCTGCGCCGGTTGTTCTCGAAGGAGGTGTACGCCTCGGCCAGCACCAAGAAGCCGAATCAGTACTGGCTACCGCTGCTGGGGCTGTACACCGGAGCGAGGCTCAATGAGCTGTGTCAGCTCTACCTCGACGATGTGGTGACCATCAACGGTGTGGACTGCCTCCACATTCGAGCATCACGACCCGATCAGAAGCTCAAGACTGCATCTTCCGAGCGGCTGGTACCGATCCATTCCAAGCTGAAGGAGCTGGGCTTCATCGAGTTCGTCCAGAAGCAGCGGGCAGCAGGGCATCAGCGGGTCTTCCCTGAGCTGACCTGCCACAAGAAGCATGGCTACGGGGCTGCTCCATCGAAGTGGTTCACCCGTGTCCGTGAGCAGTTGGGCTTCAAGGATGGGGAAGGGCAGAAGGACTTCCACAGCTTCCGTCACACCATCGCCGATCACCTGAAGCAGAAGGGTCTCAGTGAGGCGCTGGTAGGTGGGCTGCTGGGGCACCAGACGGGTGGCATTACCTTCAGTCGCTACGGTAAGGACTTCAGGCCGGAGGTGCTGGCTCCGGTGATTGAGGCAGTGGACTTTAATGCTGTTGAGTGGATGAAGTGATGCGGTTCCATGGATGCGGATTTCCTCTTCATGCCGCCAGTTCACGCTCTGCTTGTTCAAGAGCGGCTCGCGGGTAGAGGTTCACCCGGACAATGCGCTCCTCACCGTGGAAGCGGACTGTGCGCTCCTGGCGTTGAGGCTCCTGGCCTTGGGCGCGGAGGATGCGGGCGGCCGCCTGACCCAGCTTCACCTTCTGGCTGTGCGTGAAGTAGCGATGGGTCAGAGCACGGGACTCGTCGACGGTCAGGACGTTCAGCTCCTGGCTCATTGCATCGTTCTCTGCTTTGAGTCGGTCGATCTTCCGCTGGCGAATCTCGATGGCCTTCAAGACGAAGGCGTCCTCGTCCATCTCGCCGGTCGCTACCTTCTCCTCGCCCATGATGTAGGCGCCGTCCTTGCGGATGGCCGGGAGAACGGTGCCGGTGATCCAGTCCTTGAACTCGCGGGCCTCGGGCTTGCGGGACTGCAGGATCAGGTCATAGAGACCGGCCTCACTAACGAAAGTGGGAGCGCGACCGGGCAAATGTAGGTTCAAACAACATTTACGTTCCGCTGCGATCCGCGAAACTGCGGTTGGTGTGTGCTTGATCTCCAACGCATTGCATACGTCGGTTGCGTGGAACCAGGGCTCACCGTTTAACGTGACCACGCGGATGGCCTTAGCCTCGGCGCTACCGTTATGAAAGAAGAAGTTGGTCAGTTCGTGCTTGCTCATGTTCTGTCCTCCAGAAAAGACGAAGCCCGCTCAGAGGCGGGCTATGGGTGTTCGCTGGTAGGGGGAAGTGTGCTTTTCTGGAAGGTGCTCGAGTTACGCCCTGGTAAGGTGGGATCAACCAAATTTTTCTGTTTGGACAAGTTGATGCGAATTGAGGGTTCATGTGGTGTTCCTCTTAGTTCTGCCGCCTGTGGTCGCCACCGCCTACGCCCACCAGCGCCCACCACATAGGGCAGCGCAGACGGACACAAGCGGCAGGACTAAACGGGCTGGTAGTAGTTGAAGTGCAGTGGCGAAACTGCAGGGGAAAGGGAGAGTGAAACTGGGGGTTGCGGGTGCTGGGCGAAGTGCAGTGAGATGCTATCCGATCAGGTTTTCAAGGATGGCATCGGTGTCCGCCCAATCCTTGCAATTGTTCTCTATCAGATAGCTCAAGACTGCCTTCGCTTCAGCTCGATCTCGGGGGCGAATCTCTGCCATTAGTGCGAATACAAAACTCGATCTTGCTTCTACCTCTGGTAGACCATCATAGAAATCCTGATCAGCCGCTCGCCGTAGGCTATAGAGGCGACTCCAATAATCCAGTTCATACAGACAGTCCGCCAGCGTCTGCGGCATCAGCTTGAAACGAGCCTTGAACCTCTCGGCAACTTCGCCCGTGTCATATTCAAGCAAGCTACCAGTAAGCTCCAAACCTGCCAGCGCCTCGATACAGAAAGCCTCTGCCGGAGTATCCTCCATCAGCGCCTCACCAAAACGGGCAAACGCTTCAACCCGGAGACGCTTGCGCTCAACTGAGCGGGTAGCAAGCTCCTCAAGATCGGCAAAGCCAACAGAGCCAAGTCCGGCCAGCACATTCCCACCACTCGCCTCCATGAGGTACTTCCCGTACCGAACCTCCAGCTCCTTCAGGGGAGTCTTGATCTGCTTCGCGGCTTCCAGCGCTCTGCTGATCTGCGCAGCTTCACCTGTAGCAATCACCTGTCGCAACCACAGGACTGCATCCACCTCTTTGTCGCCGGTAATGTTCTCCTGAGGCGGCAACTCCGGCACACTCGGCAGCGTTTCCTCACTTTCTTTGATCGGCGGCAAGCTGAATAGCTCTCGGTGCTTAGCGTTGTCGCGGAATTTCCCTGATCGTGAAACCAGGGTCTTCACTGTTCCGAGCGGCAGCCCGGTCATTGCGGCTACTTCTCGCAGGGAGTGGCTTCGGCGCAGGTCGAGTACCCGCTGTCGCACGTCGTCGGAGATGCGCTGCTTGATTTTGCCGGTCGAATCCCCCTGTTTCATTTGTCCGTGCGTCATCGATCAGCCCTCCCTCACGTCTTGCTCAATCGACGACAACTGCACAGCGGCTGCCGCATACCAGCTACTGATTGCCGGGCTCTGGATGTATCGAGCACCTCGCCATGCATACCAAGGATTGACCCGCACCCGAAGCGTTCTGAGGTTGCGGATGGGCTCAACTCTGAGCAGCATCGGCTGAAGCGAAGACCAGGCCCGATAAACGCTTGCTCGACCGTAGCCATCTAACGCTGTCAGCAGGTCAGCGACTCGACCGAACCAGTAGTTCCAGCCGTCGAGCCGCTCGCAGATGAACCGGAAGACCTTGACCGCTAGGACAGAGTGTCCGACATCGAGCAGCCCGAGAAGCCGGTCGTACTCGACGTTGAGATCCGCGAGATGCGGGTCATGAACGGATAAAGCCTGGTACAGCTCTTGAGGGTTTCTTGCTTCGGCTGGGTAGCGAGTATCGATCCCAACTTGGGCCTCGACGTGACGCTTCGAGAGCGCAGATGTAGTTACCTGCTGATCAATGACACACCCTGTTTCAGGGTTGATGGCAAAGAGTCCGTCGCGTGTCCGCACAGGAACACACAAAGGCAGGTCAACTTGTTCTGAGGGTGAATGGATAAACGAGAGAAGCATGGCGGCATACTCCTTAGTGGTCTGTGGTGGTAATGGATGAATCAGGGGGTTGCAGGAAGGCGCGAGAAGCTCCTTTCCTTACATGAAAGGGCAGTTGCTGGCCCCAGATTTACTGGGCTAGAGGCAGATTTCAGTCTCAGCGTTGAGAAAAGCCCAACCTCCGGGGAAGGCTGCACTGTCATAACAGATCGGGATAGATACCGAGGCAGAGCTGCTAGCCATCCTGCGTCCTCAGGTTTCGCCTTGGGTGCGGCCTGATCCGAACGGGTACGCTATTGATTGCAACCCTGCTGCGTATGGCCTCCGTGGGATGCCTTATTCCGTGCTGTGAGCTTCACGTCCAGGGTGAACCGAATAAGCAGTAAGTAGACCAGTGGCGTGAAGAGCCAGATGGTCAAGGCAACTATGAACAACAGCTCCATCAGTCGCATATCGAACCGCCTCCGGTTGCTAGAAGGACAAGATCAACTCGGGTAGATGCGGTGATGGTGTACAAGCTCATGGCGTAGATCATCCTTTTTGTTCAGCCGTCAGAGTCCCTTCCATCCATGCCACCAGCTCCCATCTACAAGGGAAGCATGGACGGCTCGGACGGCTGGACAAAACGGGCTGGGTTTGAGGGGGATCTGCAAGGGATGCAGGGTTGATGCTTGGTGACTTGCCCAGGAGTTCCCCGATGCCTGGAAGCCATCCATGGGCCAAAGCCTGGGCAGCAGTGGTTGCCTAGGTCGCTACTGTGCTGAGGCCAGGGCTGATGGATGACAGAGGCGAATGGGGAAACTCCTGGGCGGAGTCATCTGGAGGTACATGAAGATGAGCAGGAGGTGGGCTGGCAGAGGGGCTTGGGCTTCCTGACAGCCACTGACGGGGATGGTCACTGACAACATCGTCATCGGTGATCATCAATCCTGTGTCAGCAGAGTTGGGGAGGCATCAAGAGCAACTTGCGGTGCAGCTTGAAGAGCATCTGTCAGTGTCCTCCGCAAGACAGGCTTGATGCTGTCTCATTGCTTCATTCTTCATTGATGGATTGATGGTAATGACTATGGATGAAGGACAGCTCAAAGACACTCTTAGAGTGGCTTCGCCATCCACCGCTACACCCCGCGAGTCATCGCAGGTAGCCAGCCTCGACTAAGTGCCATCACCTCTTAGCCAGCTATGTCAGGTTCGTCATCACCCGTGACTGCTGGCCGATTGGTCGGGGCAGTGAGAGGGGCTGTACGCCTGAAGCTCAAAGTAGCAGTAGGTACTCGGCGGTCGCCTCGCTGGGCTGTTGCCTTTCCCTGGCTCGATCAGCCCCTCCGGCGGTTTGCGGCGGCGAAGATCGAGCGTCATGGTTGAGGATCGAACGTGCGAGATTGCGCGTTCTCCTCTCCATAACAGTGTGGTAATCGATCTTCGTCGAACGTGCTGCGATCTTGCAGAAAAACTGTGGCGGATCGCCCGAGGACGACGACCGCCCAAGCCTTCAAGCGGTCAAAAGGCTCTCAAGTAGACCTTCACCAATCGGCTCCGAATGGGCGGCATCTCGACTGTGGTGAACGATCACATCATCGACACCAGCCGGCTCTCCCTTCACCACATCCCAGCACCATGTACCGAAACCGCCACGGGAGTTCACAGCCCTCACCCAGGCATCGAGAGCCATTCGCTTGGCTCGGTTCTGCTCCGAGTCCTCGCCTTTGATCTCCAGCACCAGCTGCTTGCCGTTGGCCAGTTTGATGAGGAAGTCCGGCACGAACTTCCGCTTGCTGCCCCGCCATAGGTAGTAGATGTTGAACCCGAGGTGGTCGTTCTTGGCGAAGGACTGCACTTCCTTGCGCTTCTCAAGCACATTGGCGGTGTAAGCCTCCCAAGTGCTGTCGGCCACCACATGGCTGATCTGGGACTTGACCGTATCCAGGCATGGCTTGGTCGAGTACCAAGTACGCATCAGTCGGGTGGAGCCGATGGGAAACTCGCTGTCGAACACCGGTTCCAGCCGCTCGCAGTTCTGCTGCTGAACGTGCGTGACCACATGAGCCACGATCCGGTCGATGGACAGCGCGATCAGGATGCGCTTGCGGAGCGGATCTTGGTGGAACAGCGAGGGGATCTCCAGTTGTGCCGAGTTGAAGAACTCCTCCACCAGTCGGATCAGTTGCTGGATCAGGATTTCCCGGCTCCCGGTGAAACCCTGCTGCATAGTGGCGAATGCCTTGCGGGCAGCGACAAACAGCAGCCGCTGCAGACGGAACTCCTCCGGCAGCCTCTCCAAGTCAATGGATACAGCCTTCGACAGATCGGCCGCACCACCCAGAGCAGGGGCAAGATCAGCCGTGATGTGAATCTCTGCCGGGTTCAGCTTCAGCGGAGAAACCAGTGACCAGTCCACGACCAACTGCGGCTGCACGGTGACATCGACCCGCAATACGTTGGGCCAACTGATCTCCAACTCGCTGCGCTCCTTCAGGGACTCGATCTGGGTACTGGGTTTGGGTGGCTGCCGCCCCCCGAGATCTGACTCATCAGTGTCCTGGAAGATCGACAGGGGGACACCAAAGACGTTGACGTACTCGGGGACGAACAGATCGCGCTCTATTCCATCCGGGCAAAGCACCCTCTCGGTGTCGTAAGAGACCCGACGCAGACCACGCCCGATCACCTGCTCGCAGAGCAACTGGCTGGTGAAGGCGCGCAATCCCATGATATGGGTGACGTTCTTGGCATCCCAGCCCTCGGAGAGCATCGCCACCGAGATGACATTCTGCAGATCCTGGCCCGCCGTGTTGCGCTTGCCCACGTTATCGATGATGGCACGCAGCAACTGCTCTTTCTTTAGGGTGCGCAGCTCTGCCTTCTTCGACTCGGGGATCTTCGCAGCCTCCAAGATCTCCTGCAGGACAGCCTCGTACTCCTTGTTGCTGGTTGCTGTCTCGCCGATCTCAGCTTTCTCCAGCACCTTCGAGTCCACTCGCAACGTGCGCTCGGGAGCCTTCAACTCCGGCCAGTAGGCATCACCCTGACGGAAGTAGTGCTCCACGCGAGCAGCAGTTTCAGTGCGGTTGCACACCGTGAGCATCACCGGGGGAGACACATGACCACTCTCCTGCCATGCCTTGAGCGCTTCTCGCCAGTCGGCACCAAGCAGGGTGTAGGCCTCCTGAACAATCTGCGGCAGAGGTTCGTGGGGCTCGGCACCTCGCCGGTTCAGGTCTTCAGCAACGTCGGGTTCGCGATAAAGATGGTAGAGCTTGGACTTGTAGGTCTGGGCATTGGGCAAGGCGTTGTCACGGACGACCACTCGGGGCGTCTTCACCAGACCAGCCTCGATGGCATCATTCAGGCCGAAGTCGGATACCACCCACTCGAACAGGGCAGACTCGGTGCTGGTCTTGCCCGTGGGAGCGAAGGGGGTTGCCGACAGATCGAAGCAGCGGATGACCCGGCGCATTTTATGTATGCGATCCAGCCCCTCGATCCAGCGAGTTGCCTCCTCAAGGTCGATACCTAGCTCCTCTGCGTCCTTCTTGCTGACCTTGACCTCGGCAGGTTTGCGGTAGGCGTGGTGCGCCTCGTCATTGATGATGACCAGATCCTTGTAGCCCGCCAGTTTGCCCAGGATTCGCCTGACGTAAGCCTCATCACTCTCGGCTCCCTTCTTGACCACGGAGCGATCCTGCTCCTTCAGCGGCATCAGGGTGTGCCAGTTCTCTATCAGCAGTTCAGCCTGGTTCAGCTTCTGCCGCATCGCCTCGTTGGGGCACAGCGAGAAAGCATCGTAGTAGTTCTCCGGGTGACCCGGCTGGAGGATCTGAAGACGCTCCTTGACGGTGAGGCCCGGTGCCACGATGAAGATCGCGCGGGAGAAGTCCTTGTTGCGCTTCGGATAGGTGAGCGCATTCAGCACCTGCCAGGTGATGATCATCGCCATCACTGTGGTCTTGCCACTGCCGGTCGCCATCTTGTTGCACAGACGCTCCCAGGCTCCACCATCCCCTGGAATAGCAATGCCCTGCTTGAAGTCGGCAGGAGCCTCAACGTGCCAGATCAGCGTCTCGATGGCTTCCAACTGGCAGAAGTAGAAGGCATAGGCTCGGTTGCTTTCCTGGTCGTACCAGTGTTCAAGCAGCTTGCGGGTCACCGAGGTGACGCCGGGATAACCAGCATCACGCCACGCATCGACACGCTCACGGATGCGATTGACCAGATCAAGTTGAACAGCTCGAACCGTGTTAGCTCGGGTGTCGAAAATCTCGTAGCCCGCAGGACGACGCCCGGTCATCAGCTGCAGCTTGTTGTCGCTCTTGCGTTGCCAGTGGTGCGTAGGCCGCTCGAAGGGCGAACTGATGATCAGGGACTTGGCTTTGCTCATAGTACCCCCCTCAGTTCAGCGCGATGACTTTGAGCGACTCGATGCCGCGATCATCGACGATCTTCACGGCTATCTTGCGGTTATCTCCGGCCTCGAACGGTAGGCTGACCGTGCCGTGGAACTTGTGCAAACGCGACTCGTCCAGCTCGGCACGGATGTTCTTCTTCAGCTTCTCCCAGCCTTCGCCTTTACCCGCCATCGGGAAGAACACCTGATGGGGGAACAGGCTGCGCTCGTCGTAATCGGTATCCAGCGACCACATGGCGATCTTGCTCTTACCACCAGAGGCCAGTTCACCCTTGGCAGTGTCGAAGTAATCGAAGCCATGCACCTCCACTTCGTAGCGACCATCCTTGAGCTGGCGAACCTCGACATCCGGCTGACCCATCAGCCAGAAACTCTGGTTGCTGCTGCGAGCTTTCTTCAGATCCTCGGTGAGAAGATCGGTGTTCATCTGAGCCTTGAGCGCGGTGATGCCCTTGATGGCGTCGATGTCTTTGGCTGCTTCGGGATCGAAGGTGAAGGCACAGAACACCACCATTTTCGGCAGCGGGAATAGATTGCCCGCCTCGTTAAGGGCATTGGCTACCTGACGCTGCTCTAGGGCGGCGTGTTCCGGGCCAAAGCTGACAACCACACGCTCACCACTGTCGAGATGACCAGAGGCGTGGAGGCTCTGCATGTCCTTGTCGAAAGGCAGTGGTTCCAGGTCGGCGAACTTGAGGATCTGACCACCCTTCCCACGAATGCCGGTCTTCAGCAGCTCGGCCAACCACTGATGCTGACGACCGGATTCGCCTGTGCGGGCAATGCTGGCATCGGCCTCATCGGGGCCAGAGGCTTCATCCAGAGACTTGACGCTGGGGAACGGCACAGCTTCCACAGTGAATGGGCCGGTGATACGCAGCTTGTTCTTCGACACTGCTGGTTGATCAAAGAGAACCTCTTGGTCGGCATGGGAGGCAATGGACGCATCCATCTGCTGCTGCATACGAATGCGCTGCTTATGGAAGTCATCAAAAGCGTGGATTGCCTCTTCAGGCCATTGTTCAGGCCAATCGAAAGGCACTTCCCATTCCAGAAGTTCTCCGCCGCTTGTGAAGACAATGACTTCGCCCTTGCGACCGCCCTCAGTGACCTTGAATTCCGGCGCTACGTTGTTCTGCAGTGCTCTGTTCAGCTCCGCTAAAGCACTCTCGATGGCCGGATGCATCCGCTCGTAGATGCTGTCAATGTCCGGGTTGTTGGCGATGGACTTGAGGGTAACGTGTGGGACTGTCTTGTAGATAAAGCCACCCTTCAAGCCTTCGTGCGGATACTTCAGCTCAAAGTAGTCATAACTAGCAGTCATCAGGCGTTTTTTGGCCAGAGTGATGGCTACACGGGAGGTATCGCAGGTGATCCAACGACGCCCCCACTTCTCGGCAACGACGGCTGAGGTGCCGGACCCGCAAGTTGGATCAAGCACGAGATCACCAGGGTCGGAGCACATCAACATGCATCGCTCGATAGCCTTGATATGCGTCTGGACGACATATACCTTATCCGCGCCAACACCACCCGAAGTATCCGCCCACATATTGGTGTATGGGAACGCTGGAAAATCTTCCAAATATCTTACAAACCGTAAAGAACCTGATGTCGGTGAGATTCGCGAGGCTTTTACCAGTCTTTCCATTCTTTCTTTGTCTGTCTTCCACCACTGATTTCCGCCGGGAGATTTGACCTCGCCGTAAACTTCAACCTCATATCGAGAGCCAGGATTTTGCGAGGTCAAACTGGTTGCCTGAAGACGCTTTGAGCCCTCAGGAATTTCAATTTCCCCTCTGGCTTCCTTAGCCGTTATTGCTCGACGCATACCATTTTCGAGTTGGATTGTTCTGTACGATTCCGCAACATCCGACCCGTCTTCTTTCTCTTGATACAGTGCGTTGTACTTGACCTTGGATTTGTCCTTTGCGTACCAGATAATGTAGTCGCAAACTCCGGCCAATAAATTTGCCCTCTGTCCTCCTGTTTTCATGAAGTTGATCTGGGCAACAAAGGAATCAACACCAAAAACTTCATCTAGGACTTCACGCACGTGATGAACATTTTCGTCAGATATCTGAATAAAAACACTTCCACTTTCATGGAGTAACTCCCGAGCTAGTAGCAAGCGATCCCGCAGATACGTCAGGTACGAGTGAATCCCCAGTTCCCAGGTATCACGGAACGCCTTGATCATCTCCGGCTCTTGGGTGAGATCAGCATCGTTGCGATCCTTTACATCACGCTTGCCCACAAATGGCTGGAAGTTGGAGCCGTACTTAATCCCATAGGGCGGGTCGAAGTAGAACATCTGTACCCGGCCAGCCATGCTCTCCTTTTGCAACAGACTGTTCATCACCAGCAGACTGTCACCCGCGATCAGCCGATTAGCCCAGCCACGCTCATGGCGGTAGAAGTCGATGGCATCCCGCAGCGGCAGGTTCTCGAAAGGCGCATCAAACAGCCCCGGCTGGAATGCCTTCTCGGCTCCCTTGCCCTTGCCTTCCTTCTTCATCACCTTGCGGACAGCCGACAGGATGCTCGCCGGGTCGATCCGCTCATGCACATGCAAGCTGACGGTATCCACCTCAAAGGTGGTGCGCTCGGCCTTGCCCGCCCAGTTCAGGTAGGGGGACTGGGTACGCTTCAGCTCCCTCAGTACCTGACGCATCCGCTCGGTGTCACCTGACTCAAGGGCATCGTCAATCAGTTGCTCGATACGGGCGCGCTGCGGATCGAAGTTCAGGGTAGGGTCGAGGTGTGGGTCATAGGCCCACTTGGTTTTCCCTGCATCAGGATCGGTAGCCGGAGTCACCATGCCGACTTCAGGGTTGTTCTTGCGCTTGTCCTGGTGGCGGTAGGAAAGCACTTGTGTCTCTTCACCCGGCTTGGCACGACCAGCAGTTGGCTTGGTTGGTGCAGCCTTCGGCTTGTCCTTTGTGGCTGCTGCAGGTTCCTCGGCTTCGACGACCTGAGTAGCCAGCCCGAAGGAGTCCGGCTGTGCATCCACAAGACGTACCGATCCCCCACGACCTTTGCCGGTTGCAACCACACCGCTGGCGATCAGCTCTGCGTGAACCTGCCAGTATTGCTCCTCGGTGATCGACAGTCCTTCCTTGGAGAGCTGCTCTTCTATCTCACGGCGAAGAGCACCGTTGCCCTTCGTGGCTCCATCTGCAGGAAGCAACGAAAGGAAGGTGGCCTTGAGGCGTTGGGCCAGATCGGTCATGCGAAGGACTCCACATCCTTGGTGGTTGGATGAGTGCAGCTACACCCACAGTGCGAGGGCGCAAGAATGCCAGCATTTCCTTACTAAATCACGCATCCCGCTATCACAAGGCTGCTGGAGCTGAAAAAATAATTCCGTCCCACCAAGGACTTACATTGAAGAATGTGCAGCCTTAGATGCTCTGCAAGCCCGCTTCACGGCAGCCGTTGAGATCCCCCAACGCTTGGCGGTATCTGCAATGCTGGCTCCGTTCTCTTTCCTCCAGATGGCCACGGCCTGATCATCGATCACCTTCGGTGCGCCGAGCTTCTTCCCCTGCGCCCTAGCTCGCTCGATCCCAGCCATTTGACGTGCCTTGATGTTGGCCCGCTCCAGCTCTGCTACGGCAGCCAGCATTGTGAGCATGGCCTTGCCGACTGGGCTGGATAGGTCGAAGCCTTCGCGCATCGAAACCACTGTCACGCCCTTGGCTTTCAGTGCTTCCACTGTTTCCAGTACGTCGATGGTATCCCTGCCCAGGCGGTCGATGGCTGCCACGACAACCGTGTCTCCCTTCCTGGCGTAGGCATGGAGTGCCTTGAAGCCTTCCCTCTGAAGTGCCTTCGTGGCCCCGCTGGTGGCCTCATCGGAGAACCACTCGTTGACATTGAAGCGTTGGCTGATGGCGTGGCGCTGGGCCTCGGTGGTTTGGTCTTCGGTGCTGACTCGAACGTAGGCGATGGTGGCGGTCATGGCTTGTAACTCCTTGAGCGCTAGATGGATCACAAAGCTGGCTCAAGATGCTATTGGATGGATCAGTGGAAATCAACAGTTCTGATCCAGTCGAAGGCCGCAGCGCTTCGTTTGGCTCAAGCTGGCTCGGAAGGTTTACCTTCTGATCCACCCCCTTAGTACGCACGGGAACCCATCTCGCGGTCGTGCGGGCTGATCTGTCCTTCCATCGAGACCTCTGGCCAGAGCGCGGTACTCGTTCACATGGAAGTGAGATCGAGGCCCGTGGGTTGTCGTCGTGCCCCGGCTCACCCTCGCTGTCGACAGGGAAGCCTGAGCATCGTGTTTGATCGGGGAGGGGGTGCCCTGTTTATTCAGGCGAGGAGGGGTGGGTACCGGGGGGAATCGAGTGGGACGGCTCGATGGATAGGGGCTCGCATTTTTTGCAAAAAATGGCCGGTGGGGTGTGGCCAAGTGATCCAAAAGGGATCCAGAAGTGATCCGAAACGGTGATCCAAAGCGCTCCCAAAGGCTCATGCCAGCGCTATAGAATGTGGTCTCCGATTGATAGTCGTGCGACGAGCAGAAAACGCTAGAAGTCAGGAATGGCGAGGCTTTCAGGCCTTCCCGCAACGATTACCCGTTAACCTGGTCAGGCCCGGAAGGGAGCAGCCGTAGCGGTGACATCGAGTGCCGGGGTGTGGCTGGCGGGGCCACCTCCATTTTCGGGGGGCGCTTTTCCTAGCCACAATTCCCCGTGTACGCCTTCCACCTCCCCCCTTTTTGCCTTCGGGCTCGTCTGATTTTTCCCTACGGCATAGCCGACCTCTCTGTTCCTGTTGAACGAACCCGTAGCCGCGCGTCGGCCTTGGTCCGCCTTGTTTTCCGTCATCCACTGGTACTTGGGTGCCATGTGGGATTTTTCTTATATTGATTGAATAGGCGCTTTTGAGGTGCCGTTTTTCAGGAGCTTCCATTAGATTAGGCAGCCGAGAAAGTTTGCTGTTGTATCGAGTTATCGTCGTTTGTGAGGTTTCCTTGAAAAAGATCAAGATCGTTCTGGCGGATGATCACGCAGTCGTATTGATGGGAGTCCGTGGGATTCTGGAGCGCCATCCGCAATATCAAGTGGCATGTGAGGTGCGAACTTCTGGTGAGTTGGTCGAGGCATTGCGACGGGAACATTTCGATATCGCGATCATCGACTTCAGCATGCCCGGGGACGAAGTCTACGGGGACGGTGTGCGCTTCATCGGCTACCTGGTGCGCAACTTCCCCGAGGTGAGGTTCCTGGTCTTCACCATGCTGTCCAACCGCCTGGTGCTGGACCGCCTGTGCGAGCTCGGGGTGCAGGGCGTGGTGCGCAAGGATGCGGGCATGGCCCAGCTGCTGTCGGCCCTGGACGCCCTGTGCAAGGGCCGCCGGGTGCTCAACCCCTGCACGGGGGACGGCGGCGACCTGCACAGCCGCCTGACCTCGCTCTCGGTCAAGGAATACGAGGTGTTGCGGCTGTTCGTCTCGGGCTTGCGCGTGTGTGAAATAGCGCGCCTGCTGCGGCGCAGCGACAAGACCATCAGCGCGCAGAAGGCATCGGCCAAGCGCCGTCTCGGCGTGACCACGGACCAGGAACTGCTGGCCTGCTGCCTGGAGAAGCATTTCTTCGACTGATGGCCAACAACCTCCAGCCACTCGGAAAAAGCGGGCCTATGCAGCCCGCTTTTTTATTTCCATTTTTCATCCGTGGCGATGTGGCGACAGTTTGATTTTCAGAATGGGTTAAGAATTTTCCGATGGCATATCGGAATTTATCGGCTTGGGTTGGTTCAGGATAATCCTAATTATTGCCGGTGATGAATTTTTAATACTGCCCATCGCTGAAAAGGAATTTCCGAGTTCGCTATTGAATGGCCCGGGCTGGATATTACATGGCACTGGGACAATTCCTTTTCGAGTCATCCCGTGTTCACGAAATTGAAGAAATAGCCTTATCAGGCGGGAGCTCACATGGCCGCAATTCAACTGATTGCGAAAAGTTCGGGGCAGGTTACCGATGTCAGCGGCAAGAACCTGTTGTCGCTGGCGCACCCTTGCGTGGTGAAGATCGCGGCCGCGCCCGACAGCATCCAGTCCATCGGCCGAAATGGCGACAGCCTGGTGATCCGTTTGAAGAACGGCGAAGTCATCAATATTGACAATTTCTTCCAGGCCGTGAACGGCGTGCGCCACGACCTGGTGCTGGAGGCCCCCGGCGGCGAGCTGTGGCTGGCGGACCAGAACGAGCCCTGGGTGACCACCGAGCTGGACTCCATCGAGCAACTGCTGGCGGAACGCAGCGACGACACTTACGCCGTCTTCGGCGTGCTGCCGCTTGCCGGCCTCGGCGCCCTGGGTGTCGGCGGCCTGGCCGCAGCGGCGGGAGGCGGCGGTGGCGGCGGTGGCTCGGACGGCGGCACCGTTACCACCGTCGCCGATGAGAGCGGCAACTGGGCATTTCCGGAGAGTCCGCTGGAAAACGGCGAGAGCGGCAGCATCACCGAGCCCCCGGGCAATGTCGGCCCGCCGATCGTGACCGAACCGGCCGACGTGATCGCGCCGGAACCGCCAGTCATCACCGACAACAATGGCGATGGCCTGAGCGGCACTGGCGAGCCGGAAGGCATCGTCACTGTCGAGCTGCCGGATGGCAGCACCGTCACGACCGTCGTCGATGAAAACGGCAACTGGGAGTTCCCGGAAAACCCGCTGGAAAACGGCGAGTCCGGCAACATCACCATCACCGACCCCTCGGGCAACGTCAGCCCGCCGACTACTACCGAACCGGCCGACGTCATTGCACCGGAACCGCCGGTCATCACCGACAACAATGGCGATGGCTTGAGCGGCACTGGCGAGCCGGAAGGCATCGTCACTGTCGAGCTGCCGGATGGCAGCACCGTCACGACCGTCGTCGATGAAAACGGCAACTGGGAGTTTCCGGAAAACCCGCTGGAAAACGGCGAGTCCGGCAGCATCACCATCACCGACCCCTCGGGCAACGTCAGCCCACCAACCATCACCGAACCCGCGGATACCTCCGCCCCCGATATCTCCCAGGCCGAGGCGGGCCTCAGCCTGATCGACGATGTCGGCGCCATCACCGGGCCTATCGCCCAGGGCGGCCATACCGACGACGACCAGCCCGAGTTCAAGGGCCAACTGGTCGGCGGCGATGCCGTGCTGGTGAACATCTACGACAACGGCGAGCTGATCGGCAGCAGCCTGGTCGCCGCCGACGGCAGCTGGAGCTTCATTCCCACCCAGCCTTTGACCGATGGCGAGCACAACCTGCAGGCCAGCGCGATGGACGCCGCCGGCAATGTCAGCGCGATGCTGCCGGCCGACGGCTGGCGCTTCACCGTCGACACCCTCGCGCCCGTCGAGCTGCCGGAGGAGGGCGGCTCGCTGAGCCTGCTCGACGACGCCGGCAGCGTCACCGGCGAGATCGTCCGCGGCGGCGTGACCGACGATGCCAGGCCGACTTTCGGTGGCAGCGGCGTACCGGCCGACATCGTCAGCGTGAACGTCTACGACAACGGCGTGCTGATCGGCAGCGCCAGCGTCAGCGACGGCCAGTGGAGCTTCGAGCCGGCGCTGCCGCTGCTGGCCGGCGAGCACAACTTCCAGGCCGCGCTGGTGGATGCCGCCGGCAACGAAGGGCCGAAGAGCGCCGACTGGCCCTTCAGCCTCAAGCTGACGCCGCCGGCTGCGCCCTCCATCGAACACGTCATCGACGACCAGGCGCCGATCACCAGCGGCCACCTGCAGCCGGGCGCGCAGACCGACGACCGCAGCCCGACCGCCAAGGGCACAGCCGAGCCGGGCACCGTGGTGCATCTTTACGTCAATGGCAGCGAGGTCGGCAGCGTCGCCACCGACGCCGAGGGCAACTGGTCGATCGACCTGGCCGACCTCGGCGCCGACGGCCTGAAGACCCTGACCGCCAAGGCCGTGGATTCGGCCGGGCAATGGAGCCCGGCCACCGGCGGCTTCGACATCCTGCTGGACACCAGCGCGCCGGCCGTCCCGGACGCGCCGAGTGCCCTGGACAACGTCGGCGCCGTCACTGGCCCCATCGCCGGCGGCGTGACCGACGACAGCACCCCTACATTCGGCGGCAGCGCCGAGCCGGGCGCCACCGTCACCATCAAGGATGGCGACAACGTGCTGGGCACCGCCATCGTCGACGGCGACGGCAACTGGAGCTTCACCCCGGCCGAGGCGCTGGGGGAGGGCGAGCACAGCATCAGCACCCTAGTCACCGATGCCGCCGGCAATGCCAGCGAGCCCAGCGAGGCGCTGGTGCTGGTGGTCGACACCCGGCCGCTACAGGTCAGCGTGGCCAAGGCGCTGGACGATGCCGGCAGCCTGACCGCCGAGCTGGGCACCGGCGCGGTGACCGACGACCGCACGCCGACCCTGGTGGGCAGCGCCACCGCCGGCGCCCTGGTCACCGTCACGGACGGCGCCAGCGTGCTCGGCTCGGTCGTGGCCGATGCCGCCGGCGCCTGGAGCCTGGAGCTGCCGGCGCAGGCCGATGGCAGCTACTTCTACAGCGTCACCGCCAGCAACGGCGCCAACAGCGCCAGCACCCGCTTCGAACTGACCATCGACGGCAGCGCGCCGGAGAAACCCGGCGCGATCCTCGCCGTCGACAACCAGGGCGACGTCACCGGCCCCATCGACAACGGCGTGACCGACGACTCCACCCCGACCTTCAGCGGCAACGCCGAGCCGGGCAGCGTCATCACCATCAAGGACGGCGACAAGGTGCTGGGCACCGCCACGGTCGATGGCGACGGCAACTGGAGCTTCACCCCGGCGCAGCCGCTCACCGACGGCGAGCACGCCATCAGCGTGAGCGCCAGCGACGCGGCCGGCAACGTCAGCGAGCCGAGCGACGTGCTGACGATCCTGGTCGACACCAGCGACGTGGTGGTCAGCATCGAGGCGGCCATCGACGACGTGGGCGAAACCCAGAGCCTGAGCAACGCCGCCCTGACCAACGACACCACCCCGACTCTGGTCGGCAAGACCCTCGCCGACGCGCTCGTGGTCATCTCCGCGGGCGGCGTCGAGATCGGCAGCGTCAGCGCCGATGCCGAGGGCAACTGGAGTTTCCAGTTGCCGGAACAGGCCGACGGCGAACACAGCTATACCGCCAGCGTCTCCAACGGCGCCAACAGCGGCAGCGCCGAATTCAGCCTGACCATCGACGGCAGCGCGCCGGCGTCCGCGGAAGTGGTAGTGGCCACTGACGACCAGGGCCTGGTCCGCGGCCCGATCGCCGCCGACGGCGTCACCGACGACGCCCTGCCGGTGTTCTCCGGCAGGACCGAGGCCGGGGCCATCGTCACTCTCTTCGATGGCGCCGAGGTGCTCGGCAGCGTGACCGCCGACGCCAATGGCGACTGGAGTTTCACCCCGGCCCAGCCGCTGGCCGATGGCGAGCACAGCATCCGCGCGCAGGTCGCCGATGCCGCCGGCAACGCCAGCGAGCCCGGCCCGGCGCTGGCGTTCAGCGTCGACACCGCGCCCATCAGTGTCAGCGTGATCAAGGCCAGCGACAACGTCGGCGCCAAGCAGGGCGACCTGGCCGACAAGGCACTCACCGACGACAACCGCCCGAGCCTGGCCGGCACCGCCAGCGCCGGCGCCATCGTCAGCATCCTCGACGGCTCGACGCTGCTCGGCTCGGTGCTCGCCGACGCCGCCGGCCAGTGGAGCCTGGAGTTGCCGGAGCAGGCCGACGGCAGCCACGTCTACGACATCCTGGCCACCGCCGCCAACGGCAACGAGGCCAGCACCCGCTTCGAACTGACCATCGACACCCAGGCCCCGGACGCCCCGGCGCTGGTCGTGGTGACCGACAACGTCGGCACGCAGCAGGGCGCCCTGGAGGCGGGCGCCGCCAGCGACGACAGCGCCGCGGTGATCAGCGGCAGCGGCGCCAACCCCGGCGACCTCATCACCATCCACGACAACGGCAGCCCGATCGGCAGCGCCATCGTCGACGCCAACGGCAACTGGAGCTACAAGCCGGAAACCCCGCTGGCCGAAGGCGAGCACGCGATCAGCGCCTCGGCCACCGACACCGCCGGCAACGAAAGCGCGCAGGGCCCGGCGCTGAGCTTCGTGGTCGACACCACCGCGCCGGGCGCCATCACCGACCTGGCACTGCTCGACGACGTGGAAGGCGGCGCCTTCGGCGACATCGCCCAGGGCGAGCCGAGCAACGACGCCACGCCGACCTACAGCGGCCATGTCGAGGGCGGCGCCGTGCTGGTGCGCATCTACGACAACGGCGAGCTGATCGGCACGGCCAGCGTGGACGAAGCCGGCAACTGGCGCTTCGAGCCGCAGCCGCCGCTGGCCGATGGCGCGCACAGCTTCCAGGCCGAGGCGCTGGACGCCGCCGGCAACCTCGGCCCGCGCAGCGAGGCCTGGGACTTCGTGGTCGACACCACGCTGCCCGAGACGCCGCGCATCACCCGCGTGCAGGACGACTTCGGCCCGCAGCAGGGCGACCTCGACAAGGGCGCCAGCACCGACGACGTCAGCCTGAACCTCAGCGGCACCGGCAGCGCCGGCGCCACCCTGTTCCTCTACGTGCGCCTGAGCGACGACCTGCAGGCGCCCAGCGAACTGCTGGGCTCCACCGTCATCGACGCCAACGGCGAGTGGAGCCTGGCCACCGGCGACCTTGCCCAGTTCGGCGGCGACGGCATGAAATACTTCTGGGCCAGCTCGCAAAGCCCTTCGGGGCAGATGAGCGAGACGCCCAGCGAGGACTTCCCGGTGGCGCTGCACACCGCGTTGCCGGAAGCCCCGCAACTGCTGGCGCTGCAGACCGAGGCCTTCACCAGCCAGGTCTGCGGCAACCTCACCAGCGACGCCACGCCGAGCATTTCCGGCAGCGGCGCCCCGGGCTCGCTGGTGCTGGTCTACGACAACGGCGAGGCGCTCGGCTCGGCGCTGGTGGACGAGACCGGCAACTGGAGCTTCACCCCGCAAGAGCCGCTGGCCGACGGCCCGCACGCGCTCACCGCGACCCTCACCGACGCGGTGGGCAACGTCACCGAGCCCAGCGCGCCCTGGTTGTTCGTGATCGATACCCTGGCGCCGAACGTCGGCCTGGACATCAACACCGCCGAGCAACTGGCCGGGCAGACCGAGCCGGGGGCGACAGTCACGGTGATCGACAAGGCCGGCACGGCGCACAGCGTCACCGCCGACCAGAACGGCCGCTGGAGCCTGCAGCCCAACCCGCTGGGCCGGGGCGAGGACGGCAGCATCTCGGTGGCGGACGCGGCGGGCAACCAATCGCAACCCATCGTCATCCAGGGCGACGTGCTGGCCAGCTACGACCTCACGCGCTACACCAGCCAGGTGAACACCACCGAGGCCGGCCCGCAGGCCAACCCCAGCGTCACCACCCTGGCCGACGGCAGGATAGCGGTGGTCTGGCAGGGCGGCGATACCGCCAGCAACAATGCCGAGGTTTACATGCAGCTGTTCGAGGCCGATGGCGTGACGCGCATCGGCGGCGAGCAGCAGGTCAACCAGCGCAGCAGCTACAACCAGGACAGCCCGCAGGTGGTGGCCCTGGCCGATGGCGGCTACCTGGTGGTCTGGGAGTCCTGGCAGGCCGGCCCGGACACCAGCAACGACGGCATCATGGCGCGTCGCTACGGCGCCGATGGCAGCCCGCTGACCGACGAATTCGCCGTCAACCAGCTGACCGCCGGCGGCCAATTGTCGGTCTCCGTGGTGGCGCACCCGGGCGGCGGCTACACCATCTCCTGGATCAGCGATCCCGATGGCGGTTCCACCGACAGGATCGTCCAGCGCAGCTTCGATGCCGACGACCAGCCGCTCGGCGGTGACGTGGTGGTGGGCAGCGGCACCGGCTATGGCGCCGAGGGCGCGCCGGCCATGGCGGCGTTCGTCGATGCCGCGCACCAGGGCATGTACGTGACCGTGTGGAGCGGCCGCAACGGCCCGGGCGACAGCTCCGGCACCGGCGTCATCGGCCAGCTCCACGCGGCCGACGGCACCGCGCTGGGCGGCAACTTCCAGGTCAACGCCGGCACCGGCAACAACCAGGACTACCCGGACGTGATCACCCTCAAGGACGGCAGCTTCGTGGTGATCTGGGAGGGCAACCCGCCGGGCAGCACCGGCTTCGATGTCTACATGGCGCACTACAGCGTCGACCCGGCCACCGGCGCCGTGCAGCAGATCGGCCCGGGCGACGTGCGCGTCAACACCGGCATCGCCGGCGACCAGTACAAGCCCACCGCGGTGGCGCTGGACGACGGCGGCTACCTGGTCATCTGGGGCTCGGCCGGCGGCGACGGCAGCGGCTCGGCGATCTTCGCCCAGCGCTACGACGCCCAGGGCCACAAGCTGGGCCGCGAGTTCCTGGTCAACCCGACCACCGAGGGCAACCAGGGCTGGGCCGGCGACAACGTCGACATGAAGAACCTGCTGGACGCCACCCTGATGGCCGACGGCAGCGTCTACGTGACCTGGCAGAGCGACAAGGCCGACAACAGCGGCTGGGGCATCGAGGCCACGGTGATCGACATCGACGCCGGCTACTACTCCGAATTCCGCGTCAACGGCACCCTCGGCGGCGCCCAGGACCATTCGGCCACCGCGAGCCTGCCCAATGGCGGCTTCGTGGTGGTCTGGGAGTCGGCCTCGGGCGATGGTTCCAACGATTGCGTCATGGCCCAGCTGTTCGATGCCAGCGGCATGCCGCTGGGCGGCGAGTTCGTGGTCAACACCAGCACCGGCGACTTCCAGGGCAAGCCGGCGGTGGCGGTGCTGGCCGACGGCAGCTTCGTGGTCAGCTGGACCAGCTACGCCGGCGGCAACGACGCGATCATGCAGCAGAAGTTCGGCTACACCTACGACCTCGACGGCAACATCAGCGGCGCGCAGCCCCAGGGCGGCGAGTCCAGGGTCAACCTCAACGATGCCGACAGCCAGCGCTATTCCAGCATCACCGCGCTGGAAGATGGCGGCTACATGCTCAGCTGGAAGTCCTGGGAGGGCGGCGGCTGGCGCATCTACGCCCGCCAGTACGACGCCGACGGCTCGCCGGCCAGCGGCGACCTGCTGGTCAGCGCCACCCACTACACCAGCGACATCATCGGCGCCTCCATCAGCACCCTGGCCGATGGCCGCGTAGTGTTCACCTACGCGCGCAACCTCGGCGGCGGCGACGCCTACTTCCGCATCTACGATCCGAACACCCAGAGCTTCGGGCCCGAGATCGTCGCCAACCAGACCACCGCCAACAGCCAGGCCTCGCCCAGCGTGTCGGGGCTGGCCAACGGCAACTTCATCGTCACCTGGGATTCCAACGACCACAGCGGCCCGGACCAGTCCGGCTACGGCATCTGGGGGCGCATCTTCGACGCCGCCGGCGTGCCGGTGGGCAACGAGTTCCTGCTCAGCACCAGCACCCTGGGCGACCAGGCCATGCCGGTGGTGGTGCCGCGCGCGGACGGCAGCTTCGTCGTGGTCTACCAGTCGGCCACCGACGCGGCGCCGGGCGCCGGCACCTGGGGCATCTACGCGCAGTTCTTCGACGCTGCCGGGCGCAAGGTCGGCCAGGAACTGCACATCAACCAACTGGTGAGCGGCGACCAGACTCAGGTCGACGCCACCTTCCTCGACAGCGGCAAGCTGTTCGTCAGCTGGACCGACAATGGCGTCGGCGATGGCAACGGCAGCGCCATCAAGGGCAGCCTGGTGGACCTCGACGAGAGCCTCGGGCTGATTCCGCCGCCGCCGCTGGGCGAGGGCGCCACCGGCCTCGACTACGTGCCGGCCAGCCCGCCGCAGATCAGCGTGCTCAGCGTCGGCCTGGACACCAACAGCGCCGAGCGTCTGGGCGGGCGCACCGAGCCGGGGGCGACCGTCAGCGTGGTCGACGCCCAGGGCGTCAGCCACACGGTGGTCGCCGACCAGTACGGCCGCTGGGACTTCTACCCCAACCCGCTGGCCCAGGGCGAGCAGGGCAGCCTGTCGGCCCATGACGGGGCCGGCCACCAGGCGCCGGCGGTGGCCATCCAGGGCGCGGCCCTGGCCGACTACCAACTGGACCGCCACACCGTGGAAGTGAACAGCACCGAGGCCGGCCCGCAGACCAACCCGAGCGCGGCGACCCTGGCCGATGGCCGGATCATCGTGGTCTGGCAGAGCGGCACCGGCACCGACGTGTTCATGCAGCTGTTCGAGGCCGACGGGGTGACCCGCGTCGGCAGCGAGCAGCAGGTCAACCAGCGCAACAGCGGCGACCAGGACGGCCCGCAGGTGGTGGCCCTGGCCGATGGCGGCTACCTGGTGGTCTGGGAGTCCTGGCAGGCGGGCCCGGACACCAGCGGCGACGGCATCATGGCGCGCCGCTATGGCGCCGACGGAACGCCGCTGACCGACGAGTTCGCGGTCAACCTGGGCACTGCCGGCGACCAGCGCCACCCCAGCGCTGTGGCGCACCCGGACGGCGGCTACACCATCAGTTGGACGAGCAACCCCGACTCCGGCTCCACCGACCTGGTGGCGCAGCGCACCTTCGATGCCGACAACCAGTCACTCACCGGCGATGTGCTGGCGGGCAGCGGCCAGGCCTATGGCGCCGAGGGCGCTCCGGCCATGGCGGTGTTCGGCGATGCCGCGCACCAGGGCATGTACGTGACCGTGTGGAGCGGCCGCAATGGCCCGGGCGATGCCTCCGGCACCGGCGTCATCGGCCAGCTCCACGCGGCCGACGGCACCGCGCTGGGCAGCAACTTCCAGGTCAACGCCGGCGCCGGCAACGACCAGAACAACCCGGACGTGATCGTCCTCAAGGACGGCAGCTTCGTGGTGGTCTGGGAAGGCAACCCGCCGGGTAGCAGCGGCTTCGACGTCTACATGGCGCACTACAGCGTCGACCCGGCCACCGGCGCCGTGCAACTGATCGGCCCGGGCGACGTGCGCGTCAACACCGGCATCGCCGGCGACCAGTACAAGCCCACCGCGGTGGCGCTGGACGACGGCGGCTACCTGGTCATCTGGGGGGCGGCCGGCGGCGACGGCAGCGGTTCGGCGGTTTTCGCCCAGCGCTACGACGCCCAGGGCAACAAGGTCGGCCGCGAGTTCCTGGTCAACCCGACCACCGATGGCAACCAGGCTTCGAACGAGGCCGGCTCGAACGTGCTGGATGCGACGCTGATGGCCGACGGCAACGTCTACGTGACCTGGCAGAGCGACAAGTCCGACAGCAGCGGCTGGGGCATCGAGGGCACGGTGATCGACATCGACGCCGGCTATTTCTCCGAGTTTCGCGTCAACGGCACCCTGAGCGGCGCCCAGGACCATCCGGCCACCGCGAGCCTGCCCAACGGCGGCTTCATCGTCGTCTGGGAATCGGCCACGGGCGATGATTCCAGCGACTGCATCATGGCCCAGCTGTTCGATGCCGCCGGCATGCCGGTGGGCGGCGAGTTCGTGGTCAACGCCACGACCGGCGACTTCCAGGGCAAGCCGGCGGTGGCGGTGCTGGCCGACGGCAGCTTCGTGGTCAGCTGGACCAGCCATGCCGGTGGCAGCGACGCGATCATGCAGCAGAAGTTCGGCTACACCTACGACCTCGACGGCAACATCAGCGGCGCGCAGCCCCAGGGCGGCGAGTCCGGGGTCAACGTCAACGACGTCGGCCAGCAGCGTTTCTCCAGCATCACCGCGCTGGAAGACGGCGGCTACATCGTCAGCTGGAGCGCCAACATCAGCGGCACCAGTGGCAAGTGGCAGATATTCATGCGCCAGTACGCCGCCGATGGCTCGCCGGTGGGCGGCGACCGGCTGGTGGGCGACGCCACCTACCACACCACGGCGGGGCCGGACGCGGCATCCCTGGCGACCCTGCTGGACGGCACCGTGGTGATCGCCTACAACCGCGACATCGGCGGCGCAGCGGGGGTGGAGTCCTACTTCCGCCTCTACGACCCGGCGACCGGGCTGCTGGGCGAGGAAATCCGCGCCAACCAGACCTCGGCCAACAAGCAGTCCTCGCCGGCGGTGTCGAGGCTGGCCAACGGCAACTTCATCGTCACCTGGGATTCCAACGACCACAGCGGCCCGGACCAGTCCGGCACCAGCACCTGGGGGCGCATCTTCGACGCCACCGGCGCGGCGCTGGGCAGCGAGTTCCTGGTGTCCAACAGCACCACCGGCGACCAGTCCGAGCCCATGGTGGTGGCCCGCGAGGGCGGCGGCTTCGTGGTGGTCTACGTGTCGCGCAGCGAGGCGGCGCCGGGCTCCGGCAGCTATGGCGTGTACGCCCAGTTCTTCGACGATGCCGGGCGCAAGGTCGGCCAGGAACTGCACATCAACCAACTGGTGAGCGGCGACCAGACGCAGGTCGACGCCACCTTCCTCGACAGCGGCAAGCTGTTCGTCAGTTGGACCGACAGCGGCGTCGGCGATGGCAGCGGCAGCGCCGTCAAGGGCCGCCTGGTGGACCTGGACGAGACCCTCGGGCTGGCCCCGGCGGTGGCCGAGGGCGGCGCCACCCACGTCGACTACCTGCCGGTCTCCGACGCCGTGGGCACTGCCGCCGACGACATGCTCGACGCCCGCGGCTACACCACCGCCAGCGGCGGCGAGGGCAACGACGTCATCCTCATCGACGGCACCGGCTTCGCCCACATCGACGGCGGCGCCGGATACGACATCCTGGTCTGGGCCTCGCGCAATGCGCTGGACCTGGGCCAGGTCGCCGACAGGCTGGAGGGCATCGAGGCCATCCGCCTGAGCGAAGGGCTGAGCCAGTCGCTGACGCTGAGCCTGGCCGACCTGCTGAAGGTCACCGAGCCCGACGGCGAGGCCCGGCACAGCCTGAGGATCACCGGCGACAGCGGCCAGAACGGCGTGGTCGACAGCGTCGACATCGACCTCGCGGACTGGGTTCGGCAGGCGCAGCAGGTCACCGAGGGCGCCGTCACCTACGACGTCTACACCTCGAAGAGCGCGTCCTATGCGCACCTGCTGATCCAGGAGGGCCTGTACGTGGTCTGAGCGGCCCGGCGCGCTGGCTCCCACCTGCGGCGCGAACCTCGTTCGCGCCGTTTTTCATTGCGGCCGGCGCGCCGGCCCGAGTCCGAAAAACAGCGGGCGGCTTGAGGGATTTCCTAAAAGCCCGTCCCGGGCGGCGAAGTTCCTACGGCTTTAGGGAGTTTCCTAACCCATGCGCCGGCCCGCTGCTCTAGTCTGCCCGCGGTTCGTGGCGAGTACCCATGGCGCATGGGCGATGTCACTTCATTCACTTCGGGGAGAAATTACCAGATGGACGCAATTGAACTGATCGCGAAAAGCTCGGGGCAGGTGACCCCCGTGACCGGCAATGGCCCCCTGAGCCTGTCGCGGCCCGGCGTGGTGAAGATCGCCGCGGCGCCGGAGGACGTCCAATCCCTCAGCCGCAACGGCGACCACCTGCTGGTGCGCCTGAAGACCGGCAAGGTCATCACCGTCGAGAACTTCTTCCAGGGCTTCGATGGCGTACACAACGACCTGGTGCTGCAGGCGCCGGACGGCCAGCTGTGGCAGGCCGGCTACGAAGAGCCGTGGGACGGCATGGAACTGACGCGCCTGGACTCCGTCGACGAACTGCTGGCGTTGCAGTCGGACGACCACAACGTCGCCTTCGGCCTGCTGGTGCCGGCGGCGGGGCTGGGCGCCATCGGCGTGGGCAACATGCTCACCCAGCGCGACGGCGGTGGCGGCGGCAGCCCGCGCTCGGTGGGCCCGTTGCCGGAAGGACAGGCGCCGGGCGCGCCGCAGATCCTGTTCAACAACCAGCAGGGCCTGACCGGCACCGCCGAGCCCGGCAGCCTGATCACCCTGACCCGCCCGGACGGCAGCACCGAGACCGCCACCACCAATGCCGATGGCACCTGGAGCTTCCTGCCCAACCCGCTGGAGGACGGCCAGTCCGGCAGCGTCACCGCGTCCAACGGCGACGGCGCCAGCCCGGCGGTGGACACCGGCCCGGCGGACCTGACGCCGCCGAAGGACCCAGTCGTCAGCGAGAACAACGCCAATGGCCTGTCCGGCACCGGCGAGGCGGGCGACACCATCATCCTCACCAAGCCCGATGGCAGCACCGTCACCACCGTCGTGGACGAGAACGGCAACTGGAGCTTCCCGGAAAACCCGCTGGGCAATGGCGAGTCGGGCTCGCTGGTGGAAGTGGACCCGGCCGGCAACTCCAGCGGCAGCGTCGATACCGGTCTGGCCGACCTGGAAGTGCCGGAGCCGCCGGTGGTCACCGAGAACAATGGCAATGGCCTGGGCGGTACCGGTGAGCCGGAAGGCATCGTTACCGTCGAGCGGCCGGACGGCAGCACCGTGACCGCCATCGTCGATGAAAACGGCAACTGGGAATTCCCGGAGAACCCGTTGGAGAACGGCGAAAGCGGCAGCATCACCATTACCGACCCCGCGGGCAACGTCAGCCCGCCGACCGTCACCGAGCCGGCCGACGTGGTTGCGCCGGAACCGCCCGTAGTCACCGAGAATAACGGCAACGGCCTGGGCGGCACCGGCGAGCCGGAAGGCATCGTCACCGTCGAGCTACCGGACGGCAGCACCGTCACGGCCATCGTCGATGAAAGCGGCAACTGGGAATTCCCGGAAAACCCGCTGGAGAACGGCGAGACCGGTAGCGTCACCATTACCGACCCCGCGGGCAACGTCAGCCCGCCGACCATCACCGACCCGGCCGATCTGCTGCCGCCCGTGCTGCCTGAAGGGCACGAGTGGCTGCAACTGATCGACGACATCGGCGAGGTGACGGGCGAGATCGCCAAGGGCGGCGTGACCGACGACGCGCGTCCCGAAGTGATTGGCGACTGCGGCGCCGACAGCGATGCCGTGCTGGCCTTCATCTACTTCGACGGCGCGCTGCTGGGCAGCGCCACCGTCACCGCGGGCAAATGGAGCTTCCCCCTGGAAAGCGATCTTGCGGCGGGCGCCCACCAGTTCCAGGTGGAACTGCAGGACGCCGCCGGCAACCGCAGCGCCAAGAGCGAACCCTGGGACTTCACCCTGGAGCTTCCCGATGCGCCCGAGGCGCCAAGCATCGACTGGGTCCAGGACGACCAGGAGCCGCTGGTGGTCGAACTGCAACCCGGGGACAGCACCAACGACCGCAGTCCCATCGTCGGCGGCAGCGGCGTGCCGGGCAGCCTGCTGACCCTGTACGTCGACGACCAGGCCGTGGGCAGCGTGACCGTGGGCGAGGACGGCAAGTGGGAAATCGCCATCGCCGACCTGGGCGCCGATGGCGCCAAGCGCATCAGCGCCGACCAGGCCAGCGCCGGCGGGCCGAGCGGCCCGCGCAGCGAGGTGGTGGAGATCGTCCTGGACACCCAGGCGCCGGCCCGGCCGGTCATCGAGCGGGTCTACGACAACCTCGGGGGCCAGCACGGCGACATCGAACCCAATGGCGTGACCGACGATTTCTGGCCGGAGATCAGCGGCCGCGTCGAGGGTGGCGATGCGACTTACGTGAAGCTCTTCGACAAGGGCATGCCGATCGGAACCGCCACGGTCAACGCGGACGGCACCTGGTCCTTCACCCCCGTCTCGTCGCTGGGCATAGGCCAGCACAGCCTGCAGGTCATCGCGGTGGACGCGGCAGGCAACGAGAGCCCGTTGAGCGACGCCTGGTCCTATGAAACCTACGTGCCGCCGTCGTTGGAACCGAGCATCACCGGCGTCCGGGACGACTACGGTGCCGAACAGGGCGCCCTGCAGAAGGAAGACTTCACCGACGACAGCACGCCGGTGGTGCGTGGCACCGGGCGTCCCGGTGATGTCATGGAGCTCTACCTGCAACTGGAGGGCGGCGCGCTGAATCTGGGAACCGCCTACCTGGTGGGCTCGGCCGTGATCGATGCGAAGGGCCACTGGCAGATCGAGTCCGACGACCTGGCCCAGTATGGCGGCTATGGCATGAAGTTCCTCTATGCCTCTTCCTATAACGAGGGTGGCGACCGCCCGGCGCCCACTGGGGCATACCCCATCTACCTGGAGGATCCCGCCGCGCCGGAGCAGTTGCGTTCGTTGTCATCGGCGCTGGACGAACCGCAGGAGCCGGGCGTGGCGGAGGGCGAGGGCGCCGGGCTGATCCAGCAGGTGCTCGGCCTGGCCGTGGGCACGGGGGGCGCGCTGCCGGCCGGCCCCGAGCCGGACCTGGCCGGGTTGCTGACCGATATCCGGCTGCCGCGGCAGTTCCAGTTGGAGGCTGATGGGCCCCGGGACATCACCGAGCCCACCGGCGAGGTCTTCGCGCCGCTGTCGTCGGGCGAGCGCCTCGACCTGCTCGGCCTGCAGCACAGCCAGCAACTGGTGCTCTGACGCCCGGCTCCCGCCGCCCGCGGCGGGGTTCGTCACGAAGGGCGCGAACCTTGGGTTCGCGCCCTTTTTTGTTCGCGGCGGGCGCTTTCCGGGCCTTGTGAGGGCTTGCCCTTCGCGTGCGCTGGCCCGAAGGGGAATAACCCAGAGACTTTTGGGTTGGGGGTTTGGTGTAGCGCGCCGCTCCGAGTGCTCGGATGTTTCTTGTTTCGCCCCCTCGGGCGAGTCCCTTTTGTCAATCGGTGGAAGGCCACCCCCGCAAAAAGGAACCAAAAAGGCTTGCCCCGACATACGGGCCCGACAGAGTCGGGCTACCCTCACGAACTCCCCCGCCACGGAGGCCCGCCCCGAGGGTACGTCCCTGTAGCCCATCGGGGCTCTCGCGACATCCATGTCGCATGACCTCCTGAGCGCCGGTTTCGCTCGGCCTTCTGAAGGGGCACTCCGGTGCGCTCGGCTATTTCTCTGGAAGTCCAAGAGCAAACGCGCTTTTGCTCTTCGTAGGAGCGAGCTTGCTCGCGAACCCCGCAGTCACTGGGTTGCCGCGTTCGCGGGAATGACGAGGTGGGGGGCAGGTGTTTCAGGATGACTCAGGATTCTCCCTTCGCTCAGGACAGCCCCCTCTCCCGCTTGCGGGAGAGGGCTGGGGAGAGGGTGCTCTTTGCAGAGCCCCAACCTCTGTCGCAACCCCGTCGGAAATCCGATTGGATTCACCGGCCACGCCGGACGCTCTGGTGGCACGAACAGCCCCCTCTCCCTCCGGGAGAGGGCTGGGGTGAGGGCAACGGACTCCGCCGCTACTCCATCGCCAAACCTGCACTCCGCCCCCCAACCCTCCCCGCAAACGGGGCAGGGTACCGCCACGCCGTGCTTCCACCCACCCCTCAGACATCCACCTGAATGCCCCGGCCTTTAAGGGATTCCTGAAGGGAGGTCGCTGGCGATTTGCCTAGGATCGCCGGTGGGGCATCGCCGGCGGCGCCGGCGTTCGTTGCCCGCTGATTTCAGCCTCCCGCACACCGGGTGGCGATGACTGCCAATTGACGATTTGAAGGAGTCTCGGCGCATGACCGACAAGAACTGGAACGACGATCAGGACCGGCCGCAGGCCAGCCTGCCCTTTGCACAGGACGCATCCGCCGGACAGGGCGCGCCCGCGCCGCGTGCGGACAAGCCCCAATTCCTCATCGAGGACGATATCGGCACGCTCAAGGGCGTGGTCGAGTCGGGCGGATATACCAACGACAAGACGCCGACCTTCAAGGGCAAGGACCTCACGCCGGGCCAGGAAGTGTTCATCCGCGTCGTTCTCGAATCCGGTGAGGTGCAGGAACTGGGCAGCGCCGTGGTACGCAAGAACGGCACCTGGGCCCTGGACATCGACATGCCGTTCCAGGATGGCGTGGTCGATTTCTACATCACCGTCGACGGCGTCGATTCCGACCCCTACCGGGTGACCTTCGATAGCCAGTTGCCGGAGCCGGTCGAGCTGGAAGAGCCCCTGCAAGTGCTGGCCGGCGAGCGCCCGTTGACGATGGACGGTGGCCAGGTGCAGGCCAACGCGCAGCCGAGCTTCGTGGGCAAGTTCGCCGGCCAGGCCAGCGTAGCGGACATGTATGCCGTACTGCTGGAAATTCACTATGGCACGCAACTCGTCACTGTCACGGCCGAGATCGGCAGTGATGGCTCCTGGCGCTGTGACTGGCCAGAGGGCCTGGCGGAGCAGCAGGGGGACTATACGCTCAAGTTCTTCATGATCGATGCTGCCGGCAACGTGCATACCGAAGGGGGGCAGTACAAGCCCTTCCAGCAACTGGAACTGACGCTCGACATGACCCCGCCCGGTGACGATGCCGTGGTGAGCTTCACCCTGCACGACGACTTCGGCCCGGTCACCGGGGTCATCGCCGCCGGCGGCAAGACCGACGACACCACCCCGAGGCTCGAGGGCCAGGTGGCGAACGCTGCCGCCAACGGCGTCAAGTGGGTGGAAATCCGCCTCGACGGCAACGTCCTGGCACGGGTGCCGGTGGATGAGCAGGGCAACTGGGAGTACACCCCGGACGCACTGGCTTCCGGCGCGCATCGCTTCGAAGTCTTCCCGCTGGACGCCGCCGAGAACTATGGCAAGAGTGCCTCCATCGACTTCGAAGTGGCCGGGCCGGATGTGCCGCCCTTGTCGCCGCCGGTCATCGAGGAAATCCGTGACGACCAGGGCTCGGTCAGCGGCCTGCTGAACGACGGCGACGTCACCGACGACACCAGCCTGTCGCTCAAGGGCCACGCCGAGGCCGGCAACCTCGTATTGCTGTATGTCGGTGGGGTACTGGCCGCCAGCGCAGTCGCCGACGAAAACGGCAACTGGACTGCCGAACTGCCGCTGGCCGGCGATGGCGAGCATGTCATCATCGCCAAGGCCCAGGACGACTTCGGTCGCCACAGCGACGAAACCGCCCCGGTGTCCATCACCCTCGACACCATCGCGCCGGAACAGCCGGGCATGGTGGATGCCCAGGACAACACCGGCGCCATCACCGGCCCCATCGAGCCGGGCAGCGTGACCGACGAAACCCAGCCGACCCTCAGCGGTTCGGGCGAGCCGGGCGACACCGTCAGCATCCTCGACAACGGCGAGGTGATCGGCACTGTCGTGGTCGATGAAAACGGCCAATGGGAATTCACCCCGGAACAGCCGCTGGAAGAGGGCGACCACAGCATCAGCGTGGTGGTCACCGACCCGGCCGGCAATGCCAGCGAACCCAGCGAGTCCCTGGACTTCAGCGTCGACAGCAGCGTACCGGCCATGGTCATCGACCATCTCGAACTGCAGGACGACTTCGGTCCGGTAGTCGGCGCCATCGCCAACGGCAGCTCCACCGACGACGCCACCCCGCTCGTGCAGGGCCATGTCGAAGGCGAGGCGAAGTACGTGGAGGTCTACGACGGCGAAACCCTGCTGGGCACCGCCGCGGTGGACGGCGAAGGCAACTGGAGCTTCCAGGCGCCGGAGCTGGCTTCCGGCGAACACGCGATCTCGGTCCGTCCGGTGAACGCCATTGGCCAAGTGGGCGAAGCCAGCGACAGCATCGGCTTCACCCTGGTGGGTGACGAGACGCCGCTGCCGCAACTGCCGGTCATCGATGAAATCCTCGACGACCAGGGCACATTCACCGGCCTGCTGAACGATGGCGACCTCACCGACGACGCCAGCCTGTCGCTCAAGGGCAGCGCCGAAGCCGGCAAGCTCGTGCTGCTGTACGTGAACGGCGAACTGGCCGCCAGCGTGGTGGCCGACGAGCAGGGCAACTGGACTGCCGAACTGCAGCTGGCCGGCGATGGCGAACAGGTCATCACCGCCAAGGCCCAGGACGATGCCGGCCGCAACAGCGACGAAACCGCTCCGGTATCCATCACCCTCGACGCCACCGCGCCGGACAAGCCGGAACAGGTGGGCGCCGACGACAACGAAGGCGTGGTGCAGGGCCCGATCACCCAGCATGGCGCCACCAACGACAACACCCCGGAATTCAGCGGCCAGGCCGAGCCGGGCTCCACGGTCATCATCAGCGACAACGGCATGCCCCTGGGCAGCGTGGTGGCCGACGCCCAGGGCAACTGGAGCTACACCCCCGAGCCGCCGCTGGCCGACGGTTCGCACAGCATCACCGTGCAGGCCCAGGACGCCGCCGGCAACCTCAGCGAGCCCAGCGACGCGCTGGAATTCAGCGTCTGGAGCGAGGCGCCGCAGGTGAGCATCGACCACGCCCTGGACGACGTCGAGCCGGGCCTGGAGAACGTGGCCAGCGGCGGCATCACCAATGACCTGCAGCCGACCCTGGTGGGCACCGCCACCGCCGGCGCGCTGGTGGTCCTTTCCGAGGCCGGGCTGGTGCTCGGCAGCGCGGTCGCCGACGCCGAGGGCAACTGGAACATCACCCTGGACCGTAACCAGTCCGAAGGACCCCACACCTACACCGCGGAAGTCCGTTGCGCCACCGGCGAGTTCGCCCAGGCCGACTTCGTCCTGGTGATCGACAACAATGCCCCGGACCGCCCGATCCTCGACGCCGTGCTGGACAACGCCGGCCTGGCCCAGGGCGCGCTGGCCAGCGGCGACACCACCGACGACGCCACCCCGACCCTGCAGGGCGGCGAGGCCGAGCCCAACGGCCTGGTCAAGGTCTACGACAACGGCACCCTGGTCGGCAGCACCCTCGCCGACGAGAACGGCGACTGGAGCCTGGAGCTGCCGGAGCTGGCCGATGGCGCCCATAGCCTGACCGTCACCTCCAGCGATGTCGCGGGCAACGAAAGCAAGCCGACCCGTCCGTTCGAACTGACCGTGGACACCGCGGTGGCCGACCTGGTCATCGACAGCATCGAGCTGGTCGACGACTTCGGCGAGGTCCAGGGCCTTATCGCCGACGGCGGCAAGACCGACGACACCACGCCGCTGCTGCAGGGCCACGTCGAAGGGACGAATGCCGCCTACGTGGAAATCTACGACGGCGAAACCCTGCTGGGCACCGCCGCGGTGGACGCCCAGGGCAACTGGAGCTTCCAGGCGCCGGAGCTGGCAAGCGGCGAATATGCCTTCAGCGCCGTACCGGTGGACAGCCTCGGCAAGACCGGCGAAGCCAGCGAAACCATCCGCTTCGAAGTGGTGGGCCCGGAGGTCGCCCTGCCGAACGCACCGGTCATCAGCGAAATCCTCGATGACCAGGGCTCGGTCAGCGGCCTGCTGAACGACGGCGACGTCACCGACGACACCAGCCTGACCGTCAACGGCAGCGCCGATGCCGGCAACCTGGTGCTGCTGTACGTGAACGGTGAACTGGTCGCCAGCGCCACCGCCGATGAACAGGGCAACTGGACCGCCGAACTGCCGCTGGCCGGCGATGGCGAACAGGTCATCACTGCCAAGGCGCAGGATGAAGCCGGTCGCCACAGCGACGAGACTGCACCGGTCAGCGTCATCCTCGACACCACCGCGCCGGAACAGCCGGGCATGGTGACCGCCGAGGACAACACCGGCGCCATCACCGGTCCCATCGAGCCGGGCAGCGTGACCGACGAAACCCAGCCGACCCTCAGCGGCTCGGGCGAGCCGGGCGACACCGTCAGCATCCTCGACAACGGTGAGGTAATCGGCACGGTCGTGATCGACGAGAACGGCCAGTGGGAATTCACTCCCGAGCAGCCGCTGGAGGAGGGCGACCACAGCCTCAGCGTGGTGGTCACCGACCCGGCCGGCAACGCCAGCGAGCCGAGCGAATCCCTGGACTTCAGCGTCGACAGCAGCGTGGCGCCGATGGTCATCGATCGCATCGAACTGCAGGACGACTTCGGTCCGGTAGTCGGCGCCATCGCCAACGGCAGCTCCACCGACGACGCCACCCCGACCGTGGTGGGCCATGTCGAAGGCGAAGCCGCCTGGGTGGAAATCTACGACGGTGAAACCCTGCTGGGCACCGCCCTGGTGGACGCCGAAGGCAACTGGAGCTTCCAGGCGCCGGAACTGGAGAGCGGCGAGCACAGCATCAGCGCCCGCCCGGTGAGCGCCATCGGCCAGGTCGGCGAAGCCAGCGACAGCATCGCCTTCACCCTGGTGGGTGAGGAAACCGATCTGCCGCAGCCGCCGGTCATCGACGAAATCCGCGACGACCAGGGTTCGATCACCGGCCTGCTGAACGACGGCGACGTCACCGACGACACCAGCCTGAGCGTCAACGGCAGCGCCGCAGCCGGCAACCTCGTGCTGCTGTACGTGAACGGTGAACTGGCCGCCAGCGTGGTGGCCGACGAGCAGGGCAACTGGTCCGCCGAGCTGCCGCTGGCCGGCGATGGCGAACACGCCATTACCGCCAAGGCGCAGGATGCAGCCGGCCGTCACAGTGACGAGACCACCCCGGTCTCCATCACCCTCGACACCACCGCGCCGGAACAGCCGGGCATGGTGACCGCCGAGGACAGCACCGGCCCCGTCACCGGGCCCATCGAGCCGGGCAGCGTGACCGATGAAACCCAGCCGACCCTCAGCGGCTCGGGCGAGCCGGGCGATACCGTGAGCATCCTCGACAACGGCGAGGAGATCGGCACCGCCACCGTCGACGAGAACGGCAACTGGACGTTCACCCCGGAACAGCCGCTGGAGGACGGTGACCACAGCATCAGCGTGGTCATCACCGACGCCGCCGGCAACGTCGGCGAACCCAGCGAGGCCCTGGACTTCGTGGTGGATTCCACGCCCGTGTTCGTCACCATCGACATGGCCCTCGATCAGGTCGAGAGCATCACTGGCGAGGTGGCCAACGGCGGCATCACCAATGACCGGCAGCCGACTCTGGTGGGCACCGCTACCGCGGGCGCGCTGGTGATCATCTCCGAGGCCGGGCTCGTTCTCGGCAGTGTGGTCGCCGATGCCGAAGGCAACTGGAGCCTGCGCCTGTCGGTGGGACAATCCGACGACGAGCACCACTACACCGCCGAGGTGCAGAGCGTCACCGGCGCCACCGCCCAGGCCGAGTTCAGCCTGCTGATCGACACCGATGCCCCGGACCGTCCGATCCTCGACGCCGTGCTGGACAACGCCGGCCTGATCCAGGGCGCGCTGGCCAGCGGCGACACCACCGACGACGCCACCCCGACCCTGCAGGGCAGCGAGGCCGAGCCCAACGGCCTGGTCAAGGTCTATGACAATGACGTCCTGGTCGGCAGCACCCTCGCCGACGAGAACGGCGACTGGAGCCTGGAACTGCCGGAACTGGCCGATGGCGCCCATAGCCTGACCGTTACTTCCAGCGATGTCGCGGGCAACGAAAGCAAGCCGACCCGTCCGTTCGAACTGACCGTGGACACCGCGGCGGCCAACCTGGTCATCGACAGCATCGAGCTGGTGGATGACTTCGGTCCGCTCACCGGCCTGATCGCCGATGGCGACAAGACCGACGACACCACGCCGCTGCTGCAGGGCCATGTCGAAGGCGAGGCGAAGTACGTGGAGGTCTACGACGGCGAAACCCTGCTGGGCACCGCCGCGGTGGACGTCCAGGGCAACTGGAGCTTCCAGGCGCCGGAGCTGGAAAGCGGCGAGCACGCCTTCAGCGCCGTACCGGTGGACGCCCTCGGCAAGACCGGCGAAGCCAGCGAAAGCATCCGCTTCGAAGTGGTGGGCCCGGAGGTCGCCCTGCCGGAGGCACCGGTCATCAGCGAAATCCTCGATGACCTGGGTTCGGTCAGTGGCCTGCTGAACGACGGCGACGTTACCGACGACACCAGCCTGACCGTCAACGGCAGCGCTGCCGCGGGCGATCTGGTGCTGCTGTACGTCGACGGCGAACTGGCTGCCAGCGTGGTGGCCGACGAGCAGGGCAACTGGAGCGCCGAACTGCCGCTGGCCGGCGATGGCGAGCACGCCATCACCGCCAAGGCGCAGGATGAAGCCGGTCGCCACAGCGACGAGACTGCACCGGTCAGCGTCATCCTCGACACCACCGCGCCGGAACAGCCGGGCATGGTGACCGCCGAGGACAACACCGGCGCCATCACCGGTCCCATCGAGCCGGGCAGCGTGACCGACGAAACCCAGCCGACCCTCAGCGGTTCGGGCGAGCCGGGCGACACCGTCAGCATCCTCGACAACGGTGAAGTGATCGGTACGGTCGTGATCGACGAGAACGGCCAGTGGGAATTCACTCCCGAGCAGCCGCTGGAGGAGGGCGACCACAGCATCAGCGTGGTAGTCACCGACCCAGCCGGCAATGCCAGCGAGCCGGGCGAGTCCCTGGACTTCAGCGTCGACAGCAGCGTACCGGCCATGGTCATCGACCGTATCGAGCTGATCGACGACGTCGATCCCGTCACCGGCGCCATCGTCAACGGTGACTCCACCGACGACGCCGCGCCGCTGGTACAGGGCCATGTCGAAGGCGAAGCCGCCTGGGTGGAAATCTACGATGGCGAGACTCTGCTGGGCACCGCCCTGGTGGACGGCGACGGCAACTGGAGCTTCCAGGCGCCGGAACTGGAGAGCGGCGAGCACAGCATCTCCGCCCGTCCGGTGAACGCCATTGGCCAAGTGGGCGAGGCCAGCGACAGCATCGGCTTCACCGTGGTGGGCGAGGAAACCCCGCTGCCGCAGCTGCCGGTCATCGATGAAATCCGCGACGACCTGGGCTCGGTCACCGGCCTGCTGAACGATGGCGATGTCACCGACGACACCAGCCTGACCGTCAACGGCAGCGCCGATGCCGGCAACCTCGTACTGCTGTACGTGAACGGTGAACTGGTCGCCAGCACCACCGCCGATGAACAGGGCAACTGGAGCGCCGAACTGCCGCTGGCCGGCGATGGCGAGCACGCCATCACCGCCAAGGCGCAGGACCCGGCTGGTCGCCACAGCGAAGAGACCGCTGCGGTCAGCGTCATCCTCGACACCACCGCGCCGGAACAGCCGGGCATGGTGACCGCCGAGGACAACACCGGCGCCATCACCGGTCCCATCGAGCCGGGCAGCGTGACCGACGAAACCCAGCCGACCCTCAGTGGTTCGGGCGAGCCGGGCGACACCGTCAGCATCCTCGACAACGGTGAGGTAATCGGCACGGTCGTGATCGACGAGAACGGCCAGTGGGAATTCACTCCCGAGCAGCCGCTGGAGGAGGGCGACCACAGCCTCAGCGTGGTAGTCACCGATCCGGCCGGCAATGCCAGCGAGCCCAGCGAGTCGCTGGACTTCACGGTGCAGGCCCAGGTGCCGACCCTCAGCCTCGATTCGGTCTACGACGATGTCGAAGGCATCCTCGGCGAGATCGCCCAGGGCGGGCTGACCAACGACGCCCAGCCGATGCTCTCCGGCACGGCCGGCAACGGCGCGGTGCGGGTGCTCATCCATGACGGCCAGACGCTGCTGGGCAGCGCACTGGTCGATGGCGACGGCAACTGGCAGTTCGAGCTGCCGGAACTGGCCGACGGCGAGTACAGCCTGAGCCTGGTGGCCGAAACCGCCAGCGGCACGCCGAGCGAAAGCCTGGAGTGGAGCTTCACCGTCGACACCCAGGCACCGGAGGCCGTCACGGCTCTGGACCTGGTCGACGACGAGCCGCTGATCACCGGCACCATCGAGCAGAGCGGCCTGACCAACGACGCGACGCCTACCTTCAGCGGCCAGGCCATCGGCGCCAAGTGGGTGAACATCTACGACGGCAGCCTGCTGATCGCCAGTGTCTCGGTGGACGCCGAGGGCAACTGGAGCTTCACGCCGGAGGAGGCGCTTTACGAAGGCGTGCACCGCTTCAGCGCCGCCGCCGTGGACGAGGCCGGCAACGAAGGCGAGCGTAGCGTCGGCTGGAACTTCACCGTGGATGTCACCGCACCGGGCCGTGTCACCAACCTGGGGCTGTACGACATGATCGGACCGAACCCCGAGACGGACTGGGGCGATGTGCCGAAGGGCGGGAAGACCGACGACCCCTGGCCGAACTTCTATGGCCAGGTCGACACCTTCGGCGTGAAGTACGTGTACGTCTACGACGATGGCAAGTTCCTCGGCTCGGCCACGGTCAACCAGACCACCCTGGAGTGGGCGTTCGAACCGCGCCTGCCGCTGCAGTCGGGCAAGCACAGCCTGCAGGCCTGCGCGGTGGACGAAGCCGGCAACGTGGGCCCGCTCAGCGAGCCCTGGGACTTCACCATCGCCCTGCCGATCGCTGCCGACCCGTCGATCATCAACGTGCGCGACGACGTCGCTGGCGTCTACCTGCAGAAGGAGGACTTCACCGAGGACGTGACTCTGACGGTCAAGGGTTCCTCGCCGCTGGGCACCACAGTGACGCTCTATGCCAACGGCGTAGCGGTGGGCTCGCAGACGGTGGATGAGGATGGTTACTGGTACATCACCACCAGCGACCTGAGCCTTCTGGCCAACCCCGACGGTTCCGTGAGCCTGGTGGCCGAGGCCGAAGGGCTGGCGCCCACCGGTCCGTTCACCATCTTCCTCGAGGACAGCGTGCTGCAACCGCAGGTGCTGGCCGAGCCCCTGGGGGGCGAGGAAGCGCTGATGGCCGGGCTGTTCGCGGCGCTGGAACTGCACCAGGAGCCGGTCGCGCAAGCGCAGCCGCTGTCGTTGCAGGGCCTGCTGCAGGCACCGGCCGGGGCACAGGCTCCGGGCGTGGCGGCAACCCCGCCGGCAGCCGAGGCGCCAGTGCCCGACAGCATGCTGGTGAAACAGGACCTGCTGGCGCTGCAACAGCAGCAACTGGTCTGACCGACCCGGCCCGTCCGGCGCTTCGGCGCCGGGCGGCCCGGTTTTCAGGCGGCATGGGCGCAAGCCCGTGCCGTTTTTTTTCGCCTGAAAAACACGCTGCGCCCATTATCGAGCTGGCCTGTAGGCGCGCGCCCTGCGCGCGAATCGCGGACAGAGCCCGCTCCTACCGGCGCTGGGAAAATACTGTCGTAGGATGGGTTGAGCGAAGCGATACCCATCGCCATGGTTGGCCGGCGGACGGAGGTTCAATGATGGAGCATCGGCGAAGTCCGTTGCCCTCACCCCAACCCTCTCCCGGAGGGAGAGGGGGCTGTCCGTGCCGAGAGAGGAAATGGTTTCAGCTGGAAACCGCTGGAGCTGCCGGCTGACTCCAGAATACCCGACCCTGCCCAACGGTCCCCTCTCCCTTCAGGGAGAGGGTTAGGGAGAGGGCGCTCTTCGAAGCCACGCCAAGCCGTTCCGACAGAACTCCATTTGCGAACAACGGCGTCAAGTTCAACTCCGGAGGTGTGTTGATGTCCGCAACCCTCTCCCCAGCCCTCTCCCTGAAGGGAGAGGGGGCTTGCCCTGAGCGGAGTTGAAATCAGGCACCATTCTTCTACTTCGTCATTCCCGCGAACGCGGGACGCGGCTCCATCGCGAACAGCGCTTGCGCTGGAATGACGGGGATTGAGGTCGGGACAAAGGTTGAGGCTCTGCAAAAGAGCACCCTCTCCCCAGCCCTCTCCCGCAAGCGGGAGAGGGGGCCGTTCGGAGCGAGCGGTGAATTCGGAGTCATCCTGAAACTCCCAGCCCCCTCGTCACTCCCACGAACGCGGGACACGCCACGACCATGCGCCCCTGGAGCCGCCGGCCAGAACACCGCTCCCCATGGGGGCGCCGAGGCTCCCCCCCTCCCCCCCT